>NZ_QGSY01000258.1 GCF_003857035.1 Micromonospora arida
CGGTGGAGGGGTGCCGCCGAAGACGCTGGCCTCGCGGGCGGTCTGCCGGATGCCGTTGACGCCGTTGAAGAGGCGCTCACCCCAGTCGGTCAGGCTCGCCGGATTGAAGTTGGTGGCCAGGTCGAGATACTCGACGCCGCCGCCGTTGCCGCTCCACGACCAGCCCAGCCAGCCGATCCCGTTGGCCTGGCTGTACGCGAGGATGGCGTCCTCGTCCGGGTTCCCGTCGGAGTGGTTGAAGCCGAACTCACCGACCACGATGGGCAGCCCGGCGGTGCGGAACCGACCCAGGTAATCGCTGATCTCCGCAGCGGTGTCGAACACCCCGTACATGTGGATGGAGAACACGGTGTTGCGAGCCGGGTCGGCGGCGAAGACCGACGCGGCGTTGTCGCGCATCGTGAACGACCAGTCCTGCCCCCAGTTCGGCGCGTCCACCATGATCGTGTGGGTCAACCCGCCGGCCCGCAGGCGCTTGATCGCATTGGCGTTGTCGGTGGCCCACGAGGCGTAGTTCTGGTTGCCGTACGGCTCGTTGCCGATGTTGACGATGACGTACCTCTCCTGGCCGGCGAGGACGTCGGCGAGGCTGAGCCAGTAGTCGACGGCGCGGTCGAGGGTGATCGCCCCGCTCTGCTCGCCGTACCCGGTGGTGTCATGCACCTCCAGCACGCAGATCAGTCGGTTGGCCTTGCAGAGCGAGATGACGTTGGCGACGTCGGCGTTGGTGTTGCGGGTCCACCGGTCGCCGCTGGAGAGCACCACCCGCACGGTGTTCGCGCCGAGCGCCTTGACGTCCGCGAACGAGCTGGTCTGCTGCGGGTACCAGGTGTGCGCGTGGTTGACGCCGCGCATGATGAATTCGGCGCCGTTGGCGTCGTACAACTTGCCGCCAGCGACGGAGAAGCCAGCCGCGGCGTGTGCCGGCTGGCCGAACGCCAGCACGGTGACGAGCAACGCGAGCAGGGTCGCGCCGGCGGCGGAGAGTCGAGTCTTCATGGCCTTCCTCAGGGAGGACCCCCGGTGCCCGACAGGGGTGGGGACGTGACAGGGGAAGGCGGCTGCAGCCCGGCAGCCGCGCCCGGCTCCCGGCGCAGGCATCAGCGTAGGACGGTGGATTGGTCCTCGCAACCGGTTCAGTTGAGGGGCCCGCAGCCCGGACAGCCGCAACGGCCCACGCGGACGCGGGCCGTCACGGGGCGGTCATCCCCACCACAGGATGTGCGCCACACCCGGCTCTTAACCGGTTAAGACCGACGGTAGGCAGGCGGCCGGGATCCGTCAAGCACTGCGGCAGCCGAACCGGACGGGAGGGTTGACCGCCGTGCACCGGGGTATCCCGGGAACGATCCGTCAGCGAGAGGGGACACCAGGATGGTCAGCGTCGGCTACACCCTGATGAGCGAGCAGGCCGGGCCCAAGCAACTGGTGGACCATGCGGTACGGGCCGAGGCGGCCGGTTTCGACCAACTGGTGGTGTCCGACCACTACTACCCCTGGCTGGACTCCCAGGGCCACTCCCCGTACGCCTGGTCGGTGCTCGGTGCGGTCGCCCACGCCACCTCCCGCGCGGAGCTGATGTCCTTCGTGACCTGCCCGATCCGCCGCTACCACCCGGCCGTGGTCGCGCAGAAGGCAAGCACCATCGGGGCGCTCTCCGATGGTCGTTTCACCCTCGGCCTGGGCGCCGGGGAGAACCTGAACGAGCACGTGGTCGGCGGCTGGCCGCACGTCCAGCAGCGGCACGAGATGTTCGAGGAGGCGTTGCAGATCATCCGGCCGTTGCTCAACGGGGAGACGCTGACCTTCTCCGGCAACCACTTCGACGTGCCCGACGCCTACGTCTGGGACCGCCCGGACCAGCCGGTGCCGATGGCCATCGCCGCGTCCGGTCGACAGTCCGCGACGCTGGCCGCCGAGTACGGCAACGGCCTGATCTCCACCGAACCCGACCGGCACATCATCGAGATGTACGACGACGCCGGGGGCGCCGGCCAACCCCGCTACGGCCAGGTGGCCATCTGCTACGGCCCCGACGAGGCGGAGTGCCGCAAGATCGTGCACGACCAGTTCCGCTGGTTCGGAATGGGGTGGAAGGTCAACGCAGACCTGCCCGGCCCGGAGTCCTTCGCCGCCGCCACCCAGTTCGTCCGCGAGGAGGACGTCGCCGAGGGCATCTCCTGCGGTCCGGACGTGGACGCGCACGTCGAGGCGTTCCGCAAGTTCGTCGACGCCGGCTTCACCCACGTGGCGATCATCCAGGTGGGCGGGGAGACCCAGCCGATGTTCCTGGACTGGGCGCAGGAGCAACTGCTGCCCCGGCTGCGCGAGCTGTGAACCAAGGCGCGGCACCCCGACCGCCCGGGTCGACCCACCTCAGCGCCGTCGGCCGGTTCGGGCCGGCCGAGCTGCGGCTCGCCATGGCCGCGCCCCGGCCAGCCGGCGGGCTGACCAGCGAGTGGCGGGTCGTCGACGGACTGCGCACCCACACCCGCCGCAGCGCCGACCCGGGGACCGGGGAGCCACCCGTGGTGCTCGTGCACGGCCTGGCGGTCTCGCACCGGTATCTCACCCCGCTGGCCGTCGCGCTCGCCACAACCCATCAGGTGTACGTGCCGGACCTGCCGGGCTTCGGACTCACCGAACACCCTCGGGACGCGTACGACGTCCGCCGGCACTCCGACCACCTGGCTGCCTGGCTGGCCGCGTACCAACTGCCGCCGGTCTGCCTGCTGGGGCACTCGTTCGGCGCGGAGGTGGCCGCCGCGGTCGCCGCGACCCACCCCGACGCGGTACGCGCACTGGTGCTGGCCGGACCGACGAGTGACCCGGCGGCCCGGTCCCGACGGGGCCAGTTCGGTCGTTGGCTGGTGGACAGCCTGCGCGAGGCGCCGCTGCAGGCCCCGATCCTGGTGCGGGACGTCTGGAACGCCCGGCCCTGGCGGGTCCTCGCGACGCTGTCGCACTCGGTGCACAACGCCATCGAGGCGGCCCCTCAACCCGCACTCTCGGACAGGTGAACATCATGCGCTTCGGCAACACGGAGATCCGCCCGCTCGGCGGCGGCCTCGGCTGCCTCCTGATGATCCTCTTCTCGATCGTGGCGTCGGTGGTGCTGACCGTCCTGTTGAATCTGGTGCTCTGAGCCCCGTACGTCCTAACGGCGCAGGCCCAGGGCGTTGAGCACCTCCCGTACGGCCAGCCGGACCGGGTCGAGCACCGAACGACGGGCCCAGCGGGCCGCGGGCGCGACGGTGGCCCGCCACATCGCCCTGAGGCCCCGCGCCACCGGCACGACCGTCACCGACCAGACCCACCGGACTCCGGACAGCAGGGGGCGCAGCAGCAGTCGGTGGAGCAGTCGCAGCACCCGGCCGGCCGTCCGCCACGCACCGACCACCGCGGCGACGACCAGCCGACCGACGGGCGTGAGCACCGTGCCCAACCATCGCAGCGGCCACAGGACCAGGTACCTGGCGAGCCAGACCAGCACGCGCCCCAGGACCACGAGGGCCGGACGCAGCCCATGACGGGTCAACCAGACCAGCGCGGGCCAGATCACCGTGCGGGTGACCCACACCAGCGGGAGCCACAGCAGGTGCCGGGCGCACCAGACCAGCGGGAGCCACAGCAGGTGCCGGGCGCACCACACCAGCGGAAGCCAGACCAGCCGGTGCAGCAGCCAGGCCAGTGGGGCCAGCAGCCAGCGGGACAGGAACCGGCCGACCGGGCGGAGCAGGTACCGGTGCAGCAGTCGGCCGGCAGCCACGATCAGCTCCCAGAGCAGGCGTACCGGCAGCACCACGACCAGCGCCACACCACGCGCGACGGCCGCGACGAGCGGAGGCGCGACGGCGGCCGGCTGCGCCCTGCCCGAGACCGGCGGGTCGGCGGCCGGACGAGCCCCCGGTGGCGCGGCCCGGTGATCGTTCGGCGGACCGGGCAGCGGCGAGCGGAGGGTGCGGCGGTCGGTCACGGTGGCACGGTAATCGGCCCGCGCCACGTCCCGGGTGGCACCGGCCGCGCGAGCCGACGGCGGCGTCAGCCGGGAGACAGCTCCAGCGTGGCGAGCAGCGGATAGTGGTCGGAGGCGGTGGCCGCCGCGCCGTCGCGGATCACCCGACAGTCGTGCGCGCGCTGCGCCACCGCCGGGCTGCCGAGCAGGTAGTCCAACCGCATCCCGGCGAACTCGGCCCCGCCGAGCCGGGTGGGCACGGTGTGGCCCTCGGCCTCCGGCGCGTCGATGTTGCCGGACGGCCAGAGGTCCACCAGGCCGGCCGCGAGCAGTCGGGCGATCGCGCGGGTGTCCACGGCGCCGCCGGAGCGACGCAGGTGCCGCCGCCGGTAGAGAGTGGGCATGCCGGCCAGCCGGGCCGTGTGGTCGACGGTCGGGTCGAGCGAGTTGAGGTCACCGGTGACCAGCGTCAGCGGCCCCTCGCTGCGGCGCATCGCGGCGACCAGCCAGTCGACCTCCATCCGCCGCCGACCCCCGGAGTACGGGTAGAGGTGGGTGCCCAGCACGGTGAACGGACCGGCGGACGTGGCCACCACGACGCGGGCGGCGGCGTGGTGGAACGGACGACGCACCGACCCGGCGTCGACGACCCGGTACGGCGGCCGGACCAGCACGGCCACCGGCTGCCCGAAGCAGGACCGGGCCAGGTGGGGCGTCATCCCCACCCGGCCCGCCACGGTGGCCATCAGCCCGTCCCGGTCGAAGCCGCGCAACTCCTGCAGGGCCAGCACGTCCGGTGCCTGCTCGTCGACGACCTGGACCACCTGATCCAGCCGGTCGAGGCCGCCACGATCCCGGCCGCCGGTGCGGATGTTCCAGGTCATCACCCGTAGCACGACGGCGGCGCCTAGTCGGCTCGGCCGGCCCGCGCCAGCTCGTCGTCGAGGGTGTCCACGTCCTCCGACTCGATGGCCGGTTGGTTGCCTTCCTTCAGGTCCTCGTTCGGTCGGATCACCAGATAGAGCAAGCCGATCCAGAGCGCGGAGAGCAGGATCGCGCCCATGAAGTCGGTGGGGTGGTGCATTCCCCGGTACATCCGGGAGGTGGCCACCCCGACCGGCATGATCACGGCCAGCGCCACGAAGATCCAACGCCACCACCGGTCGGTACGCGGGAACACGATGACGGTGATCGCCAGCCAGACGCAGATCGTGGCCGCGATGTGCCCGGACGGGAACGACGAGGTGGGCATCTGCCCGTCCAGGTTCTCCACCGGCGGACGCGGCCGGTCCACCGCGCGGGCCGACGAGAGGAAGAGGGTCAACTCCCCCACCATCGCCAGCGCCACGAAGAGCACCGGGCGCCAGCGCCGCCACACCGCCAGCACCAGCGGGCAGAACACCAGCGAGATCAGCAGGATGGCATGGGTGTCACCGAACTTGCTCCACCACCAGCTGACGTCGGTCAGCACCTCGGTGTGCCGCTCGGCGAACCACTGCGGCACCTTGGTGTCGAGGGTGTCGAAGAAGGTGCCCTTGGCGTGGTAGCTGACGTACGTGCCGAAGCCGTACAGCGCCCCGAACACGATCACCCAGCCGACCAGCAGCTCGGCCACCGCCGAGCGGGGGTGGGCCAGCACATGTTCCTCGGCCGGGGCGGGGGCGATGTCGTGCCCCGCCTCGGGCTCCAGGCCCTCGGTCAGCGGAGGCACCGGCCGCCCCCGCTCCCGCCGCCACAGTCGGAAGGCGTACGCGGTGACGCCCAGCCAGGCGGCCCCGAGCAACCAGGCGGCCAGCACGTCGGAGACGAAGTGCACACCCAGCGCAATCCGGGTCAGTCCGACCAGTGCCACCAGCACACCGACGCCGACGATGGCCGGCTTGCGCCAGCGAGGCGCCATCGCCGGCAGGAACACCAGCAGCAGCGCTCCGTACGCGACGAACGAGCCGAGCGCGTGCCCGCTCGGGAAGCTGTTGCCGGGCGCGCTGGCGATCGGCACGTCCACGACCGGGCGGAGCCGGCCGACAAGCGTCTTCAGTGACGGGTCGAGGATCAGGCCACCGACCCCCGTGATGATCAGATAGACGGCGAGTCGGGGTTGCCGCCGGATCAGCAGCCCGACCACGGCGATGGTGACCAGCCAGATGAGGATCGGCCGGCCGCCCAGGTCCGTCACCGCCTGGAGCACGGTGACCAGTGCGTGGTGCGGGGCGACGAGCCCGTTGAACCACTCGGCGAGCCCGCGGTCGACATCCTCCAGCGGGCTCCACTGCACCCGGACGAGCAACAACAGCAGCCCGAAGGCCACCCCGGCGCCGGTGACGGCCACCAGGCCGGCGATGCTCCGTTCGGCAAAATGCCCGATCGGGCGCCGTGCCACCTCTTTGACCGCGGTCACCCCGCACCTCCCTTGTCTGTCTGGCGAGGCGCTTTTACCCGATCCGCGTCACACGTACACGCCGGTGCCGCTAGAGCGCCGACATGTCCCCGGTGTCGTACAGCTCGGCGCGGTCCGGGTCGGGCTCCCACAGGTCCGGTTGGGCGGGCTCCCGCACACCGATGCGCAGCGCCTCCAGTTGCGCGGCGAAGGACAGCCCGCCGAAGAGCGCCATCCCGGTCAGGTTGGCCCAGAGCAGCAGCGCCATCATGCCGGTCAGGGCGCCGTAGGTCTGCCCGAAATCGTCACTGAACCGCACGTACGCGGCGAGCAGCAGGCTGGCGAGCCACCACAGCGCCGTGGCGATGCCGGCGCCGAACAGCAGCCAGGACAGGCCGGGCTGGTTGCGGCGCGGCGCGTGTCGGAACAGCACGGCGACGGCGACGACGGTCAGCGCGAGGCTCAGCGGAAAGCGGATCACGTCCCAGATGCCGTTGGCGAGTTCGCCCCACTCGTAGTGTTCGCGGACCGAGTCACCCATCGCGCCGCCGCCGACCAGGATCAGGAAGCCGGCGAGAGCCGGCACGCCGGCGGTGACAGCCAGCACGGCGGCCCGAAGGTATTTCTGCAGCGCCGGACGGTCCCGCTCGACGCCGTAGATGCGGTTGGCGCCCCGCTCGATCTGGGCCATCGTGGTGGTGAGCGCGAACAGGCCGGTGAGCAGACCGAGGGTGAGCGCCAGCTCTCCCGCGTCCTCGACGCGTTCGCCCTCACCGAGCAGCTCGGAGACCATCTGCTCGCTCTGGCCGGGAGTGAGCGCCAGGACGGTGTCGGCGACCACCTGGCCGCCCTCCCGGACGCCCAGCTCGCTGATCAGGCCGGTGAGGGCGATCAGGAACGGCACCACGGCGAGGCAGAGTTGCAGCGCGAAGGCCCGGGAGTGGCTGAACCCGTCGCCGTAGCGGAACCGGATGAAGGCGTCCCGCAGCAGGTGCCAGCCACCCTGCCCGCGCAGTGTGTGCCAGGCGTCGTCGGCGGACAGCTCCTCGTCGGCCATCAGCCGGGTCTCCGGCACGATCCGGGTGCTACTCACGGTGTGCTTCCTCGATCAGCTGCTCGCCCCGCTCCCCGGCACCTTGCGCGTCGACGGCCAGGTCGGGGGCGTCCTCGGGCTGGGGGACGCAGAGCCAGAGCGCCTGCGGCCGGATCTCCGCCCGCAGCTGCCGGCCCGGGGGAATCAGGTCCCCGTCCAACTCCCGAGGCTGCGCCCGGTTGCTGGTGACCACCACCCGCCGGCCCCGGAAAACCTCCAGCTGTGGCACCTGGCCGCTGCGGCGGATCACCGCCCAGCCGAGCGCGAGCCAGTGCCGCAGGTTGCGCGGGGTGAGAACGGCGACGTCGAGCCAGCCGTCGTCCGGCTCGGCCTCGGTCAGCAGGGTCACGCCGCCCTGCAGGCGGCCGACATTGGCGATCAGGACCGAACGGGCCCGGCGGCGCACCGGCGGCCGGTCGTCGATGCGGATCTGCACCCGCATCGGCCGGTCCCGTAGGTGGCGGGCGGCACCCATCACGTACGCCGGCCAGCCGATGCGGGCCTTGGTGGTCTCGTTGGTGGCTTCGAGCATCTGGGCGTCGAAGCCCATGCCGGCCATCACGGTGAAGTACTTGTCCTCGACAGCGCCGACGTCGAGCAGCCGTCGGCCGCGTTCGACGGCGACCTGCAACCCGGCGGCAAGGTCGGTGGAGAGCCCCAGGTTGGCGGCGAGCAGGTTGCCGGTGCCCTGCGGCAGCACGGCGAGGGCGACATCGGTGCCGACCAACCCGCTGACGCAGGACATCACGGTGCCGTCGCCCCCGCAGGCGAAGACCAGGTCGACGCCGGCCTTGACGGCCTGCTCGGTCTGGCCGCGACCCGGGTCGTCGGCGGTCGTCTCGTACCACTGCGGCGCGGGCCAGCCGGCCGCGGTCAGGGCGTCGTCGACGGTACGACGCAACTCGTCGAGATCGTCGACCTTGACCGGGTTGACCACCACCGCGGAGCGCAACCCGCCGTCGCCGCCCGAGGGCCGCCTGTCCTCTCCAGCATCCACGGCGTCAGTGTGCAGCACCCGGACGGCTTCAGCGACCCGGCGACCGGCGCGCGTCGGAAGTGCCACAGACAGGTTTCAACCCGGCCCCACCCGTCAGGCCGCCGCCCGCAGTGCGAGCTCCACCCGCCGGCGCAGATCGTCGAGGTCCACCCCGGATTCGGTGAGCACCAACGCCCCCAGCCCGTTGCCCTCCCGGAGCACCCCGAGCAGGATGTGCTCGGTGCCGATGTGGCGGTGGCGCAGGCGCAGGGCCTCCCGCAGGGACAGCTCCAGCACCTTCTTCGAGCGGGGCGAGAACGGGCCGCCGAGGTACCGCTTACGCCCCCAGCGGCGGCGTGGCGCCGGCACCGCCTCCCGTAGCGCGTCCGGGCCGAAGGACTGCTCGATGCGGGCGACGATCGCGGCCAGGTCGATGCCGATCTCCCGCAGCGCCGCCGCGTCCGCGTCACCGAGGCCCGCGCCGCCGCTGGCGGTGTGCCGGTGGATGCGTTCGCGCAGGTCGTCGGCGCGTACCCCGGCGTCGGCGAGCACCCGGCTGGCCAGCCCGGCCTCGTCGGCGAGCAGGGCGAGCAGCAGGTGCTCGGTGCCGACCGGGCGCTGGCCCTCGACCCGCGCCTCCTCCAGCGCCCGTCGCACCACGTCGCGTGCCCGGTCGGTGAACCGTTCGAACATCACGCCTCCCAGGATGAGTTGACCGCCGGTCGCCCGGCGTGCTTCTTGTGCACTGCCTGCCGGCTGACCTCGAGCGTGTCGGCGATCTCCTGCCAGGACCAGCCCTGTCGACGGGCGTTGTCCACCTGGACCACCTCGAGCCGCTCGAGCAGCCGGCGTAGCGCGCGGACGGCGCGCAGCCCGACCCGGGGGTCGGTGCTGCCGGCTGCCGCCGCGAGTTCTGTCGCCTGACTCATGCCGTCAACATACGTTGACACCAACGCTCATGTCAACCCTGGTTGACGCGATCGGTTCGCGGCGACAGCAACCGGCGTGCTCCGGCGCCCTCACGACCGAGCACGTCCCGTGGATTGGTCAGATGGCAGACCCGCAACGACAGACAACCGCAGCCGATGCACTCGCTGAGGTCGTCGCGGAGCGCCTGCAACTGCGCGATGCGCGCGTCGAGCTCGGTACGCCAGGCCGCCGACAGCCGGGCCCAGTCGTCGGGGGTCGGGGTGCGTTCGCTGGGCAGTTGGTCCAGTGCTTCGCGGATCGCCGTCAGCGAGATGCCGACGTGCTGGGAGGCCCGGATGAACGCGACCCGCCGCAAGGTGTCGCGGCTGTACCGGCGCTGGTTGCCCGCCGTCCGCGTGCTGCGGATGAGGCCCTTGCGCTCGTAGAAGTGCAGCGCGGAGATGGCGACACCGCTGCGGTCGGCGACCTGCCCGACGGTGAGTTCGTGAAACGTGGTGTGGGGCCTTGGCATTGATCGACGGTACCGCTTGACCTCAACCATGGTTGAGGCCAGAGGATCAGCGGCGTCCCCGAACCGCGAACAAGGAGCCCTCCCGTGACCACCGTTCTCGTCATCGGCGCCACCGGGCGGCAGGGCGGTGCCGTCGCCGACCTGCTGCTCCAGCACGGCCACGACGTCGTCGCCTACGTGCGCTCACCCGAGTCGCCGCCCGCCCGGGCACTGTCCGCCGCCGGAGTACGGCTCGCCGTCGGTGACCTGGGCGACCCGGTAGCGCTCGCCGACGCCGCCCACGGTGTCGACGCGGTCTTCGGGCTGTCCGTACCGTTCGGAACCGGCGGGAAGGACGAGGAGGTCGCCCAGGGCCGCCTCCTGGTCGACGCGGCGGCCGAGGCGCACCTCGTCTACTCCTCGGTCCGCGGCGCCGACCGGATGGTCGAGTCCGACATCGACCACGCCGACAGCAAACAGCACGTCGAGGCGTACCTGCGCAGGCAGCAGGGACGCGCGACCGTCCTCGGACCGGTGTACTTCATGGAGAACGTCCTGAACACCGGGTTCAGCCGCCTCAACGACGGCATCCTGGCCAACCCGCTCTCCCCCGGCAAGCCGCTGGACCAGGTCACCGTCCGGGACATCGCCAGCCTCGCCGTGCACGCCATCGAGCACCCCGAGCGGTTCGTCGGCGAGCGCATTGATGTCGTCTCCGACCGGGTGACCGGCGAGGAGGCGGCCCGCATCCTCAGCGACGTGCTCGGCCGCGAGATCCCGTACCAGCAACTGCCGCTGCACCAGGTCCGGCAGTGGGCCGGCGACGAGATCGCCGACATGTTCCAGCGCTTCGAGGACAACACCGACTTCGTCGACGTCGACGCCCTGCACGCCGCGCACCCCGAGGTCGCCTGGCACCGCTACGCCGACTGGGCCCGCGCCGTCGACTGGGACCGGGTCCTCTCCAGCCGGGCGAGCGGGCGATAACGCAACGACGCCGCGCCGCCGTGCTCATCCGACTACCCTCGGTCAGGGACAGCTTGGTCGTGCCGGGCGCGACGCCCGGGAGGTGATATCGGATGGCCGCACCCGCCGACGCAGCGGTGCTGGTCGGCCTCGGGTCGGAACTCGACCTCCCGGTCGTCGAACAGGCCGCGCAGGAGGCCGCCGACCACGGCCGGCCACTGCACCTGCTGCACACCTTCGACTGGAGCGCGGCCTTCGCCGCGGACACCGTCGCCGCACCCCGCGACCAGGCCGAAGAACTGATCACCCGCGCCGCCCAGCTCGCCCACCAGACCGAGCCGGGGCTGACCGTACGCGGGGAGATCGTCGAGAGCTCTGTGCTGCCCACCCTCATCCGCCGCTCGGAGGGCACCTTCCTGCTGGCCGTCGGCGACAGCGGCATGGCGGGAAGCGGTCAGTGCGTTCCGGCCGAGACGACCGCCGTGCAGCTGGCCGCCCGGGCCGGCTGCCCCCTGTTGGTGGTCCGGCGTGAGCCGCCACCGCAGGGCCCGGTGCTGGTGGGGGTGGACGGCTCGCCCAGCTCACACCTCGCCCTGCAGTGGGCCGTGGAATGCGCGGCCCGCCGCGACGCCCGACTGCTGGCCCTGCGGGTGGTGGAGTACGACGAGGACACCGACGCGGTCGCCGAGCAACTCACCGAGGCATTGGCCCGGCACACCGGCCGCGACAACACCGTGCCGACCGAGTGTCGCGTGGTACGCGGCGACCCCGCCGAGGTGCTGATCGACACCTCCCGCAACGCGCAGGTGGCGCTGGTCGCCGCCCGCGGCGACGAACCGGGCCGGGCCATGCTGGGCGCGGTCGCCCAGTCCCTGCTCTACCACTCCCCAGCCCCGGTGGTCGTCGTCCGCGGCCTGGCCGAGGCGCCGCTGACCGGGCCCGACACTCGCCCGGCACCGAACCAACGGCCCTGACCCGGGTGCCATCAGCCGCGACGGCGAACGTCCGGTTTCAACGAGGGCCGACAGGGGGGCGAACCATTCGTGGTCGCGTGGCTGTGGCGCGGTCAGCCGACCGCGCCACAGCACACCGGTCAGGACCGGACGGGCCTCGTGCAGGTGGTCTTGGCGCTCTCCAATGCGCCGTTGATGGCGGTGACGCAGAATTCGTAGTTCATGGCGCCGGCGACCAGGAACCCGACGCCCCAGGTGGTATCCATGATGTTCTCGGGACTCACATGCTCCTCGTCGCCATTGCCGAGGTTGCGAACCCAGACGCGATAGCCAGCCGCATCGGTGGATTTGTTCCAGTCGAGCTTGACGCTTGAGGCGTCGATGACAACGGCCTTCAGGCCGCTCGGCGCCGCGGGAGTTCCGCCGCCGACCAGGACGGGGCGGCCCGGATTCGGCACCCCTCCGCCGCCGCTGGTGTCCCAACTCGATACCCAGACGAGATAGCGGTGGCCGACTTCCAGACCGTCGATATGGGCCGCCTGACCCCTGATTCCGACGGAGCCGAGGAATGCGCCCGGGTCGTCCTGGTCCCAGTAGATGACCCCGAAACGTTCTACCGCCCCGACGGTTTGACCCCAGGTGATGTCGAAACCGGTGCTGGTGGCCCGCGTGACGATCGGGAACGGGCCCGGAGGGGCCGTCGGGCTCGCCACCACGGGCGCCGTCGGGGACGTCCAAGCGGATTTCTGGTCACCGGTGTCGCCGTTGTCGGTGCGGACCTGGTATTCCCACTTCAGGCCATGGCCAGAGAGCGTGTCGTGACGGTTGGCCGCCGCCCTGGACTCACCCCAGTTCGCGGAGCCGACAAGACGGGACCGGACGGTGTATCCGTGGGCACCGAAGACCGCATCCCACGTCACCTTGAGGCCCTGGGGGCCGGGCTCGACGACGACGTTCCTCGGCACGGGCGTGGGCCGCGCTGGAATGGTGGTGGGGATGGCGGGCACGCTGGTCCCGATGCGGAAGTTGTTGACGAGGGTGCGTTGGAACGCCTGGGCGATCTTGAACTCGCCACGGGCGTTGGGGTGCAGCCCGTCGTAGCCGTCCGGACAGCCGTCGGGCCCGCAGGCGTAGTTCCCGCGCCAGTCGACCAACGCCACAGGGGACTGGCTGGTGCTCCACGACGGGATCGAGGCGGCCAGCAGTGTGTTGTAGCGATCGGTGTTGGCTGGCAGGTTCGGGTTGGCGCCGAGGCGGGTGCGCTGAGGGACGTTGGCCAGGGCCAACTTGATGTTGGGGTTGGCGGCACGAGCCTCGCTCACCAGCGTCCTCATGCTGGCGATGGTCCCCTCGGGGTTGTCGACGACCCAGCCCAGGTCGTTGAACCCCAGCCCCACCAGGAGCAGGTCGGGCTTACGCTCCGCTACCTGCGCATAAATTTCATTCTTGACCTGGGCCGCTTGACGGCCCCAGACCGCGAAGTGGTGAGGGTCGAAGGCCGACGCACCCGCAGCGTACCCACCCCAGGTGCGGGGCATGCCCTCCACGGGGGCAGGAGCCCCTTGCAAACGCGGCGGGACCGGGCCGGTTGCTTCTTTAGCCTCGGTCTTTCATCAGTGATTGATCTTGGTTGTTCTGGTCGTTGCTGACGAGGTTCTTGCCGTTGGGCATGGTTGTGGCCCGGCGCGTGGCCGGGTTCCTCGATCCTGTTGCAGGGGCGGGGTTTTGGTTCAGGTCAGCGGTCGGGGTAGCGCTGCGAGCCGGCCCGGCAGGTGAGGCCGGAAACACCTTTAGATCCACAGACCCGGCTGGGCCCCGGAGCCGTGGTGACGGTTCCGGGGCCCAGCTTTTGGTTGTGGTCAAGGTGTGACGGTCAACTGCCGGCTGGTCGTGTGGGGGTCACGCAGGTGGTTCGGGCTGATTCGAGGGTGCCGTTGATGGAGGTGACGCAGTATTCGTAGTTCCAGAAGCCTGAGGTTAGGTAGGCGATGCCGTGGGTGGGTTCGGTGAATGTTTGGTCGCTTGGGGTCAGGGGGCTGCCGTTGGTGAGGTCGCGGGTCCAGACGCGATAGCCGGCGGCTGTGTCGTTTTTGGTCCAGGTGAGTTGGACGGTGTTGGCGTCGAGGGAGTTGATCTGTAGGCCGGTGGGTGCGGTGGGGGTTGTGGTGCCGACCCTGATGGGGCGTGCGCTGTTGGGGACGCCGGAGCCGGTGGTGTTCCAGCTGGCTACCGCGATGATGTAGCGGTGGTTGGGCTTGAGGCCGTCGATGCGGGCGGAGAAGCCTTTGATGCCGGTGCTGGAGAGGATGGCGTTGGGGGTGTCCTGGTCCCAGTAGAGGACTTCGTAGCGTTCGATGGCGCCCGCGTTGGTGGGTACGCCCCAGGTGATGGTGAAGCCGGTGGCGGTGGGCTGCGTGATGATTCCGGTGGGTCCGGCAGGTGCCGTCGGGTTGGCTGTCGCGGTTCTGATGGGTGACCAGGCGGATTTTTGGTCGTCGGTGTCGCCGTTGTCGGTGCGGACCTGGTATTCCCAGGTCAGGCCTTTGACGGAGAGGGTTTCGTGGCGGTTGGCCTGTACGCGGGATTCGTTCCAGGTGGTGGCGCCGACCATCCGGGAGCGGACGGTGTATCCGTGGGCGCCGAAGACCTTGTTCCAGTTGACGGTGACGCCTTGAGGGCCTTCGCCGGCGGTGACTCCGGCGGGTGTGGGGGTGGGTCGGTTGGGGATGGTGGTGGGGATGTCGAGGGGTTTGGTGCCGTATCCGAAGTCGTTGTGCAGGGTTTCGGTGAATGCTCGGGCGATTTGGTATTCGCCTGTGGCGTTGGGGTGCAGTCCGTCGTAGCCGGCGGGGCAGCTGGTGGGTCCGCAGTCATAGTTTTCGCGCCATTTGACTAGCTTCACTGGTGACTGGTTGGTGTGCCAGGTCGGGATCGCCTGGGCCAGCCGGGAGTTGTAGTCATTGGTCTTGTCGGGTAGCTGTCTGTTGACGTTCAGCAGGGTGCGTTGTGGGACGTTGGCTATCGCGAGCTTGATGTTGGGATTGGCTTTGCGGGCTTCGTCGACCAACGTTTTCGTGCTGTCCAGGGTCCCCTGGGCGTCGGTGACGGACCAGCCCAGATCGTTGAAGCCCAGGCCGAGCAGGATCAGGTCAGGCTTCTGCTGCTGCACCTGGTACTGGATCAGGTTCTTGACAATCGCTGCCTGCTGGCCCCACATCGCGAAGTGTTCGTCATCGTCGAAGCTCATACGCTGGTCGTACTTGCCGTCGAAACGTGTCGACTTGTCCTCAGGCTCGGGTAATTGCCCTTGCAGAGTTGGCGGTTTACGTCCGGGTGCCCGGGCAGGCACGGTGCCCTTATAGGGGCCAACGAACTCGGCGTCCACGCCCTGTTCCCTGAACCACTCCGACAGCCGGTAACGCCAGGTCCAGTCGCCCTCCTCACCCTGACTCATCGAATCACCCACCACCATCACCCTGACGCTGCCAGTCGGATCAGGACCGGGGACGGGAGGGCCCGGCGGCGTACCGTGGGTGAAGTAGACGGTGGAGTCACCGTCGCGTTCGTAGTTGCCGTTGAATCCCCAGTTGATCCAGCCGCCGTCGCCGTTGTTCTTCACCACGCCGACGTCGAGCGCGAAGACGGTCATGCCATTCACGTTCGCGAGGTGTTTCAAGTTCGAGAGATAACCAAAGGAGAACTGGTCGATCGACTTGACGACGAGGATGTTCGTGTCAGGGAAGCACTTCTGGTACTCGGTGGTCAGCGACCGGACGAGCTCCCCGCGGTCGCCGGGCACCGACCCGGTGTAGCCGCATCCCGGGTACGGTCCGTTCGCGGTCGACGTGTACTGCGGAGTATCGGAATCGAAGTTGGAATCGGCGAATCCGGCCATGGGGTCGAAGGTGAGGTCGGCCGTCGCCGGATCGGTGAACGCCACCGTCATGCCGTCCGAGCTGCGGGTGAAGTTTCCGTAGAACGCCCAGTTGTTCCAGCCGCCGTCGCCCATGTTGTGGAACGTGCCTGTCTTGAACACATGAACGTCGTAGCGGCCTCGGCTCGCTACCCCGGATGGCCGTCCAACCTCGGTCGAGTCGTTCGCGTCGTAGTCCTGCATGCTGAACGCACTCGCGTACACCTGCGACGTCGGCGGGGACAACCATTCGTGCGATTGCTCGTCGTGCATCACCATGACGTTGTAGTTCGGGAAGCAGGTGCGCACATCGTTGAGCAGTGCCCGTACGTGTCTGCTCTGTGCGTCCTTGCTCAACCCGTCGTAGAGACTGTAGTAGATGGTGCGATCCACCCGGTCGCGGGTCGTCACCTCACACTGCGGACCAGAAGACCATCCCGAGCGCCGCTCGGGAAGCGGCGGCGTCGTGAAGGTCACGGTCCGTCCATCGTCGCTCTTGGTGAAGTATCCGTTGTAGCCCCAGTTCTTGTAGCCGAGGTCACCGGCCTGATAGAAGGTGCCGGATTTGAAGACGTACACCCGATACTTCGTGTCACTCAATTCGATCGTGGTGACGAAGTACGCCTCCGTCATGTGTTGCGTGCTGCCGTTGTGGGGCTGGGCGATCACAACGTTGTAGCCGGGGAAGCAGTACGCCACCCGCCGAACGGCCTCCTTGACCTTGTCCGCCTTCTCGTTCTCCGCGGTGATCGCGTAGGAAACCACCGACGCGAGACCCAGGAACATGTTGCCCATCACGAATTTCGGATTCGCCCACACGATCCTCGGGGCGTTCGCCTTCGGGTCAGCATCAAGGCAGGCCGACGGCAGCGCTCCGGGCGTCACCGCCGCTGCGCTCGCCTCGGGCATGGACGTGTTGAGCGAAGCGGTCAACCCTGCGGTGAGGATGACGGCAGTCACCAGGGACATGCCCCGGCGTGCCCGGCTCACCCGTCTTCGACCACCCTCCGATGACCTCCGAATACCAGACGTTCGAAATGCGAAACCCAACATGGCGGTGCTCCGTTTCGTCTGCGTGCTAGTACTCCAGCCGGGGATGTTGACCTCGGCTGAGCTGCGGTTCGGCGGTCTGACGCTCGCCTCGACGTACGCCGTCGATGGTCTGTCGTCAGTTGTCGGTCATCAGTTCTTTACATCGATGATCTTTGTGTAGAACATATAGATCCACAAGTCTCGAATCGATTACAGCCGCTGGTCTCCCCCGGCCCAGCCACGCCACGCAGCGCAAGCCGAGGTGGTCCTACCGGCGGGTACGCCCGGAGCGGAACACGTTCCCCGACGGCCTTCACGCACCGCCGATCCGACCCCGTCGACGCACCGACGCGACTACCCTCAGTGAGGGAAGAGGTGGCGGCGCGGGAAGGTGGGCCGGATGGACGTACCCCACGGGGGCGCTGGTCGTCGGCACCACCAGTGGGGACCAATGGCTCTGCCCCATCCTTCCGGCGGCGACGAAGCTGGACGTGGCCGGGAAAACCCGGGACACCGGATGCGACGTCCCCGATTTCGCGAGAGGCTCACGCAGCATGGATTCCGCTGTTGACCTGCACAGCCCTCTGACCGAAGACGAACTGCGTCGGCTGGACGCCTACTGGCGCGCCGCGAACTACCTCACCGTCGGGCAGATCTACCTGCTGGACAACCCGCTGCTGCGCGAGCCGCTGACCCCCGACGACATCAAACCCCGGCTGCTCGGGCACTGGGGCACCAGCCCCGGCCTCAACCTGATCTACGCCCACCTCAACCGGGTGATCGTGGCGCGCGACCTCAACGCCATGCTGGTCACCGGCCCCGGTCACGGCGGGCCGGCCATCGTGGCCAACACCTGGCTGGAGGGCACCTGGTCGGAGCGCTACCACGACGTGGCCCGCGACGAGGCCGGCATGTCCCGGCTCTTCCGCCAGTTCTCCTTCCCGGGCGGCATCCCCAGCCATGTCGCGGCGGACGTGCCGGGCTCGATCCACGAGGGTGGCGAGCTCGGGTACGCGTTGAGCCACGCCTACGGCGCCGCGTTCGACCACCCGGACCTGCTGGTGGCCTGCGTGATCGGCGACGGCGAGGCGGAGACCGGGCCGCTGGCCGGCAGTTGGCTCTCCGACGTGTTCCTCAACCCGGCGCGCGACGGCGCGGTGCTGCCCATCCTGCACCTCAACGGCTACAAGATCGCCAACCCGACCGTGCTGTCCCGGATCCCCGAGGCCGACCTGCTCGACCTCATGCGCGGATCCGGCTACCAGCCGTACGTGGTGGCCGGTGACGAGCCCGCCCGGGTGCACCGGACCCTGGCCGCGACGCTGGACCGTGTGCTGAACGAGATCGCCGAGATCCAGCGGCGGGCCCGCTCCGGAGGCGTCGTCGAACGCCCCCGATGGCCGATGATCATTCTGCGGACGCCGAAGGGCTGGACCGGCCCGAGTGAGGTCGACGGCATTCAGGTGGAGGGCACCTACCGCGCCCACCAGGTGCCACTGTCGGGCGTACGCGACAACCCGGCGCACCGGGCCGAGCTGGAGCACTGGCTGCGCAGCTACCGGCCGGAGGAGCTGTTCGACGCTACCGGGGCGCCGGTGGAGGAACTGCTGACGCTGCCGCCGCGCGGTGACCAGCGGATGAGCGCCAACCCGGTCACCAACGGCGGCATGGTGCTGCGCGACCTGACCCTGCCGGACTTCCGCGACTACGGCGTGGAGGTTCCCGAACCGGGTACGCCGATCGCCGGCGCGACCGGGGTGCTCGGCCCGTGGATCCGCGACGTCATCAGCGCCAACCCGGAGACGTTCCGGCTGTTCGGCCCGGACGAGGTCGCGTCCAACCGGCTGGGTGCCGCGTTCGAGGTGACCGACCGGGCCTGGGTGGCCGCGACCGTGCCCGGCGACGACCACCTCTCCCCCGACGGGCGGGTCATGGAGGTGCTCTCCGAGCACCTGTGCCAGGGCTGGCTGGAGGGCTACCTGCTGACCGGCCGGCACGGCGTGTTCACCAGCTACGAGGCGTTCATCCACATCGTCGACTCGATGCTCAACCAGCACGCCAAGTGGCTGAAGGTGACCCGGGCCATCCCCTGGCGGCAGCCGATCGCCTCGCTGAACTACCTGCTCTCCAGCCACGTCTGGCGGCAGGACCACAACGGCTTCTCCCACCAGGACCCGGGGTTCATCGACCACGTCGTCAACAAGAAGGCCGAGGTGGTGCGGGTCTATCTGCCGCCGGACGCCAACACGCTGCTCGCCACGATGGACCACTGCCTGCGCAGCCGGCACTACATCAACGTGGTGGTGGCCGGTAAGCAGGCCGCCCCGAACTGGTTGACGATGACCGAGGCGATCCAGCACACCCGGCGTGGCCTGGGCATCTGGGAGTGGGCCAGCAACGACGGCGGCACCGAGCCGGACGTGGTGCTCGCCTGCTGCGGAGACGTGCCCACCCTGGAGACGTTGGCCGCCGTCGAGCTGCTGCGTCAGAACCTGCCGACGTTGAAGGTACGCCTGGTCAACGTGGTCGACCTGATGCGACTCCAGCCGGACACCGAGCACCCACACGGCCTGACCGACAACGAGTTCGACACCATCTTCACCGAGGACCGGCCGATCATCTTCGCGTACCACGGATATCCGTGGCTGATCCACCGACTCACCTACCGCCGCACCAACCACGAGAACCTGCACGTGCGCGGTTACAAGGAGGAGGGCACCACCACCACTCCGTTCGACATGGTGATGCTCAACGACCTGGACCGCTTCCACCTGGTCATCGACGTGATCGACCGAGTGCCCGGGCTGGCCGCCAGCGCCGCGCACCTGCGCCAACGGATGGTCGACGCCCGGCAGGCGGCCCGCGACTACACCCGCCAGTACGGCGAGGACGACCCCCAGGTCGCCGAATGGCGCTGGGTCCGCGAAACCGATCCGACCACCCCCTGAAGGAGGACGACGTGCGCGACGCGGAGATCCTGGTCGGCTACGACGGCTCCACCGACGCCTCGGTGGCCCTGGACTGGGCACTGGAGGAGGCCCGGCACAGTGGCCAGCCGGTGCGGCTGGCGTACGTCTTCGAATGGCTGACCGTGGCCAGCTGGGTCGGCCCGGGTGTGGCCCCCGGTGTGTGGCCGGACGACACCGCCCGCCGGCAGGTCGAGGACCTGGTCCGCAGGGCCGCGGCGGACGCCACCGCCGCGCACCCCGGCCTGACGATCACCGGCCAGGTGTACGACGGGCCGCCCGCGCTGGTGTTGCAGGAGAGCTCGGCCGAGGCCGGGTTGTTGGTGCTCGGCAGCCGGGGCCACGGCGGATTCGGTGGCCTGCTGGCCGGGTCGACGGCGGTGTCGGTCGCCGCGCACGCACACTGCCCGGTCGTGGTGGTCCGTGACGGGGCCGGCCGCGCCCCGGCCGACGCGTCGGCCGGCCCGGTGGCGGTCGGCGTGGACGGCTCGGAACCGTCGCTGGTGGCGCTCGGCTTCGCGGCCGAACGGGCGGCGCAGCGGCAGGTGCCGCTGCGCGTCCTGCACGCCTGGACACCGGGCCCCAACGCCGAGGCCGGGGTGCCCGATGAACGGGCTGCGGTGGAGCAGGCGCTGGAACCGTGGCGGCGGACGTTCGCCGAGCTGACCATCACCGTCGACCTGGTCCCGACCAGCCCGGCGGCGATGTTGATCGAAGCGAGCCGCGACGCGCGGCTGGTGGTGGTCGGCAGCCGGGGTCGGGGCGGGCTGGCCGGGATGCTGCTCGGCTCGGTCAGCCAGCAGCTGATCCAGCACGCCCACTGCCCGGTCGCAGTGGTCCGGGAACGCTGACGTCCGCTGGCCTGGGTCGCCGTACCCGCGGGTACGGCGACCCGGGCCAGGGGTCACCGCCGCGCGGGTGCCGAGTCGGACGGGTCGAGGGAGAGGAACTCCTCCTCTTCCTGAGCCAGGTGCAGGCGGAGCACGGCGTCCAACCCGTAGAGGGTGGCCAGCAGGTCGGGGATCTGGTCCGTGCGTAGCCGACCATCCTCGGTCTGCGCGAGCTGGGCACCGAGCAGGTCGACCTGGCGGCGGATCTCCACGTGCGCCCGACTCATCGTCGAGGTCGCTTCATCGCTGCCCAGCGGGGAGGCCAGCGCGGGGTAGAGCTCCCGCTCCTCGGCGGCCTCGTGCGGCAACACCTGGTCGGTCAACCGGCGGTGCGTCTCCCGTACCGCCGGCAGGCACCTCGGCGAGGCCGGATCGGTGGCGACCAGGTCGGCGGTGTCGCGCAGCCCGGCCAGAACGTCGCGTACCGCCTGGTGCTCCCCGGCGAAGCGGGCGAGCAGCTCCCGGGTGCGCGGTGGGACGTCACGGCGGCGCAACCCACCGCCGAGTGCCCGCAACGCGTTGAGGATGACCAGCACGTCGATGCCCTCCTGGAGGAACGCGCCAGCGACCGGGGGCAGCCGGCCGGCCGCCGCCGCGAACATCGCCAGCACCGCCAGCCCCATCCCGACGGTGGCGCTCTGCACGGCGATGCGCCGGGCGTACCGGGCGATCTCCACCGCGTCGGCGAGCCGGTCCAGCCGGTCCACGGTGAGCACCGCGTCGGCCACGTCCGCCGACGCGCTCGCGCCGGTCGCGCCCATCGCCACGCCCACGTGCGCCTGAGCCAGTGCCGGTGCGTCGTTCACCCCGTCGCCGACCATCACGGTGACCGCCCGGTCGGCTTCGGCCCGTACCCGGTTCACCTTCTCCTGCGGCGTGCAGTGGGCGAGTACGTCGTCCACGCCGACCGCCTCGGCGACCTGAGCGGCGGTGGCCGGCCGGTCACCGGTGACCATCACGATGCGCCGCAGCCCTGCCGCGCGCAGCCGGCGTACGGTTCGGCGGGCGTCGGGGCGTACCGGGTCCTCCAGCAGGATCGCGCCGAGCGGGCCGTCGTCGTCGCTGACCCACACCGCCGACCAACCGGCCAGCTCGGTGCGGGCCCGCGCCCGGTCCGCCCACTCCGGCAACTCGCCCGTGAACTGACCGACATTGACCAACCGGCCGTCGATCCGGCCGCTGACCCCTCGGCCCGGCTCCTCGGTCACATCGGTCGGCTCGGTCAGCGCCAGCCCGCTCTCCCGGGCCTGCCGGACCAGCGCGGCGGCCAGCACGTGTGGGGAGAGCTGTTCGACCGAGGCGGCCAGCCGCAGCACCTCGTTCCGGTCGCCGCCGGGGGCGACGATCGTTTCGGCGGCACGCGGGCGGCCGGCGGTGAGCGTGCCGGTCTTGTCCACCAGCAGGGTACAGGCCCGGCCGAGCAGTTCCAGCGAGCCGCCATCGCGGATCAGCACACCGCGCCTTGCCACCCGGGACAGCCCGGACACGATCGCGATCGGGGTGGCCAACAGCAGCGGGCAGGGGGTGGCCACCACCAGCACCGACACCGCCCGGACCACGTCGCCGGAGAGCAGCCACGCCAACCCGGCCAGAACCAGCGTGAACGGCACGAACGCGGCGGCGTACCGGTCCGCCAACCGGACCATCGGGGCCTTGTGGGCGGTGGCCTCCTCGGCCAGCCGGACGATTCCGGCGTAGGTGCTCTGCGCCGCGCTCTTCGTCGCCCGCATGCCGAACCCGGCTCCGGCGTTGACCACGCCGCTGGCCACCGCCTCACCGGCCGTCCGCTGGACCAGCCGCGACTCCCCGGTCACCACCGACTCGTCCAGGGTGGCCGCGTCGTCGATGGTCCCGTCGACCGGCACCACGTCCCCCGGGCCGACCAGCAACCGGTCCTCCACCGCCACCCGGTCCAGCGGCACCACCTCGATCGCGCCGCCAGGCCCACGCCGACGTGCGGTACGCGGAGCGCGCTCCAGCAGGGCCCGCAGGTCGCGGGTGGCCCGGCGCTGCGCGTACGCCTCCAATGACCGTCCGGTCGCCACCATCACCGCGATCACCGCCCCGGCCAGGTACTCCCCGACCCCGAGCGCGCCGGCCAGGGCAAGCACGGCGATCACGTCCACGCCGAAGTGCCGGTGCCAGAACGCCCGCAACATCGACCAGACGGCGGGCAGCAGAGCAACCACCGTGACGGCCGCCCAGATCAGGTCGGCTGCGCCGGCCCGGCCGGCGATCCGCAGCACCGCACCCGCCAGCACTGCGGCGGTGAGCCCGACCAGCGGCGCCCACGCCCACCAGCGGCGGGTACGGCGTCGGGCCGGCTGCTCCGGCACACACTCGGTCGCCTCCGTCCTCACCTGCGCATCGTCGCAGCACTGGGCCGCCACCGGCCGGACACGAGGGTTTTCGCCAGCCAAGCGGCAATCATCTGCGGCGGACCGCACGATGCCCGGACGGGCGGCGGGTCGGGGCGATGGGCGTAACGACCCGGCGGGGTCGGGACCTGCGGCCCCTGCGCGACGGCACCGGATGCCACAGGATGAGGCGGCAACCCGGTACAGCACCGCGTCGTGAGGCACGATGAGCAGAGACGGAAAGGTCGTGACCATGAGTCAGGAAAGTCAGCTGACCACCGCGCTGGCGGAGGCCGCCGCCACAGCCGGCCACGCCCCCTCGGTGCACAACACCCAGCCGTGGCGTTGGCGGGTGCTGCCCGACGCGCTGGAGCTGCGCTCGGTCGCCGACCGGCAGCTCGCCGCCAGCGATCCCGAGGGTCGACTGCTCGCGATCAGTTGCGGCACCGCCCTGCACCACGCCCGACTGGCGCTGGCCGCCGAAGGGTGGCGCGCCGTGGTGGAACGGCTGCCCGACCCGGCCGACAGCGAGCTACTGGCCCGGCTGACCGACCTCAGCCACACCACGGCCGACCCGGACGCCATGCGCATGGTGCAGTGCATGCAGGTCCGGCACACCGACCGGCGGCCGGTCAGCGACGAGCCGGTGCCGCCCACCGCGATCGAGGAGATCAGCCGGGCGGTCACCGCCGAGGGTTGTCGGTTGCAGATCCTCGACCGCGACGAGATGTTGGAGCTGGCCGCCACCGCCGGGCACGCCGACACGGTCGAGGCCGAGGATCCGGAGCTGCGCGCCGAGCTGGCGTACTGGACCAGCCGGGCCGGCGAGGGCACCGGCCTGCCCGCCGAGGTGCTGCCCGAGCAGCCTGCGCAGACCACCGTGCCGGGCCGCGACTTCGGCCGTCCCGGCAGCCTGCCGGTGGGCCCGGGCCACGACCGGATGGCGGTGTACGCGATGCTGCACGGCGACGAGGACGAGCGGGACAGTTGGCTGCGCGCCGGCGAGGCGCTCTCCGCCGGTTGGCTGACCGCCACTCGGCTTGGCGTGTCCGTGGTGCCGCTCAGCGCGGTGGTGGAGGTGCCGGGCACCCGGCAGACCTTGCGTCAGATGCTCTCCGGGATCGGCTTCCCGTACATCGCGTTGCGGTTGGGCATCGCGGACCCGACGCAGGCGGGCCCGCCGCACACGCCGCGGCTGGCCACCGCGCAGGTGGTCGACACCTCCGCGGTCCGGGGCGAGCACGGTTGACGGTCTCGGCCAGAAAAGTCACCGGCGCTACCATCGCCCGGTGACCAGCAGCGCGCCGCAACCCCCTCGGGAATCGCCAGCGACCCCATCGCTCGGGCTGAGCCCTCTGTCGCGGGTCCGCCTCGACGAGCTGTTGCAGGAGATGCTGGTCCGGGTCGGCGAGGTGATGACCAGCCGGGAGCGCCTGCGGGCCCTGCTCGACGCGGTGGTCGGCATCGGCACCAACCTGGATCTGCGCACCACCCTGCAACGCATCGTGCAGGCGGCCTGCGAGTTGGTCGGCGCCCGGTACGGCGCGCTCGGCGTGGTCGGTCCGGACCGGCTGCTGCACGACTTCATCGTCCACGGCATCACGCCCGAGCAGCACGAGCGGATCGGCGACCTGCCGCACGGGCGGGGCGTGCTCGGCCTGCTCATCGACGATCCCCGGCCGCTGCGGATGCCCGACATCACGCAGCACCCCCGCTCCTACGGGTTCCCGGCCAACCACCCGCCCATGCACAGCTTCCTGGGCGTGCCGGTCCTCATCCGCGACCAGATCTTCGGCAACCTCTACCTGGCGGAGAAGCAGGGCGGCGCGGAGTTCACCGAGGACGACGAGGAGATCGTCGTCGCGCTCGCCGCCGCCGCCGGCGTGGCCATCGAGAACGCCCGCCTGTACGCCCTGGCGCACCGGCGGGAACGCTGGCTCGCCGCCACCGCCGAGATCACCACGGTGCTGCTGGGCGAGGTACGCCGTACCGACGCGTTGGCGTTGGTCGCCCGCCGAGCCCGCGAGGTCGCCGAGGCCGAACTGGCGCTGGTGCTGCTCTACGACACCGACACCGAGCAGTTCTCCGTGGATGTGGTCGACGGCCCCGACGAGCAGGCCCACGCGCTCGTCGGCGCGGTCCTGCCCGCCGCCGACACCAGCTTCGGCGCGGCGGTCGCCGAGGGCCGGCACGACCAGGTGGACGACCTGGCGCACGCCGCGCCGTGGCCGGCGCTGCTGCACACCGGCCCGGCGATGATCTCGCCACTCACCACCGCCGAGACCCTGCACGGCGTGCTGATCGTGGCGCACCGGCCGGAGCGCGGCGGTGGCGCCAGCGAGGAGGACCTGACGCTGCTGGGCAGCTTCGCCGGGCAGGCCGCGCTGGCCATGGAACGGGCGCGCGGCCAGGAGGAACGGGAACTGCTGGTGGTCCTGGAGGACCGCGAGCGGATCGCCCGCGACCTGCACGACGTGGTGATCCAACGACTCTTCGCCACCGGCCTGCAACTGCAGAGCGCCGCCCCGATGGCCCGCCCGGAGCTGGCCAAGCGGATCAACGCGGCGGTCGACGATCTGGACGCCACCATCCGCGACATCCGCCGGACGATCTTCGAGTTGCGTACGCCGATGACCTCGGAGCTGCGCACCGAGATCCGGGCGGCGGTCGAGGCCGCCGCCGAAGCGCTGGGCTTCAAGCCGCACCTGGAGCTTTCCGGGCCGGTGGACAGCGCCGTGCCGGACGCCATCCGCCCGGACCTCACCGCCGTGCTGCGCGAGGCGCTGTCAAACGTGGTCCGACACGCGCAGTGCACCCGCGTCGACGTCGCCGTACGCGTCGACTCCGGCCAGCTCACCGTGACGGTCACCGACAACGGGGTGGGCTGCGACCCGGCCGCCGCCCGGGGTGGCCTGGTCAACCTGCGCGAACGCGCCAGCCGCCTCGACGGCACCTTCACAGTCACCGCGGCCGAGTCGCACGGCACCGAGGTGTGCTGGGCCGTGCCGCTGCGCGACTGACTCCCGCGACCCGGGTCAGGGCGCCTTGCCGAGCAGACGCGTGGCCAGAACGGCGGCCTGCGTGCGGCGCTCCAGGCCCAGCTTGGCCAGGACGCTGGAGACGTAGTTCTTCACCGTCTTCTCCGCCAGGAACATCCGACCGGCGATCTCCCGGTTGGTCAGCCCCTCGGCCACGTACTCCAGGATCCGCCGCTCCTGCTCGGTGAGCGACTTCAGCTCGCGCGGCTGCTCGACGCCGTTGCGGATGCGCTCCAGCACCCGGGTGGTGATCGCCGGGTCGAGCAGCGACTGCCCGGCCGCGACGCGACGCACCGCGTCGACCAGATCGGTGCCACGGATCTGCTTGAGCACGTACCCGGCGGCACCCGCCATGATCGCCGCGAACAGCGCCTCGTCGTCCTCGTACGAGGTGAGGATCAGCCCCTTGATGGACGAGTCGACGGCGCGGACGTCGCGACACACGTCGATGCCGTTGCCGTCCGGCAGCCGCGCGTCGAGGATCGCCACGTCGGGCCGCAGCGCCGGGATGCGGCGGGCCGCCTCCTGCGCCGAGCCGGACTCGCCGACCACCTCGATGTCGCCGCTGCTCTGCAACAGGTCGGCGAGGCCACGGCGGACGACCTCATGGTCGTCGAGGAGGAACACACGGATCATCCCTCTTTTCTACAGGCTGCCCGTGGCCCACCGCACGGGCCGAAGGTCCCGATCGGCCCGGAGCGAGCGGGCGCTCGGACCCGACTGGTCGGGACGTCCGGCCCTGCTCGGCGAGCACCGAACGATGGAGCGTGAAGGTGCGCCGGCCACCGCGGCACCACCCGCCACCGGCCCAGCGGAGAGGAGCACCGACATGGACATCGGCTACACCGCAGCCCAGTTGCGGACCGCCGCCGTGGACGCGGTCCGGGCACCGTCGTTGCACAACACCCAACCGTGGCGGCTACGGCTGCGCGACGGCGGCATCGAGGTGCTGGCCGACCCGGCCCGCCGGCTGCCGGCAACCGACCCGAGCGGGTGGGGTGTCCGGATCGCCTGCGGCGCCGCGTTGTTCAACCTGCGGATCGCCCTGGCCGTCGCCGGCATCCCGGCCCGGGTGCGGCTGCGCCCCGACCCGGCCGAGCCGGACCTGCTGGCCCGGCTGGTACCGGACCTTCCGCGTCGACCCACCCCCGCCGAGCAGACCCTGTACGGGGCCATCCCGCGCCGATTCAGCAACCGCCTGCCGTTCTGGCCGGACCCTGTGCCGGCCGACGCCCGGTGGCGCCTCGGCGAGGCGGCCCGTGCCGAGCAGTGCTGGTTGGAGCTGCTGATCGGGGTGAGCGCGGTCTCCGCGTTCGGGGAGATCGCGCGCAGCGCGCACCGGGTGCTGGAGCGCGACCCCGCGTACCGGGCCGAACGGGAAGGGTGGCTGCGCCGGGAGTCGACCCCGGACGGTGTGCCCGGCTCGGCCGGAGGTCCGCAGGGCGAGCCGCAGGACGTCCTCCCCACGCGCGGCTACGGTGGACGCGACCGCGCCCCCGGACGGGACTTCGAACCGGAACCCCTGGTGGGGGTGCTGGGCTCGATGGGCAACACCGCCGTGGACCAGGTGATCGCCGGGCAGGCCCTGCAACGCCTGCTGCTCACCGCCACGGACGCCGGACTCAGCGTCTCGATGCTCTCCCAGCCCATCGAGGTGCCCACGGCGCGGGAACAACTGCGGCTGTCCCTGGGCCGGTTCGGCACACCGCAGATGGCTTTGCGGATCGGGTACGGCCAGCCGGGCCGGCCGACCCCTCGACGTGGCGTCGACGAGGTGCTGGACCTGCCGGTGGTGTCCGCCTGACCCGCCGGGGCACGGTCAGGCGGCGAGCACGGCGGCCTCCACGGTCGGGTCCAGCCCGATCGAGCTGCGCTGCGGTCGCCCGGCGCGCGGCGGAACGGCACCGACCTCGCGCAGCCACCGCCAGGTTTCCCCGACGGTCTCGGCCACCGGCCGGCAGGTCAACCCGGCGGCTTGCGCCCGGGTCACGTCCTGCTCCAGCAACCCCCGGTACGGATGCCCGCGCGGCAGCCAGATCGGCAGGTCGCACCACGGCTGCACCCCGGCGGCGAGGATCGACGCCGGATCGGTCCACCGCAGCCGGGCGTCCGCGCCGGTGGCGGCCACGCACGCGTCGAGCAGCTCGCCCATCGTGGTCTGCGCCGGACGACCCACCGCGTTGAACGTGCCGCCCACCTTCCGGGTGCCCGCGTCGAGCATCCACGCCGCGAGGTCGCGGACGTCGACGTACTGCACCGGCAGGTCGGCCGGCGCGGGGGCGAGCACGTCCCCGCCCCGCTCGACGCGCCGTAGCCACCAGGGCAGCCGACCGATGTCCTCGCCCGGGCCGAGGATCAGGCCGGCCCGGGCGACCAGCGCGCGCTGACCGAACACCTCCCGCACAGCGCGCTCGGCACCGGCCTTGAGCTGCGGGTAGTCGCCGTCGACGGAGCCCGGGTCGGCGTCCACCACCGGGGAGTCCTCATGCAACCCCGCCGCGGCCTGGTCGGTGTAGACCGAGCCGCTGGACACGTACACGTAGTGGCCGACCGCGTCGACCAGGGCGCGGGCGGCGTCGCCGGCGGCCCGCGGCGCACCGTCCCAGGTGTCCACCGCGACATCCCACTCGCCACCGGCCAGCGCGGCCAGGCCGTCCGGCGCGGTGCGGTCACCCCGCAACCGGTGTACGCCGGACGGCACCGTGCCGTGCATCCCCCGGTTGAACACCGTCACCGACCAGCCGCGGCGCACCGCCTCGGTGACAGTGGCCCCGCCCACGAAGCCCGTACCGCCCAGCACCAGCAGTCTCATGCGCTCCACCCTGCCGGCGGCCGCCGAAGGACGACACCCCCGTTCACCGGCAGCGGATCTGCTCGTGGCAGAACCGGAAGGTGGCAGGAGGGTGCGGGCGTTCCTTCACTCGCCCTTCGCCGTTTCGGCCAGCACGCTCCTGCGGCGCAGCAGTGCCGCTCGCGCCCGGTGAGCCGCCCGCAGGTTCAGGGCCGCCACCGCGCCGAGCAGGAGCACAACGCCGAGCAGCGCCGGCTCCAGGTCGTGTCGCAGCAGGCTGATGATCAGCGCGCCAACGCTGAATGCCACCCAGGCCCCGACACCGAGCCAACCGGCGACCACCCGATCCCGGGCGAACAACGGAGTCCGTCGGGTCACGGCCCAGCCGCCGAACGCCGCCCAGCACAGGCCGATCACCACCAGGACGGCGAACGCCACGTTCGTGCGCATCGGTAGACCCGGCTCGGTGGCCCAGAGCAGACCGATCAGGGCGCTCGCGGTGAGACCGGTGAAGGTCAAGGCCAGGTAGCCGACCCGCCTGCGCAGCGACAACGGCGCGTCCAGTCGCGCCAGCACCTCTTCCGGAGTCATGCCTCGTACCCCTTCCGCACCATCTCGTGGCGCAACAACCTGCGGGCCCGGTTGAGCCGCGACTTGACGGTGCCGACGGGTACGGCGCAGATCTGCGCGCAGGCGTCCAGCGGCAGATCCTCCAGGTAGAACAGCAGAAGCACCTCCCGTTCCCGGGCGGGGAGCGCCGCCAGCGCGTCGGCCAGCGTCTCCCGGTTGACAACCTCCTCGGCCTCGTCGTCGCCCGGCAGGTCGTCGATCGGTTCGGGCTCCGGGCGGGCGTACGCGTCCCGCAGCCGGTTCAGCACCGCCCGACGGGCGATGGTGAACAGCCACGGGGTGAACCGGTCCGGTTGCCGCAACCTCGGCAGCCCCTTGAGGACCGCCAGCCAGATCTCCTGCACCACATCGTCGTCTGACCCGCCGAGCATTCGCCCGACGTACCGCTCCACCGCCGGATGCCAGCCCTGCACCAACTCGGCGAACGCCTCCCGTTCACCCAACTGGCAGCGGACCACCAGCAACTCATCGCTCATCGGCACCTCCTTCGCCTATTCAGTCGGCGTGGAAGCCCGGCAGGTTCACGGTCGCGGCGGTAGACCCCCGCCCAGAATGCAGGAAAGCCGCCCAGGGCATGGTCAACTGAGCCGCCGGTTGCGAAACTGCTTCCATCTGCGTCAGCACGGGCAATCGAGGCTGGCTCGACGTCGGCACAACCCGGACGGAGAAGGCGTGTCCAGCACACCGCTGTCCCTGCCGCAGCCATCCGCGCGGGCACCCGAGTTCGGCCGGGACGCGCTCATCGTCTGCGAGAACCTGGTGCGGATCTACCAGACCGGTTCGATCGAGGTGCAGGCACTACAGGGGCTGGACCTGGCCGTGGAGAGCGGTGAGCTGGTCGCCGTCGTCGGCGCCTCCGGATCGGGCAAGTCGACACTGCTCTCCATCCTGGCCGGCATCGACGCCCCCACCGCCGGGCGGGTCCGGGTCGACCGGTGGAATCTGCTGGCGATGTCCCGCGCGGACCGGGTGGACTACCGGCGGCACACCGTCGGATTCGTACGGCAGCAGACGGCGAGCAACCTCATCCCCTACCTGACCGCACGGGAGATGGTGGACCTGCCGATGACGGCTGCCCGTACCGGGAAGCAGGAGCGCCGGGAGCGCGCGGCCGAGCTGCTGGACAGCCTCGGTGTCGCCGACTGCGCCGATCGCCGCCCCGGGCAACTCTCCGGCGGGCAGCAGATGCGGGTCGCGATCGCGGTGGCGCTGGCCAACCAGCCGCGGGTCCTGCTCGCCGACGAGCCGACCGGCGAGTTGGACGCCGCCACGTCCGCGGAGGTCTTCGGCGTGCTGCGGGACGTCAACCGGCGCTACGGCGTCACCGTGGTCGTGGTGACCCACGATCCGGAGGTCAGCGGCCAGGTCGAACGGACCGTCGCGATCCGGGATGGGCGCACCAGCAGCGAGGTGCTGCGCCGCACCACCACCGACGCGGAGGGCGACACGCACATGATCGCCGAGGAGTACGCCGTGATGGACCGGGCCGGGCGGGTCCAGGTGCCCCGCGATTTCCGCCAAGCGCTGGCGTTGACCCGACGGGTCCGGCTGGCCCTGGAACCCGACCACATCACGATCCGCCCCGACTCGGGAAGCGGCGAATGAGCAGCGAGCCGCTGCTGAGTGTGCGCGGCGTACACCGGCGCTTCCGCACCGGGCCGACCGTCGTACACGCTCTGAACGGCGTGTCCTTCGACGTGGCCGCCGGTTCGATGGTGGCGCTCGTCGGCCGGTCCGGCTCGGGCAAGACCACCCTGCTCAACGTCATCGGCGGCCTGGACCGCCCGGACGCCGGCACCGTGCACGTCGACGGCACCGACGTCACCGCGCTCGACGAGGACGGCCTGTCCCGGCTGCGGCGCGAGAAGGTGTCGTACGTCTTCCAGAGCTTCGGGTTGATCCCGGTGCTGTCGGCCGCGGAGAACGTCGCGGCCCCGCTGCGGATGGCCCGCGTCGCCCCGACCGAGCGCGAGCGGCGGGTCGAGTTGCTGCTGGAGCTGATCGGCCTGGCCGACCACGCCCGGCAACGGCCGGCCGAGCTGTCCGGCGGCCAGCAGCAGCGGGTGGCGATCGCCCGCGCGCTGGCCGCCTCGCCCCAGCTTCTGCTCGCCGACGAGCCCACCGGGCAACTGGACGCCGAGACGGGCCTGTCGGTGATGGCCCTGCTGCGCGGGATAGTGGAGTCCGAAGGCGTCACCGTACTGGTGTCGACGCACGACGCGGTGATGATGGCCCTGGCCGACCGGGTGATCCGCATCCACGACGGGCACCTCGACGAACAGGCGGCCGGGCAGCCGTACGTACCCGTGCCGGACGCCGGGTGACGCGACGATGAGGTTGGTCAGCCGGCGCGCCCGCGCGCAGTGGCCGTTGCTGGCAGCCCTCCTCGGGGTCGTCACGATCGGCGCGACCCTGCTGGGCACCTGCACCCTGCTCGTCACCCGCACCGCCGAGCGAGCGCTGGAGGTCGCCATGGCCCGCGCCGCCCCCGCCGACGTCGACGTGACCGTCTACACCGGCACCGTCGAGGGCCGCGACACGCAGTCCGTCGCCGCCGACACCCGTACCGCGGTGGCCTCCACGCTCGCACCGATCCCGGTGACGACAACCGCGCGGGCGTCGACGGTGCTGCGGGCGCTGCCGCCCGCACTCGCCACGGGCACCACCGTCCCGCCGCAGGCCTACCTGTCGGGGCTGGACGACCTGCCGACCCGAGCCGAGCTGGTCACCGGGCGCTGGCCACAACACCCTGGCGACGCGGTGCTGCTGGAGTCCACCGCACAACTGCTCGGCCTCACCCCCGGTCGCCGGGTACGCCTCGGCGCCGAACTGGCCCACGCGCCCGTCCCGGCCATCGACGTGACAGTCGTCGGTGTGGTGCGCCCCCTCGCGGGACGCGGCTGGGACCGTGACCCGCTGGCCGCGGCCGGCTCCGCCATCGGCTACCGGGACGGCCGCTTCATGCAGCCGGTCAACGCCTACGGCCCGTTCCTCGTCGACCTCGCCGACCTGGTCACCACCGGCGCCACAGTCGACCGGATGGAGGTCACCGCCCATCCGGACCTGTCCCACAACAACCGCAGCAACCTGGAGACCGTGGCCGCGGCCGTCGGCGGTGCCGACCGCCGGCTGGCCGGCACCCTCGGCGAGCGAGTCCAGCTCGCACGGGTCGCCTCCGACCTGCCGCTGACCCTCCGGGCCGCCGACGACCAACGGCACGTCACCGCCGCCGTCGTACTCGCCGTCGCCGTCCTCGGCGGTGTCCTGGCCGCGACAGCACTCGTCCTCGCGGGCCGGCTGACAGCGGGCATCCGCGCCGACGAGACCGCCCTGCGAGCCGCCCTGGGCGCCAGCCGTGGCCAACTCGCCGCCACCGCGACACTCGAGGCCGGGCTCGTCGCCGCCGTCGCCGTCGCGCTCGCGATACCTGCCTCGTCGACCCTGCACGCCGGCCTGACCCACCTGCCACCGCTGGACAGCGCCGGCCTGACCGTCCGGCCAGCCGTCGCCGGCGCCCAGGTCCTCGCGGTCGTCGGTGGCGCGCTGGTGCTCGCCGCCGTACTCACCGTCCTGGCGATCCGACGCGTCCCGGCGGCCGGCGAGCGGCGCACCCGCCACGAACTACTGGCCCGATCCGGCGCCGACCTGATGCTCGCGGTATTCGCCGCCGTCGGGTGGTGGCAGCTGTACGCGCAGCCCACCACCGCCAGCCCACGCGCCGACGCGGTCCGGGTCCTCGCGCCGGCACTGCTGCTCACCGCAGGTGCCGCCCTGGCTCTCCGGGTGGTACTCCCCACCCTGCGCGGTGCCGACCGGCTGGCGTACCGCGCCCGCGGGCTGGCGCTTCCGCTGGCGGTCTCCGAGGCCGCCCGCCGGCCACAAGCGGTCGCCGCCGGTCTGCTCGTCGGGCTGGCCTGCGCGGCCGGAACCTTCGGCCTCGCCCTCGACAGCACGTGGCAACAGTCGCAACGCGACCAGGCCGCGCTCGTCGTCGGCACCGACCTGGCACTCACCCTCAGCACGGCGCCGGTGGCCGGAGACGGCGCTGTCGTCAGCGCGGCCACCACGGGGGCGGTGAGCCCGGCCCTCGACCGTGGCACCACCGTTGGTCAGTGGCTCGGCACCGCCGGCGACGCGCCGCGTCTGGTCGCCGTCGACACCACCCGCGCCGACGCGCTGCTGCGCGGGCGGCTCGACAGCGAGCGCGGATGGGCGGACGTCGGCACCGCGCTGGCACCACGCACCCGGGTCACCGGCCTCGCCGTCCCGGCCGGCGCCCCGCTCGTCCTGAGCGGAACCGCGTCCGGCGGCACCCCGCTCACCGTGACGCCCCAACTGCTGCTGCAGGACGCCACCGGCCTGCGCACGTCCTGCAACGGTCCCGCCGTACCGCTCGACGGTCGGGAGGTTCGGCTGCCCGACTGCGCGTCCGCCGACGGACTGCGCCTCGTCGCGGTCGCCCTGCCGATCGCCGCCGACCCCGTCGGCGGACGCGTCGCCGTGGCCGTCACGCTCACCGTGCCACCCGCCGGCACGCAGGAGAGGTCCACCGACGGGTCGGACTGGACCGCCACGTCCGCGCCGCCGGTCCCGGGCAGGTTGGTCGACCCGACGGTCATGATGTCCGCCACGCCGACGGGAACCGCGCTACGGATGGCAACGACAGTCGACCTCGCCGGCGCCGACGACGCCGCCCGGACCCTCGTCGCCACCGCCTTCCCGGACCCCGGCCCGGTGCCCGTCGCCGTCTCCGACCGCTTCGCCAGCGAGGTCGGCGCCGATCGCGGCAGCAACCTCAGCGTCACGGTCGGCATCACGCCCGTTCCGGTCGTCGTCACCGAGGTCATCCCGACCGTACCGTCCGCCCCCGGCGCCGCCGCCGTGCTGGCCGACCTGGACACGCTGTCCCGCGCACGCGTCGTCACCGGCGACCTGACGTTCCCGGTCGACGCCTGGTGGGTCGGCCGCCCGACCGAGCCCGGTGCCGCCGAGCGGGCCACCGCCCTGCACCTGGGCACCGTCACGACCCGCGAGGCGGAGACCGCCCGTCTCACCGACGGCCCGTTGAGCGCCGGGCTGCCGGCAGCTCTCCGGCTCATCGTCCCGGCCGCCGCACTGCTGCTGCTCGCCGGCGTCGTCCTGCACGTCACCTGTGATCTGCAGGTCCGCGCCGTCGAGGTGGCGCGGCTGCGCGGCCTGGGGATGTCCCGGCGCGACATCCGAGCCGTGCTGCTCGGCCAGCACGCCGGCGTACTGCTGCCCCTGCTCGCGGCGGGCACGGCCGTCGGCGCGCTCGCCACCCGCGTCGTCGCTCCCCTGCTCGTGCGCTCCGACACCGGCGCCGCGCCCGTCCCGGTCGCCCAACCACACTGGCCGTGGCCCGCCGAGACCGCACTGCTCGCCGTCCTGCTGGCCGGATGCGTGCTGGCGGTCGCCGTCGTGGTCACCGTCCAGGTCCGCCGGGCCGATGCAGCGCATTTGCGGGTGGCACCGTGAACCGGTGGCTGACCCGTCGGTGGCCGACGCCGCACTGGCCCAGCGTCCGCGGCCGTGGCCGTACCGACGTCGGGCCGCTGCTGCTCACCGCCGCCGTCATCGCGGCCGTCGCGCTGCTCGCCGGGGCCGTACCGCCGCTGCTCCGCGCCGCCGCCGACAAGGCCATCCAGGACACGGTCCGCGACGCCGGCACCGACTCGAACGTCCTGGCACACGCCGACTGGGAACGCGACGACGGACCGACCGGTGGTCGGGTCCGGATGCCCAACCTCGCCGAGGATGTCGACGCCTTCCTCGCCCGAACGACGTCCGCGCTCGGACCCGACCTGGACGCCGCGCTGCTTCCGCCCGTCACCGTCGTCAACGGCCCGATCCTCAAGATCACCGACGGCAGCGCGCCGCGTACCTTCCAGTTCACCTTCCTGGCCAGTGACCTCGGCGGCCCGGACGTCACCTGGATCGCCGGCAGCCCGCCCGGTCCCGCCGTCTCCGACCAGTACGTCGAGGTTCCCTACGACGGACCCCCCTGGCCGGTGCAGATCGGCCTCTCCGAGGCGGACGCCGCCGCACTCGACCTCCGCCCCGGCGACCGGATCCCGGTCAAGGACGGCCAGGGTCCCGACAAGGACGTCCGGGTCAGCGGGATCTACCGACCCGCGGACAGCGCCGACCCGGCCTGGCGACTCGCCCCGGCACTGCTGCGCCCCGTACCCGGCGCGGACGGCGTCGGGACAACCCGGTTCAACGGCCTGCTGTCGCGCGAGTCGTTACCGGACGCCCGGCTCGCCGTCGACGAGGACCAACTGCGACGCACCGTCCACTTCGCACCCGTTCCCGACGCGCTCACCTCGGACTCCACTACGGCGCTCGCCAGCCAGGTGGTCAAGCTCAAGGCGACCTCCGGCTCGTCGAGCGACCGCGACCAGTCCCTGAAGTGGGAATCGCAGCTCGACACCGTCCTGCGCGACGCCCGTACCCGCAACAACGCCGCTGCGGCACAGGCAGCCGTCCTGCTCGCCGGGGTACTGACCGCCACGGTGCTGGTCCTGCTGCTCGCCGCCGACCTGCTGGTCCGCCGCCGCACCCCGGTGCTGAGCATCGCCCGGCAGCGTGGGGCGGCGCTCCCCGACCTCGGCGCGGAACTGACCATCGAGTCCACCGTGGTGTCAGTGTCGGCCGCCGCCGTCGGGCTCGCAGTCGCACGCGCGGCCGCTCCGGGCGTCTCCTGGACCTGGGCCGTTCCCGTGGTCCTGGCCGGTGCCGTCGCCGGGCCGGCGTTCGGCACCCTCGCCGCCGCCCGCGCCAGCCGTGACCGGCGCCAACCCGCCAACCCGGCCGCTCGGCGCTGGATCCGGGCCACCGGCCAGTTGCGCCGCGCCGCCGTGGAGGCCGCTGTCCTGATCGCCGCGGTCGCCGCCTTCGTCACACTGCACCAGCGTGGGCTCGTGCCCGCCGCCTCCGACGGCGACACCGGTGAACTGACCGGCGACCTCATCCTGCCGGTCAGCGCCCTTTCCCTGGGCGCGCTCGTCGGCGCGCTCGTCCTGCTCCGGCTACTGCCCCTCGGGGCGCGCTTCGCGCTCCGACAGGCCCTGCGCTCGCGCCGCCCGCTGGCCGTGTTCAGTGCCGCCCAGGCGGCCACGACGGCCGGGCGCGCGCTGCCGCTGCTGGTTCTGGTCAGCACCACCGCGCTCGCGTCGTTCGCGCTCATCCTCGGCGCCACCGTCACCAGGGGCCTGACCGACGGCGCGTGGAGCACCGTCGGCGCCGACGCCCGCCTCGACGTCGGCGCCGACGCCGAGGCCGCCACGCCCGCACTCGCCGAGCGCATCGCCGCCGCACCCGGGGTGGAGCAGGTCGTCGTCGCGCAGGTGACCGACTCGGCACGCGTCTTCACCGAATCGACACTGCTCACCCCCCGCCTGGTCATCGTGGACACCGCCGCGTTCCGGCGCCTGCTGGCCACCACCCCGCTGCCCGACGCGCCGGCGCTGGCCCGGCTCACGGCACCCGGTCCTGGTCCCGGGGAGGTCCCAGCGCTGGTCCGCTCGAGTGACGGCGATCTGCGGACCGGCAAGCGGCTACAGCTACCCCGGGACGGCGCCCCGGCGATCCGCCTCGCCGCCGTCGGTACCGCTCCCTCCGTCGGCGGCGCCAACGACGTCGTCATCGTGGACGCCGCGGCCCTCACCGACGCCGGGCTGCCCGCCGTTCCGAACACCGTCTGGGTGACCGGCCCCGGTGCGGGGCGGGCCGTGTCGAACACCGGAGTCGCCTCCGACGTCGTGCTGCGTGCGGACGTCCTGCGGGCGCAGCGGGTGGCTCCGCTGACGGCAGGGCTGGTACGGCTGGCATGGACGGCCGCCGCGGTGCTGCTGGCGCTGGGACTGCTCGGCCTCACGCTCGCCGCAGCCGCCGGTGCGTCGGAGCGGTGGCAGACCCTGACCCGGCTGCGGACCCTCGGCCTGCGGCCACGCGACGCCCGCTGGGTCGCCGCCGGAGAGCTGCTGCCGCCGGTCGTGGTCACCGCTGTGTGCGGCCCGCTACTCGGGGCCCTGCTCGCACGCCTGACGCTCGGCCCGCTCGACCTGCGGCTGCTCACCGGTCAGGCCGCCGACCCGGCGGCGGTCCTGCCGTGGTGGTTGCTGGGCCTGGTGAGCGTGACGCTGCTGGCGACGGCCGCCACGGTCGTACCTGTCGAGTCGGCGCTGCGGCGACGCGACCGGCTGAGCGAGGTACTCCGCGCCGGCGAGTGACCGACGGTCTCCCCATACCGGAAGCAGAAACGACGAGACCCGTCACCGGATGTCCGGCGACGGGTCATCTGATCCGCTTGTATAGATGGTGGGCGATACTGGGTTTGAACCAGTGACCTCTTCCGTGTCAAGGAAGCGCGCTCCCACTGCGCCAATCGCCCGTGGCGGCCCCGTGGGGCGCATCGCGAGCGGACGACGGGATTCGAACCCGCGACCCTCACCTTGGCAAGGTGATGCGCTACCAGCTGCGCTACGTCCGCACGTCCCCGGCAAGCGCCGGCGACAGGTGAACTCTACCCGATGCCAAGATCGCTTGGCACGGCACCCTGGCCGGTCGCGGTTGCGCTGGTCCCGGCCGGGGTATTGAAGGGCTCGACAGCGCACCACACCCCCTTAAGGAGGCTGTCGTGGGTATCGGCACCAGCATCTTCCTGATCGCGCTCGGCGCGATCCTCACCTTCGCACTGGACGCGAGCGTCGGCGGCATCAACCTCGACGTGGTCGGCTGGATCCTGATGGGCGCCGGCGTGCTCGGCCTGATCATGACCACGCTGATCTGGGGTCGCCGCCGCCAGGTCGTCACCACCACCGAGCAGCCGGTGGAGTACCGCCAGGTCGAGGAGCGGCGGGACATCGCGCCGCCGCTGTGACCCGGTCAGCTCCACCGCTGGCGGAGCCGCCAGATCACCGTGATTCCGGCCGGCCGGCCGGCCGCCTCGTCGAAGGCGGCCGGCCCGTCCGCGAACGCGATCGGTGGCGGCGCAGGAGGGACACGCGCGGCGCGCCGAGTGGCTGAACCGCCAGCGTTCAACACGCGGGACACGCTAGTCCAGGCAGGTGAGCGCAACCTCGGCGTAACGCGTCAGCGCCGCCCGGTCCGGGCTGATGGCACCCATCACCCGCAGGCCCTGGAGGCTGGTCACCAGGAAGCCGGCCAGGTCGGTGGCACTGCGGTCGGTGGTGATCTGACCCCGCAACTGCGCCTCGGCGAGCAGATCGTAGAGCGCCAACTCCAGAGACTGGGTGGTCGAGCGAAGCCGCTCGGCGACCCGCACATCGTGGTGCGCCCGTTCCATCGACGCACCGACGATGAGGCAGGAGAGGTGGCGGCCGTCGCCGGTGATGTCGTCCACCGTGCCGATGAACACCTCACGGATGACCGCCCGCGCGTCGTTGCCGGAGCGCAGCAGATCGACCATCGGTGTGGCGTAGCGCTGCCGGTACAGGTCGAGCACTGCCAGGTAGAGGCCGTCCTTGCTGCCGAACGCCGCGTAGATCGAGCCGCTGCCCAGACCGGTCGCCTCGGAGAGGTCCCGCATGGAGGTGCCCTCGTAGCCCTTGCTCCGGAACACGTCCATGGCAGCGTCGACCGCAGCGTCGAGGTCGAACTCACGGGTGCGGGCCATGGCTGAACGCTACCCC
>NZ_QGSY01000198.1 GCF_003857035.1 Micromonospora arida
CGCCGGGAGAGGACCCCCACCCAGGATGTTGTGGGAGACGCTCCGAGGCGTCGGTCAGGGGCCGTGCGGCAGCGGCTGCGCCAGCGCCCGCAGGTCCGCCGGCAGTTGGGCCAGGGCGTCCTCGAACTCCCGGTGCCCGACCACCCGGTGCATCGTCTGGAGCACCGCCCGGGTGCCCCGCTCGGCGGCCGGACGGTCGATCCCGGCGCGGTCGGCGACCCGGCTCAGGAACTCGTCGTAGCCGAAGGTCTCCGGCGGCTCGGCGGCCTTGACCAGCAGCGGGCTCAGCTCGTCGGCCAGGTGGGGGGCCAACGCGCCCGCCTCCCCGCCGCTGAGCCGCTCGGTGAGGGTCCGCAGGACCGCCTCGGTGAGCGAGCGCGCCTGCTCCGGCGGGAGACCCGCCCGTGCCGCAACCTTGTCGACGAACGCCAGCTCGGCCATCCCCCCGCCCTTCGCTTTCGGAAACGCGTGGCTACCCGGGCCCACCGGCAGCAAACCCGGCAGCCGCAGCGGGGCTGGTTCTGCTGGTTGCTCCGCGCGGTGCCGTCAGCTTCTCGTACGGTGGGGTCGGACCGGGAACCCGACGGCTGCCCGACGGCGGCCCGTGCCGCAGGAGGAGCAGATGGCCCTCGACCTGCCCGACGTGATCGACCGGTACTTCCGGGCCGTCAACGACCGGGATCTGGACGCCTTCGTCGCCTGCTTCGCGGACACGGCGAGCGTCGCCGACGAGGACAAGCTGTACGACGGGCGGGCCTCGATCCGCGCCTGGCGGCAGAAGACGATGGACGCTTACTCGTACACCGCCGAGCCGGTCCGGGTCACGTCGCAGGCGGGCGACTCGTACCTGGCCATCACCCGGGTGTCCGGCGACTTCCCCGGCAGCCCGATCGAGCTGCGGTACCGGTTCACGCTGCGCGACGGGCTGATCGGCGCCCTGGACATCCGCCCCTGACGCCGAGTTCGGCTGCCGACGCGGCGATGCTGGTCGGGCGGGCCCGCAGGTGATCAAGCGCCGAACGGACGAGACAGTCAAGAGGGCAGTGGGTGACATGATGTGGCGGCAACAGCTGTCGCTACGAGAAGGGTTCCGGCTGCCCGATGGCGCACTTCGAGGCTCGCACGTCAACGACACCCGCGCGGAACGCGGTGCCGCTGGCCGGGCAGCCGCACCGGGCGGGCTGATGCCGGGCGAGCGACGGGAGACCGTGGCCGAGCAGAGTGTCCCCACCCACGCCGCGGACACCATGGCGTATCAGGTCGCGACCGACATACGGGCGCTGCGCGCGTTCGTCAGCGCCGGGGCACTGGCCCGTGGTCTGTCGGCCGAGCGGGTGGAGCTGTTGACGCTGGCGGTCAGCGAGCTGGCCACCAACACGTTGCAGCACACCACCGGCGGCGGCTGGGTACGGCTCTGGGCCGAGCCGGGTCAGCTGTTCTGCGACGTGGTCGACCAGGGTCCGACGCGGGCGTTCGGCCGGAGCATGCCGGCCGCCGACTCGGTACGGGGTCGCGGGCTGGCGATCGTGGAGCAGATCTGTGACGAGGTCGCGGTGCTCACCAGCCCCGGGGAGACCGTCGTACGGATTCGCCTGAGTCTGTGAACGTCGGCGGCGATCCCCACCCGCCCGGGCCAGGTTGGCTGCCACAATGCGGACAGGCCGGGCCGACTGTGGCACCGGGTCGGACCCGAACGGGAGGACGCCACGATGCCGGACAGCGCACGCGAGGCCGAGCTGCTCGACGCCGAGCGCACCCTGCAGGCCGCCCAACGGGCCGGTGACGTCGCCGCCCTCGATCAGCTGCTGGTCGACCAGCTGATCGCCATCGGCCCGGACGGGCGTACCCACAGCAAGCAGGATGACCTGGCCGCCCACCGGGACCGCCGCTCGGTCGTCGAGGAGTTGGTGGAGGAGGAGCTGGACCTGCTCGTCGTCGGTGCGACGGGGGTGACGTTCTTCCTGGGCCGGGTGTCCGGGGTCTTCGAGGGGGCGCCGTTCGCTGCGCGGCTGCGCTACACCCGGACGTGGGTCCACGACGACCCGCACGGCTGGCGGGTCCTGGCCGCACACATCAGCCCGGTCTGACTCAGCTGCCGTCCTCGTCGTCCTCGTCGAGCAGGCCCTGCTCGTCGAGGAACGCGAACCACCGGTCGTCGGCGGGGGTCAGGTCGGCGTAGCCCGGCCCGAGCAGGTAGTAGTCCACGAAGGATTCCACGTCGGGGGCGAGCTCCTCGAACGCGTCGGACATGAACCACTCGGTGCCGTTCGGTGGGAAGTACCAGATCGCGCCCGTGCCACGATCCATGAAGATCGGCTCGTCGCTGCGGACGCCGACCACCAGCCAGCCTGCCCGGTCCTGCGGGATGGACGAGAAGTCCGGCGCGTAGTCCAGGTGGTACTGGATCCCCGCGAGGGTCGACGAGGACGCCAGCTCGACCCGACCCGCCCGCAGCCCGTCGGCCACCAGCAGGAGGTCCCGCAGGTCGGCCGGGAGCCCCGCCGGTAGGGCGTCGATGGCCGCCCCCTCGCCGAACTGGGCGTAGGCCAGGCTGTCCGGCAGATCGGCCAGCTCAGCCCGCAGCTCCTCGATGAGCTGCCGCAGCTCGAGGTTCAACGCACCACCTCTGTTCGGATGAGGTCCCGTCCGGCACTGCCCCGGCTGCCCGGAGATCCGCGAGCCGATGCGCGGTTTGGTTCTACCACGCACCAGCTCGCCGGAGCGTCACCTCGCCGAATCCGCCAGCCGGGCCGTCACCACAAGCTCGTCGAGCTGAGCCGACCCGGCAGCTTGCTCCGGCAGCCGGCTGTCGTGCTGCGCCTCGTCGAGTCGCGACGCCAGCTCAGCCAGGTCCCGGCCGAGGACCGGGCCCGCGACCATGCCGTTCAACCCACCGTGTTCGGCGGACCGCTTCGCCGCGATCAGCTCAGGAAGGTACGCCGGTGCCGCCTCGGCGAGCAGCAGGCTCGGCAGGTGCGCCAGCATCCGGCCGGTGCGCATCAGGTGCACGCCGGTGAGCAGCGCCCGGAAGGCGTAGAGCAGTGGTTTCAGCTCGCCGGTCGTGTCGAACAGCCGCCGCTGGGTGGCGGCGAAGCCGCGGTAGTGGTGCGCGTGGTGCCGGGTCAGCACCAGCGGTGCCAGCTCGACCAACGCGGCGTGCACCGTCGTGGTGTGGACCACCAGCGGTGACAGCAGCTGTTCCAGTACGTAGCCGTTGCGCCGCAGCATCAGCCGCACGAACTTGCGCAGGTCGTGGGTGACCAGGTCCAGCTCCACGCCGTCGCGGTCGGTCATGACCGTACGGGTCTCGGTGGGCTGCGCCAGCCCGATCAGGTCCTCGACCGGAAGCAGATGCGCGCCGCGCAGGTCGACGTCCGAGTCGGTGGACGGGAACCCGTACAGGTGGGCGCCGGAGACGGTGGCGAACACCAGCGGGTGCGGCTGCTCGGCGACGATGGCGGTCAGGTCGACGCCGACCGGCAGACCCGCGGCCTCCCAGGCCGTCACGCGGAGCACCGCACGGAGCGTTCCCGGACGGAGATCAGCCACTGTTCGACCCTTGCCTCGTCGGGCTGGTCGGGTAACGGGCTGGTGGCCAGGTCCGCGGTCATCCGGCTGACGAGGCGGTCGCGCCAGGTGACGATTTCGGCCCAGGGCACCTCACCCGCCTTGACCGCCAGCAGGCGGTCCCGGTCCACGCCCACGTCCAGCACCAGGCGGCCGGTGCGGACCAGGTCACCCCCGGCGGTCAGCAGTCGGATCAGGTGCATCACGTGCCGCCACGTCGGAACGCCGGTGCGGGCGATCCCACGCTCGGCCTTTCCGAACTGGGCGGTGGCGTACCGCAGGTAGGTGTCGGCCACCCGTCGGGACAGGAAGGCCGGCGTGAGCGCCCGGAGTTCCACGCCCAGTGGGGTGCACGTTTCGACCAGCGGAGAGTGCAGCACCTCCAGGACCGTGGGATTCGCCGCCAACCCGAGCGTGCAGACCCGCTCCACCTCCCAGCGCACCTGCTCGTCGAGCGGCCCGTCGTGGTGGCGCGCAGGTTTCCGCAGCCCCCAGAACGCCGAGGCCGGCAGTGCGTACACCCCACGGCGGTCGGTGTCCGATGCCGCGCCGGACAGCCCGAACGCGCGGGAACCGACGACCACCTGCAAGATCGTGTGGTCGTCGACCAGCTGATCGGTCAGCGTGTGCTCCACTGCCGCCGCCTCCCCCGAGCGTTGCGCCGACCGCCTGGGCGGCCGTTGTCCGGTGCACACCATGCCGGTCCGGGAGTGCTGACGTCGAGCCCTTTCCTCAGCTCACGACGGCGTCGATCGCGCCGACGCGCAGGGTGCCGTCGTTGAGGGGTGTGCAGCGGATGCCGCCGGTGGTGCGCAGCGCCTTCCATGTCCCCGGGCCGACGGTGACGTCCATCCAGGCGCACGGTCGGGCCGCCCGGTTGACCCGCAGGCTGACCGGGCCGTCGCCGGAGTCCAGCACCAGCACTCTGCCGATCAGCTCGTCCACGGCGATCCCGGTGGTGAGGATGTTGCGCCGCACCTCGGCCAGGCCGACGCCGACCGGCAGTGACTCCCGGGCGATGACGGTGACGCTGGCGTCGCGGTGTGCCTGCTGACCGAAGTACCGGTCGCCGACGATGCCGAGGCCGGCCCGGATCCGGACGGCGTCGACCAGCTCGCCGGGTGGGGCCGGGGCCGGGCCGTCGGCGGGCCGGCCCAGGAAGCGGTGCACGGGCGAGGCCAGCAACTCGACGATCTCCGGCATGGCAGGAATTCTACGAATCGGATAGGGCCTCCGGGGCAGGTCGGCGGATGCGCGGTGCCGCCTCTCTTGCCAGGCGACCTCCACTGTTCTATAACTGTTGCATGAGTTCTATAACACTACGACCGGCAGGCGTTCCGGGGCGATACGGGAGCTACGGCGGGCGGTACGTGCCGGAGTCTCTGATCCCCGCCTGCGAGGCGGTCGCCGAGGCCTTCTCGCAGGCGTGGGCCGACCCCGGGTTCCGCGGCAGTCTCGCCGCGCTGCTGTCGGCCCACGTGGGACGGCCGACACCGCTGACGCCGGCCGTGCGACTCTCGACCGAACTCGGTGTGACGGTGCTGCTCAAGCGGGAGGATCTGACACACACCGGATCACACAAGATCAACAATGTGCTCGGGCAGGCGTTGCTGGCCCGACGCATGGGGCGTACGCGTCTGATTGCCGAGACCGGGGCGGGCATGCACGGCGTCGCGACGGCGACGGCCGGCGCCCTGCTGGGCTTACCGGTGAAGGTGTTCATGGGCGAACGCGACGTGGAACGCCAGGCGCACAACGTCTTCCGTATGCGGCTGCTGGGTGCCGAGGTCGTTCCGGTGACCACCGGCAGTCGGACGCTGAAGGACGCCACCAGCGAGGCCATGCGCCACTGGGTGACAGACGTCGACGAGGCGTACTACTGCGTGGGCTCCGTCATCGGTCCGCACCCCTATCCGATGATGGTCCGCGAGTTCCAGCGCGTCATCGGTGACGAGGCCCGGCGGCAGTGCGCGGCCGAGCTGCCCGCCGCCACCCCCGACTACGTGGTCGCCTGCGTCGGCGGGGGCAGCAACGCGGCGGGCACCTTCGCCGGGTTCGTCGAGACCTCGGCGAAGCTCGTCGGGGTGGAAGCCGAGGGCGGCTCCGGCGCGACGAACGGGGAGATCGGCGTCCTGCACGGCTTCCAGTCGCTGTTCCTCCAGGACGAACACGGGCAGATCAAGGAGGCGCACTCGATCGCCGCCGGGCTGGACTACCCCGGCGTCGGCCCCGAGCACGCGTACCTGCGCGATCTGGGGCGCGCCCGGTATGTCACCGCCTCCGACGGGGAGGCGATCGCGGCCGCGGTCCGGCTCGCGCGCTCGGAGGGCGTGCTGCCCGCCATCGAGTCGGCCCACGCGCTCGCCTGGGTCGTCCGCGCCGCCGGCACGCCGGAGCTGCCCAGAGGATCGACAGTGCTCGTCACCCTCTCGGGGCGCGGCGACAAGGACATCACCACCCTGATCGCGGAAGCGGAGCTCGCATGAAGCTACTGATGCCCTACATCACGGGCGGGATCGTGCCCGGCTGGACGGCGTACCTGGACGCCTTCGAGGACGCCGGAGCCGACATGGTCGAGGTCGGGCTCCCGTTCTCCGACCCGACGGTGGACGGCCGCACCATTCAGGAGGCCTCGGACACGGCGCTCGCCCGAGGCACCACGCCCGCCTCGGTCCTGGAAGACCTCGCCACAGCGCGGACAGGCATCCCTATCGTCGCCAGCACGTACGCCAACATCGCGCTGCGGCCCGGGTTCGGCGACGCGCTGACGGCGGCCGGGGTGACCGGGCTGATCGTGCCCGACCTGCCCCTCGACGAGCTGGCCGGGCTGGACGTGCCGGGCGTCCAGGTGAGCCTGCTCGCCTCCCCCGCCACGCCGGACGATCGGCTCGCCGAGATCGGCCGAGGCAGTCAGGGTTTCGTGTACGCCATCTCGATCATGGGCACGACCGGCGAACGCGACCGGCTCGCACCGTCGGCCGTCACTCTGGCCGCCCGGCTCAAGCAGATCACGGACCTACCCGTGCTGCTGGGCTTCGGCATCTCCACCCCGGAACAGGCGGGCGAGGCCGCGGCGGTCGCCGACGGAGTCATCGTCGGCGCGGCCGTCATGCGACGCATCCTCGACGGGGCGGGTCCCACCGAGGTCGGCGCCTTCGTGGCGTCGCTGCGGGCCGCGTTGTCTCAGGTGGCCACCGTGCGATGATCGGCGGTGGCCGTCGATGACGGGAGCGGACAGTCGACGCATCGGGAGACAGAACAGTGGCACGCTACCGGGCCATCGCCGCCGACCTCGCCGCCAAGATCCGCGACGGTCGCTACGTGGCGGGTGAGGCGTTGCCCGCGCAGCGCGAGCTGAGCACGGCGTACGGCGTCACTCTGATGACGCTGCGGCAGGCCCTGCGCGAACTGAGCGCCGAGGGCCTGATCGTCCAGCGGCCCGGCAAGGGCACCTATGTCGCGCCTGCTCATGCCGCGTACCAGCTCGGATCGTTGCGGAGCTTCGGCGACGACCTGCGCGAGCAGGGCCACGAGGTCCACACGACGGTGATCTCCCGCGCGCAGCGCCGCGTGCCCTCGCGCGTCGCGGCCCGGCTGCGGGTTCGCGAGGCCGAGACGGGCCTGCGCCTGGAGCGCGTCCGCGCGTTCGCCGGCCGCCGCGCCATTCATCAGATTTCCTGGGTACGCGAGCCGCACGCGAACCGCCTGCACGACGTGGACTTCACCGGCACCTCGTTGTACGCGGCCCTGGCCGACCTCGGGGTGGTGGTGGCCCGGGCGGCGGAGACGATCCGACCGGAGGTGCTGAACGCGGACGTGGCCCGGCATCTGGACGAGGCCGAGGGAGCGCCCGTGCTGGTCAGTGACCGGATCACGTACGCGCCCGACGGGACGGCCCTGGTGACCGACCGGGCGACGATGCTGGGCAGCATGATGCAGATCACCGCCGACCGGGCCGCCACCGGGTTGTCCCTCCACTACGGAGCGGTCTAGCGGCATGAGAGCGCGTCGGCGTATAGGCGGGTTGTGAATCTCCGGGCACACCTTTTCCGGTGAGCTGATCGCGCGACTGAACGCAACCCGATGATGAGTTGTCATCTCTCGGGTACCACCAAACCGCACTCGTAGGCGCATACGACAAGTTGCGCCCGGTCGCGGGCCGACAGTTTGGACAGCAGCCGGCTCACGTGGGTCTTGACCGTGTTGAGGCTGACGATGAAGTGGTCGGCGATTTCCGCGTTCGACTTGCCGGCCGCCACCTGGACGAGCACCTCGCGTTCGCGCTCGGTCAGGTCGTCGAGGCCCTCCGGTGCGGTCACCGGGGTTTTCCGCCCGGACGTACGGCGTACGAATTCCGCCACCAGTCGGGTCGTCACCCGTGGAGTCAGCAGTGCCTCTCCGCCGGCGACGACGCGGATGGCGCTGAGCAGGTCCTCCGGTGGGGTGTCCTTGAGGACGAAACCGCTTGCCCCGGCGCGCAGCGCGGCGAAGACGTGTTCGTCCTCCCCGAACGTTGTCACGATCAGCACGCGGGCGTCGATGCTGCCGTCGTCGGCGATGTGCCGGGTGGCTTCGAGGCCGTCCATGACCGGCATGCGGATGTCCATGAGCAGAATATCCGGACGTAGCGCACGGCATTGCCGGACCGCTGTGGCGCCGTTGTCGGCCTCGCCGACCACCGTGAGCCCGGGCGAGGTCTCCAGGAGTACCCGGAATCCGGCTCGGACCAGCGCCTCGTCGTCCACGACCAAAACCCGGACCGGCACTGTCGTGCCTTCGGTGTCAGCCACGGCGCCTTCTCCCGGTACGGTCGCCAGGCTCCGGCCGGGTCGCCGGTGGCAGCGGGAAATGTACGCGCACAGCGTAGCCGCCGTTGCGACGCGGTCCGGCCTCGACCGTGCCGTCGTACAACGAGACCCGGTCCCGCATTCCGGCCAAGCCGTTCCCGGAGCCCCGTCCGGCCTTGAAGGTACCGGCGACCGGGACGTCGTTAACGACCGTGACGTCCAACCCTTCCGGTCCGCGTTCGACCTCGACGGACGTCGTCGCCCGGCCGGCGTGACGTACCACGTTCGTCAGCGCCTCCTGCACCACGCGATAAGCCGACTCCTCGACCGCCGGCGGTGCACCGGCATCCGTGGTCAGTGACAGCGTGATCGGATGGCCGTCCTCGCGCAGGTCGTCGACCAACGACCGGATGTGGGCGAGTGTCCGACGATCGACGGTAGGACCAGCAGCCAGCGGACCGCCCGTGCGCACCAGGTCTTCCGGAGCATCCCGCAACGACTGCAGCACCGCTCGCAACTCGTCCAGAGCGCTCCGGCTGGCGGTCTCAATCGCCGCCAGTGCGACCAGAGCCTCACCCGGTCGCTGTTCGAGCACCATGCGGGCCACGCCCGATCGCACCGCGATCATGCTCAGCGTGTGCGACACGATGTCATGCACGTCGGCGGAGACCCGCACCCGTTCCTCGGCGCGGACCCGACGCTCGGCTTCCCGCGCCCGTTCTTCCTCCTCCATGCGCAAGCGCCGTTCCGCCTGCCGGCGGGAGCCGAAGGCGTACCCGACCAGCCACGCCGGAATCGCGAGGACCAGTTGGATCGCGTTCTGCCCGGTGGCCGGATGCAGCTGCATCGCGATCAGTTCCGCGGCGGTGACCAGCCCCACCGCGGCCACGCCAACCCGCAGCGACACGGCACGCGGGAGCCGGTCTGCCACGGTCAGCACGGCGATCGCCAGCGCCGGGCCCGCATTGCTGTGGAACACCGTGAACCCAACATCGGTCAGAGCCGCCACGACGAGAACCGACGACACCGTGATGAGCACCGGCACCGGAGCCGCCCGGCGCACCACCAGCGGCACGGCCACGGCGGCGCCGAACACGACGACCGCCGCCGCAGGACTATGCCCGGAACCACGGATCAGCACCGGAAGGGTGAACAGCCCGAACGATCCGACCGCGAGAGCGATGTCCAGCAGATCGGGCGATGGCAGATCGGTCCGGCGACGTCGCATGTCCATCACGTTAACCAGGCACACCGACCCGGTCGTCATGCTCCAGCATGACGAGGCGACTCCTGAGGGAGGTCCCGAATCATGCTGGAGAGCGACGCCCGAGCCTGGCGGTATGGCCGAGTGTCGGTGCCATGACAAACCACCGGCTGCAACTGTCCCGTCCCGCCGTCATCACCGCAGCGGTCTCCGCGACCGCCGGACTCGCCACCGGCGTCGCGGTCTTTCTCCACCGCTCCGAACAGATCGAACCGCACGTGAACGGCACTTCCGCGTGGCTTCCCCATCTCGTCGTCCTCGCCATCGTGGCGACCTGGTTCACGGTGGCCTCGCGCCGTAGCCCGTTCGGCTGGATGGTGATCTTCGGGCCGGTCGGGCGCCCGATCACGGCCCGGATCCGGGCAACGTTCCGATCCGGCTTCCACCCTCTGATCCTGCTGCGATGCCTGGCCGCCGCGTTCCTCGTCCTGCTGGAGGTGTACATGGCCTGGCGCATCGGAGAGCAGGTCTTCGCCGGGCTGGACCCCAACTTCATCAACAACGCCTGGGGCGGCCCGTCATACCTCGGAGCGATGTTCTGCCACTACCTCGACGGCGCCCTGCTGTACCCGATCTGCCACGTCCTCCTCCGGAAGGTCACCGTCCCAGCAGGACCCACCGCCGAATGATGAGATGACGGAACCTCCAGCCCCATGCCGACAACAACTGCTGGAATCGTCCCACTTACCTGCTCAAGGGCCCTGTCTTCGGCAGAGTCGATCGGCGTGGCGGTAGGTGGGGCGCGCATGAACCGAACTCGATCCGCCTACTGCCGTTGCTGTACTAGTCGGTCCGGCGTGCGCCTCGCCGTTGATCTCGCACGGTCGCGACCGTTGCTCGGTGGGGACGGCGACTTGAGTCGTCACCGTCCCCACCGTGACCCGGTTCAGGCCGGCGTGCCGGTGACGGTCAGGTTGCGCAGTCGGCCCACGTTGTCGAACGAGCCGAAGCCGACCCGCCCCGAGCCGAACGTGGTGTCCTTCGCGGTCAGCAGCGGGTCCCGACGCCCGTCGACGTAGACGGCGATCTCGCCGGTCGCCGGCAGGTGCACCACCCGGACGCGGTGCCACCTGGCGTCGGTGATCGCCGGGTTGGCGCCCCGGGACCGGCCGTTCCACTGGTGGTCGATGCGCTCCCGGTCGGCGTTGTCCACCTTGAAGATGCCGTTGTGCGGATAGATCGTGTTGTCGGTGGAGAGATGGGCGTAGTAGAACTCGGTGTCCGAACGCCAGCCGAAGACGATGATCACGTCCCGGTTGGTGACCTCCACCGGTGTGTCGAGTCGTACCTGGGCGTCGACCTGCACCGACGACCACGCCGGGCCGTTGGTCAGCACGGCGTACTCGAAGGGCCGGCGCGGGCCCGGCCGGCTCTCCCCGGCCTCGGCCAGAATGACCTGGTCGCCTGTGAACTGCCACTTCGCCGGCGTCACCGGCGACCAGTTCGCGGCTCCGGCGGTGCGGCAAAGGGTGACGTCCCCGACGTCACCGCTGGCGAACTCCCGGGTACCGGTCACCTTCCAGACCTTTCCGTTGGCCTTCGCGACCACGTAGAGCTCACCGGCGGCGTCGGTGCCGAAGCGCAGGTCCACCCGGTTGGGGTCACCGGGCGCACCCGGCGCGGACAGGTCACGCATCCGGACCGGGGTGCCCGCCGCGTCGAAGAGCGCGAGCTGGTGGATCGTGGCCAGCCCTCGGCCGCGGCGCATCTCGTTGGCCTCGGTGTAGAGCACCCGGCCGTCGACCAGGTCACCGAAGACGTACTTGCCGCGCAGCGCGGGCAGCGCCCGCCCTCGGTAGACGAAGCCGCCGGCCACCGCGACACCGACGTCGTCGGTGCAGTTCCAACCGGCGGCAGGGTCGTGGTCGTACGCGGCGACCGGGTAGGTGTAGCCGTACCTGTCGTCGTCGGCGGGCAGCGGGAGCAGCCGGTCGCACGGACTGGTGGCGGTCTTGTCGAAGACGAAGGAGCCCTCGCGCTCGCTCCAGCCGAAGTTGTCGCCGGCGCGAACCTCGTAGATCGCCTCGACGGCGTGTTCACCGATGTGTCCGAGGTACATCCGGCCGGTCGCCCGGTCCCAGCTGAACCGGTGCGGGTCCCGGAAACCCACGGCGTAGAGCTCGCCGAGCGCCCCGGCCCGGCCGACGAACGGGTTCCCGGCCGGGATGCCGTAGCGCCCGTTCGCGGAGTTGGTGCCCCGAGGGTCGATCCGCAGCAGCTTGCCGTGCGGCAGGGCAAGGTTCTGCGGGTCGGTGTTGCGCGCGCCCTGGCCACCGTCGCCGACGGCGAGGTACAGCAGGCCGTAGTCGCGGTCATGGCGCTTGGCCGTGGGGTTGAAGTTGATTTCCTGGATGCCGTGTATCTGGCCGCCGAAGCCGATGCGCAGCACCTCCCGGTGCGTACCGGCGAAGGTGGCGGCCGCCGGATCCGTCGCCGTCCACTCGGTGATGACACCGTGGAAGAGCGTGTTGGGCTGGGCGTAGTCCGGGACGGCGGTCGTCGTCGACGCCAACTCGGTGTGGATGGTGTAGAACCGGCCGTTCATCCCGAACTCCGGGTGGAACGCGACGTACCCGAAGCCCTGGCCGAGCCCACGACCGGAGAAGAACCGCGGCGCGAACGTCGCGGCCACGTCCAGGTAGACGTGCGGCACGCCGCCCTCGACCAGGTAGAGGCTGCCGTTGAGGTCGGGCACCGCCCGCCGGCCGGAACCGTCGGGCATCTCCATGATGGTGTTGATCCGCGCGGTACGCATGAGCCGCGCGTCGGTCGGCGCCGGTGTCGGGTACGACTGCGGGAAGCTGGCGTACTCGCTGAGGACCAACCCGAGTCGGGACTGGACCGGCATCTCGGGGATCGGGTCGTCGACCGCGTCGGCGGCGCGCGCCGGCGTGGCTACCAGGGTGGACAGGATCAGCACGAGGGCGGTGAGGCCGGCCCTCACTGTGGGCCGGCGGACGGTGCCGGCGCGGCGGTGCAGGGTGCGCACGCGTGTCTCCTTCTCGGTGGGACGGTGCCGAGGGTGGTCAGCGGGCAAGGTGGCGGTACTGCCTCCGCACGTCGTTCGCGGAGACCACACTGTCGAGGAACATCAGGCCGTCCATCCGGCAGTCGCACGGGTTGCGTTCCAGGGTGTCCTGGGGGAAGCTGCCGCCGATCTTGATGCCCCGGGGGTCGGACGCGGTGGTCACGTGCGGGCCCGGCCCGGACACCAGCCACGGATCGTCGGCGCGGGTGTAGAAGCCGTCCACCGGTTCGCCGTTGCGGTAGAGGGCGAGCGCGCCGGTGTTGAAGTCGAAGGTGGCGGCCAGGTGCACCCACTCCCCCACCGGCAGCAGCTCGCGCCAGTCCCGGGTGGCGGCGAAGGTCTGTGAGTTGCCGCCGTCGAGCCGCCGGCCGAGCGCGACGAGACGCAACTCCCCGTCGACGTCGATCAGCTCCAGCAGTGCGCGGACGCCGTGGCCGTCGGAGTCGCCGGTCAGCACTCCGGCCAGCCCGATCGCGTTGTACCTGTCGTCCGGGTCGGCTGTGGTGGAGTTGGGTAGCGGGCTGTCCATGTTCAGTTTGAACCAGCCCATGACTGTGGTGCCGGCGGTGGCGCTGAAGGCGCGCAGCGTCCGCACCCCGCTGGCCGACCAGGTGCCGGCCTTCCAGTCGTCGTTGCCGGCGACGGCGGGGGCGACCTGCCGGGTCTGCACCGCGTTGCGGCTGCCCCGGTAGGCGCGGTCCGGCACCCGCATGGCGGTGCCGCCGTTGATCAGCTCGATCTCGGTGCCGGAACGCCCCTGGTCGCGTTCCAGTGCGGGGTCGCCGGGCACCGGGTGGTCGAAGTCGTACGCGGCGACCAGGTGCGCGCGCAGCGCCGGGTGGACGTCGGACGACATGCTCCGATCCGCCTGCGCCGGTGGCGCGCTGGCGCCGGTCAGTGCGCCGATCGCCAGGAGGGAGACGGCCGCTCGTCGGGCCCTGGACATGGCTGTCACCTCGTTTCGCGGCATGCCGGATGCCGGTCACGTAAGCGCTTACGTAAGCGCTTACGTACCCTAGGCTTCGATCGATGCCACTCGCAACAGATCGGGTGACATGGATGTTTTCGGAGGTTTGCCGATGCCCAGGGCCAGCCAACGGCCGCGCCTCGTGGACGTCGCCGAACACGCCGCCGTCTCGCTGGCCACCGCCTCCCGCGCCCTCGCCGGCCGTGAGGGGGTCAGCACCGAGGTGGCCGATCGGATCCGGCAGGTCGCCCATGAGCTTGGCTACGTGGCCAACCCGTACGCCCGCACCCTGGCCAGCGGAGCCACCTCCACAGTGGGGTTGATCGTCCACCAGGTCGACGACCCGTACTTCTCCGAGATCGCCGCCGGGGTCATCCAGCTCGCCTCCGAGCAGGGGCTGCTGGTGCAGATCTGCCAGTCCGGCCGCGACCCCGACTACGAGCTGCAACAGCTACGCCACCTGATCGCCCAGCGGGTCGGCATCGTCCTGATCAGCGGCTCCGGCTACGACGACCCACGGATGGAGAGCGCGGCGCGCGCCGAGCTGGCCGCGTTCCAGAACCACGGCGGACGGGCCGCTGCCATCGGACGGCACGCGCTCGGGGTCGACGCCGTCCTGCCGGACAACGAGGCCGGCGGCCATGCGCTCGCTCAGCACCTGATGGATTTCGGCCACCGGCGGATCGCGGTCGCCGCGGGCAGCGCGGGCCTCACCACCGTCGCCGACCGGCTGGCCGGAGTGTCGTCGGCCCTGCGGGAGCGCGGGCGGCCCACCACCGACCTGGCCGTCGTGCACACCGACTTCACCCGCGGCGGTGGACGCGCCGCCGCCGAGCAGATCCTCAACGACCACCCCGGGACGACGGCGATCATCGCGCTCAACGACGTGATGGCCATGGGCGTGCTGTCGACGCTGCGGTCCCGCCGTGTGCCGGTGCCCGCGCGGATGTCCGTGGTCGGTTTCGACGACGTCTCCGTGGCGGCCGACCTCGCACCCAGCCTCACCACCATCCGCCTGCCGATGACCGAGATGGGCCGCACGGCACTCACCCTCGCGCTCAAGCCGCGCACGGCACGCCCTCGCCGCCGCCCCACCGGTCACCTGCTGGTCGTCCGCGACTCGACCGGGCCCGCGCCGATAACCTGACCGACGCCGCGCCGATCAGACGGCCAGGGCAGCCCGGACATCCGGCTCGGCCGTGACACCTCCGTCGCCGTGCGAGGTGACCCGACCGGACTCCAGCACGTGGTAGCGGTCCGCCACCCGCAGCGCGAAGCCCAGGTGCTGCTCGACGAGGAGCACGCTGAACCCGGACTGCCGGGTCAACTCGACGATCCGCTCCTGGATCTCCGCGACCACCGACGGCTGGATGCCCTCGGTCGGCTCGTCGAGCATCAGCAGCCGGGGCCGGGTGATCAGGGCGCGGGCGATGGCCAACTGCTGGCGCTGACCGCCGGAGAGCAGCCCGGCCCGACGCCGCAGCAACGGGCGCAACGCCGGAAACAGATCGAGCACCTCCGCCGTGGCCACCGCCCCGTCGCGCCGGCCGTCGGCGACCAGCCGCAGGTTCTCCGCCGCCGTCAGGTGCGGGAAGCACTGCTGACCCTGCGGGACGTACGCCATCCCCCGCGCCACCCGCTCGTGCGGCCCGGCGCGGGTGACGTCCTCGCCGTCCAGCTCGACGGTGCCGGCACTCGGGCGCAACAGACCCGCCGCGACCCGCAGCAGGGTGCTCTTGCCGGCACCGTTGTGCCCGAGCACAGCAGCTACCCCGTCGGGCGGGACCGCCAGATCGACCCCATGCAGCACCCGGGAACGCCCGTACCCGGCGTGCACCCCGCGCAGCGTCAGCATCATGCCTCCAGGCCAGTGCGGGCCGACCCGGCGTCGACCGGGTGGCCAAGGTAGACCTCCTGCACACGCGGGTCCGCCTGGACCTGCGCGACAGTTCCCTCACTGAGCACCCGGCCGGCGTGCAGCACTGTGACGCTGCGCGCGAACCGACGCAGGAAGTCCATGTCGTGCTCGATCACGACGACCGTGCGATCCCGGCTCACCGTCTCCAACAGGGCACCGGTGGCGTCGCGTTCCTCATGGCTCATCCCGGCGACCGGCTCGTCCAGCAGCAACAGTCGCGCGTCCTGCACCAGCAGCATGCCGATCTCCAGCCACTGCTTCTGACCGTGCGCGAGCGTCCCGGCGAGGTCTGCGGCCCGCTCGGCCAGACCGATGGTCTCCAGCGCGGCGGCGATCTCGTCGGGCACACCCCGGCGGCGGCGGGCCAGGGTCGCCCAGCTGCGTCGGGCGCCCGCCGCGATGTCGAGGTTCTGCAACACCGACAGCTCCTCGAAGACCGTCGAGGTCTGGAAGGTCCGCCCGATGCCGAGCCGGCTGATCCGGTGCACCGGCCGGCCGAGCAGTTCCTCGTCACCGAACCGGACCGAGCCGGTGGCCCGGACCAGACCGGTGATCGCGTCGACCAGTGTGGTCTTGCCGGCGCCGTTCGGCCCGATCAGGAACCGGATGTCGCCGGCGGGCACCTCCAACGAGACGCCGTCCACTGCGGTGAAACCGTCGAAGCTGACCCGCACGTCACGGACGGACAACCCGTCCAACCGCTCGCCGCTCATGCCGCCGGCACCTCCGTCCGCTCGGCGCGTCGTCGGCCCAGCGACAACCGCCCGCGCCGCAGCGGCTGCGCGGCGACGTCGCGGCGGCGGGCCAAGGCCCACAGCGACGCCAGGCCGCCGGGAAGGAACGCCACCACGACCACGAAGAGCAACCCCTGAAGGTACGTCCAGGTGCCCGGGAAACGCTCGGAGAGCGCGGTACGCGCCCAGGCCACCGCCACCGCGCCGAGCACCGGCCCGAGCAGTGTGGCCCGGCCGCCCACCGCGACGCCGATGACGAACTCGATCGACGGGACGATACCGATCAGCGCGGGCGAGATGATGCCCACCGCCGGCACGAACAGCGCCCCGGCCAGCCCGGCCATGCCCGCCGCGACCACGTACGCCACCAGCTTGACCGACGCCGGGTCGTAGCCCAGGAAGCGGACCCGTTCCTCACCGTCGCGGACCGCCACCAGCAGCTCGCCGTATCGGCTGTGGATGAGCTGACGGGTCAGCGCGAGCAACGCCAGCAGCGTCCCGGCGATGATGAAGTACACCATCCGCTGGTTGACCGGGTCGTCCAGGTCGTAGCCGAAGAAGCCCTTGATGTCGGTGAGCCCGTTGGTGCCACCCGTGGTGCCCTGCTGGCCGATCAGCAGGATCACCATCGCGGCGGCGAGGGCCTGACTGAGGATGGCGAAGTACGCGCCGCGGACCCGGCGACGGAAGACCAGCGAGCCGAGCCCGAAGGCCACAGCCATCGGCAGCAGCACCGTGGCGGGCAGCGCGAACCACGGGCTGGCGAACGGCCGCCACCACAGCGGCAGCTCGTCGAGTTGCCCGTACAGCTGCATGAAGTCGGGCATCCCACCCGGGCCCGCGTCGGCGAGCTTGAGGTGCATGGCCATCGCGTAGCCGCCGAGGCCGAAGAAGACACCCTGGCCCAGGGTGAGCATCCCGCCCCGGCCCCAGGCGATCCCGATGCCGACCGCGACCATGGCGACGCAGAGGTACTTGGCGAGCAACGCCAACCGGAAGTCCGACAGCACCAGCGGGGCGACGGCGAACAGCAGCGCCGCGCCGAACGCGAAGCCGGCCAGCGTCCGTAGCCGCGAGCGGCCGGCGGGCCGACCCGGTGGTGCGGCGCCGGCAGGCGCCGGGCGGACGGCGGTGCTGGGTGGCGCGGGGGTGACGGCGGTCATGCGAGGCTCCTGGTCCGCAGGGTGAACAGGCCCTGTGGCCGCCACTGGAGGAACGCGACGATCGCCACGAACACGATCACCTTGGCGACGCTGAGGGTGGTGAGGTACTCCCCGGTGGCCTGGAGCACGCCGAGGGCGAAGGCGACGATCACACTGCCCTTGAGCTGGCCGATCCCGCCTACCACGACGACCAGGAAGGCGTCGATGATCAGGTTGGTGCCCATGGTCGGGCCGATCGGGCCGAGCAGGGTGAGGGCCACCCCGGCGAGCCCGGCAAGGCCGGAGCCGAGGAAGAAGGTCGTCCGGTCGACCCGGGACGTCGCGATGCCGGACACGGCGGCGAGGTCGCGGTTCTGCACCACCGCGCGGATACGACGCCCGAGCGGGGTGAGGCGCAGCGCGAGGGTGAGCGCCGCGACGGCGGCCAGCGCCAGGGCCAGGATGAACAGCCGGTTGTTGGCGATGGTCAGCCCTCCGGGCAGCGCCACGTTGCCGGTGAGCAGCTCGGGCGCGCGGGTCTGCACGTTCGGGCTGCCGAAGATGTCCCGGGCCAGCTGCTGCAAAATCAGTGAGACACCCCAGGTGACCAGCAGGGTGTCCAGTGGCCGGGCGTAGAGCCGGCGGATGAGCAGCACCTCCAGCAGGACACCCATGGTGCCGGCGACCACGAACGCCACCGGCAGCGCGACCACCAGCGACAGGCCTGCGCCGGTGATGCTCTGTTGCAGCACGTAGGTGGTGTACGCGCCGGCCATGATGAACTCACCGTGCGCCATGTTGATCACGTTCATCTGGCCGAAGGTCAGCGCGAGGCCGAGCGCGATGAGCAGCAGCACCGCGCCGATGCTGATGCCGGTGAAGAGTTGACCGAAGAGGACTGTCACGGTGGGTACTCCGAACTGCTGGTCGGGTGGCCCGGACGGAGCGCGCGGCAACGCGTTCCGCCCGGGCCGGCGTCGTCAGCTCAGGCCGCTCGCCCACGGGTAGGTCTTCAGGTACGGGTCCGGCGCGACCGGCTTGCCGGAGTTCCACACCTCGGTGATCAGGCCGTCCGCGCCGATCTTGCCGATCCGGGCGGTCTTGGCGATGTGCTGGGTCTTGCCGTCGACGGTGACCAGACCCTCCGGCGCGTCGAAGGTGATCCCGTCCGAGGCGGAGCGGACCTTCTCCACGTCGAAGGTGCCGGCCTTCTCGACCATCGCCTTCCACAGGTGCACGCCGACGTACGCGGCCTCCATCGGATCGCTGGTCGGCTTGTCCGCGCCGTACTTCGCCTTGTACGCGGCCACGAACTTCGAGTTCGCCGCGCCCGGGGTGGTCTGGTAGTAGTTCCAGGCCGTCAACTGGCCCTCCAGATACTGCGTGCCGATGCCCTTGACCTCTTCCTCGGCGATCGACACCGACACCACCGGCATCGCGGCGGCGCTGAGACCCGCGGACTTGTACTCCTTGAAGAAGGCCACGTTGCTGTCACCGTTGAGCGTGTTGAAAACCGCGTCCGCGCCGGACGATTTGACCTTGTTGACGATGGTGCCGAACTCGGTGGAGCCCAGCGGCGCGTAATCCTCACCCAGCACGGTCATCCCGTTCGCCGTGGCGTACGCCTTGATGATTTTGTTGGCGGTCCGCGGAAAGACGTAGTCGCTACCGACCAGATAGACCGACTTGGCGCCCTGCGACTTGAGGTAGTCCAGCCCGGGAACGATCTGCTGGTTGGTCGTCGCTCCGGTGTAGAAGATGTATGGCGACTGCTCAAGTCCCTCGTACTGCACCGGGTAGAACAGCAACGCCTTGTTCTTCTCGAACACCGGCTTGACCGCCTTGCGGCTGGCCGACGTCCAACAGCCGAAGACCGCTGCCACCCGGTCCTCGGAGATGAGCTTCTCGGCCTTCTCGGCGAAGGTGGGCCAGTCCGAGGCGCCGTCCTCACCGACCGGCTGGATCTTCTTGCCGAGGACGCCGCCAGCCGCATTGATCTCTTCGACGGCGAGCATGATGGAGTCGCGGACGGTGACCTCGCTGATCGCCATGGTCCCGGAGAGCGAGTTGAGCAGGCCAACCTTGACGGTGTCGCCGGAGACGTCGGCGGTCACGCCGGTCGCGCCACCCTCGTCGGTGGTCTTGCTGCCGCACGCGGTCATCGCGGCCGCGGCGACCAGGGTCATGGCACCCGCCAGGATGCGGCGGCCCCGGAATATTGACATCTACTCTCCCTGCGGTGCACTCAAGTGGCGTAAGGACGGTCGGTGCGGTCCGATGGAGCTGACGTGGGCGATGCCAAGGTCGACGGGTGGACGCCGCGCAGGGCACCGGATCGGATATGGGCAGGGAAAGCGTCGACCGACATGATTGCGCGGGTGTTTCCCGGTCCTTAATTGACTGTTTCCGAGGGACCGTCGAGGCGCGCACGAAAAACGGCCGACACCGTTGGGGAGGAAACGGTGTCGGCCGTTGAGAAAGACGCAGGATAAGTGCCACCACAATGGTCGACGGACGAATCCGCCGACGGTGGCACGCAATGGCGAGATCTGACCCCGTGGCCAGATACTTCACCCAGGAAGCATCTTAGGACGGTGTCGGGTGGCGCTGTCAAGGGTCGGGGGGCCGACTGGCAGTGCCCGGTTCAGAGCTGGGCGAGCACGGTGAAGTCGAGCCCGTCGGCCTCGGCCAGGTAGATGCGCTGCCGGACGTGCCGCTGGCGCAGCCGCAACCGCCCGCGCGGCCCGTGGTAGGCGACCGCGTCGGCGGCCGTCTCGATGGCCCGCACGTCGAGGGTGCGGGCCTGGCCGATCAGCGCCGCGAGCAGCATGACGCCCTCGTAACAGGACTCCCCCAGGCTGCCCAGCGGCGGCGCCTCCACCCCGAAGCGCCGCGCGAACTCGCCGTGGAAGTCGAGATTCTCCTGGGTGACCAGCCCGGCGAAGAAACCCGCCGTGCTGTACAGCCTCCGGGTCGCGCCAGCACCGCTGGCCAGCAGCATGTTCTCGTCCATCAGAGTGCTCAGTCGCAGGCAGCGCTGGTCCAGGCCGGACCGGGCGAACGCGCGGTTGAACCGCACCGCGTCGGCACCGACCAGCAGCATCAACACCGCGTCCGCGTCACTGTGCTCGATGCGGCGCAGGACCTCGGTGAAGTCGTGCGCGTCCAGCGGCAGGAAGTGCTGGCCCACCACCTGCCCCCCGCCGCGCAGCGCGTACCGCTGGGCCGCCCGCGACGTACGGCGCGGCCACACGTAGTCGTTGCCCACCACGAACCAGCGGCGCACGCCCTGCTCCCCGGCGAGCAGCCGCATCGCGGGCCAGAGTTGAGCATCGGGTGTCTCGCTGGTCAGGAAGACCCCTTCGGTGCGTTCGCCGCCCTCGTAGAGTGCGGTGTAGACGTACGGCACCCGGTGCGCGACGCGGGGCGCCAACGCCTGGCGCACCGAGGAGATGTGCCACCCCGTCACCCCCTGCACGGCCCCCACCGACACCAACGCCTCGACCTCGGCGGCCACCTCGGCCGGCGGTGCGCCACCGTCGACCGGCACCAGGCGAACCTCCCGGCCCAGCACGCCACCGCACCGATTGATCTCCTCGACCGCGAGCTGCGCGCAGAGCTCACAGGTGGGGCCGAACATGCCGGCCGGCCCGCGCATCGGGTAGACCAGCGCGATGCTGACCACGGCACGGTCGACGGTCAGCCACGGCGGTGCCGGCGCGGACATGAGCACATGATTGTCCGGCCCAGGACCGAAGACCAGCACTCACCACTGACCGGGACGACTCGCTACCATGACAGGGCCACCGGACCAGGGAGTTTCATGTCAGACGTGCCCGGGGCGCCAGCCGACCTGCTGCGCTCGCTCACCCGCGCCGAACGGCTGCTCTCCCGCCGGCTGGGCGCCGTTCTGGCCGACGACGCGATCAGCATCGAGGCATGGCGGGTGCTCTGCCTGCTCGCCGACGGCCAGGGTCACCCGATGAGCGAGGTGTCCATCGAGGCGTCGCTGCCGCCGGGCACCCTCACCAAGCTGGTCGACCAGCTCGTCGACCGCAATCTCGTCTTCCGCCGGATCGATCCGATCGACCGCCGACGCATCCGGGCGTACCTGACCGCTCGGGGCCGTCGCGAGCACGCCCGCCTGGACGAACGAGTCCGAGCCAGCATCGCCGAACTGGGTATGCCGCACGCCGCCCACATGGTGAGCCAGCTCGACGACCTGATCGGCCGTCTCGACCCGGCCCGGCCACGGGAACACGCCGACGCGTCCGGCCCCCACCGCTGATCCCTCCCCGGCTCACCGACCGACCTCCTGGGCGAGCGGCAGTCTCACCTGCTCCCGACGCGGCAAGGATCGCGACCCGGGCTGGTCTTGAGCGCGACCCGATCCCAAGCGCCACCGACCACAAGCACCACCCAGCCACACACGCCACCCGACCGCGAAGGCCACCCGCCCGAGAGCGTGATGTCTGTGAGTCATCGTGATGACTCACAGACATCACGCTCTCCGCAGTGTCCGCCTCCAGAACGGCCACGGGGCCAGGCGGACCGACAGGGCTTTCTAGCCGGTGAGGTGGGCGCGCAGGGTGTGCGCGTCGGCTGCGGTGGCGGTCCACAGTGTCGCTGGGCCGCCGGCCAACGGCAGCCGGGCGACACCGCCCTCGACCGCCGCGGGTCCGGCGGGTAGCGACGGGTCGACCACCAGCAACGAGCCGGTGGCCAGCGCGCCGCCGAGCACCGCCGGGCCGGCCCAGCCCGGCGCGTGCGGTCCCACCGCGAGGGACTGGCGCAGCAGTGGTCGACCCGCGTAGTCGACCTGGGTGTGCACGACGGCGCCGCCGGGCGCCTCGCCGTACCGGCCGCAGATCAGCTCGTCGCGCCACCGCAGGCTCGCACCGGCGGCCAGTTCGATCCGGGACTCGGCGAGGTGCGCGCAGCCGGCCGCCGCGACCAACTGTTCCGGAAGCCAGTGCAGCGTGGCCCCGGCGTGCACGACCGCCCGCACCGCCATCCGGGAGACGGCACCCTTGCGACCCGGTAGGGCGATCGACGCGGCGACGCTGTGCACCCGCACGGCCGCGCCCGGCCCGACCTCGATCTCCAGGCGCAGATCGTCGCCGGCGAGCGGCCCGGCCGCCCCGCCGACGAGGTGCACAGTGGCGACACCACCGTCGGTCGGGGTCTGGCGCAGCAGCAACGGTGTTTCGCCGTGCAACTCGACCAGGGCCGTGCCGCCCCGGCCGTCGGCCCGGGCGACCAGCCGAGCGTGCGCTCGCATCAGGCCGGGCCGACCGGCACGACCGGTGGGTGCAGGGCGGCGTGGTGGGCCAACTCGTGCCGGATCCAGTCCGCGACCGACGTTGCCGTGGGGTCTCCCACGATGGACAGGAAGAGGGTCGGGAGGTCGCCGCGCCGGGCTCGCGCGTCCCGATCCATGACGGCGAGGTCGGCACCCACCATCGGCGCCAGGTCGGTCTTGTTGATCACGAGAAGATCGGCGGCGGTGACTCCCGGCCCGCCCTTGCGGGGCACCTTGTCCCCGCCCGCCACGTCAACCACGAAGATCTGCCGGTCGACCAGCCCTCGGCTGAAGGTCGCGGTCAGGTTGTCCCCACCGCTCTCCACCAGGACGAGGTCCAACGGGCCGACTGCCTCGGCCAGTTCGTCGACGGCGTCCAGGTTGGCGCCGATGTCGTCACGGATCGCGGTGTGCGGGCAACAACCGGTCTCCACCGCGCGGATCCGGGCCGGGTCCAGCACGCCGGCCCGCCGGAGGAAGTCTGCGTCCTCGGTCGTGTAAATGTCGTTGGTCACCACGCCAAGCCGCAACTCGTCGGCGAAGGCACGGCAGAGGGCGGCCACCAGGGCCGTCTTGCCGGAACCGACCGGGCCACCGATGCCGACCCGCAGGGCACGGCCGGCACGCGCCAACGGCGGATGGGGGTCCACCCCCGGCTCCGGATGGGTGTGCGGAACGGTCTCGTCGTGGGGTGGGGTGGCCGGCGGCGGCGTGATCGGTTCGACGGCGGGCACAGCGCTCGGCACAACGGTGTCAGGACGCAAAGAGACGCACCTCCCAGGTGGCATGGATTTCGGCATGGATGTCGGCGAGTGGAGCGGCGGCGGCCGGCAGCCGCTCCGGTGGGTCATCGGCGGCCCGCGCCGCGTCGGCGGCCGTGCCGTCGCAGGCGTCGGCCAGGCCGACCAGCAGGGCCTGGACCTGGTACGGGTCGAGGCCGAGCAGACGTACGCCGGCGCTGGCCGCCCCGGTCAGCGTCCCGTACGCGGCGATCGTGGCGGTCTCGACGCGGGACAGCCCGGCCGCGGCGCAGAGCAGCCCGAGCACCAGCGGTTGGTGTGCGCCACCGGGCGTCGCGGGCAGGTCGGCGAACGGGGCGTCCGGCCAGATGGTCCGGCCAGCACGCAGCAGCGCCCGGCCCTGCCGGCGCGAGACCGCCCGCAACGCCGGGGCGGCGGTACGCGCGTCCAGCTCCGCGTCGAGCCGAGCCAGCGCCCCCGACCGGGCGGCGGGTCCGGCCGGCGCCCCCGACCGAGCGGCAGTCTCAGCCGGGGCGTCCGACCGTCGGCCGGGCCGGGCCTGGTTGGCCGAGTCGGCTGTCTCGGCCACCGCCGCCCGGTGTGCGGCCGCCGCGAACGCCGCTCCGACCAGACCGGCGGTGGCCAGTCGTCCGGCCAGGAACGCCTCCAACGACGCCAGGTCGGTGACCCGGCCGGCGGCGACGGCAGCCTCCAGACCACCGGAGTGCGCGTGCGCCCCGGCCGGGAAGCGTCCGTCGGCCAACAACAACAGCAGGCTCGGCGTCGCCATCAGAACAGGAAGTACCGCTGGGCCATCGGCAGCCGGGTCACCGGGTCCGGCTCCACCACCTGCCCGTCGATCCGCACCGTGAAGGTGTCCGGGTCCACCTCGATGCGCGGCATCGCGTTGTTCTCCGGCAGGTCGGCCTTGCCCCGCGACCGTACGTCGCTCACCGGCACCACCCGGCGACGCACGTCCAGGCGGAGCCCGGCGTCCAGCGCCGCCGGGGCCACGAAGGCCAGGCTGGTGGCGGCCGCAGCCGCGCCGTACGCCCCGAACATCGGCCTCGGCAGCATCGGCTGCGGTGTCGGGATCGAGGCGTTGGCGTCGCCCATCTGGGCGTACGCGATCATGCCGCCCTTGAGCACCAGGTGCGGTCGGACGCCGAAGAACGCCGGGTCCCAGAGCACCAGGTCGGCGAGCTTGCCCGGCTCGACCGAGCCGATCTCCCGTTCCAGCCCGTTGGCCATCGCGGCGCAGATGGTGTATTTCGCCACGTACCGTCGGGCCCGGTGGTTGTCGGCGGGCCCGTCGCCCGGCAGCGCACCGACCCGGTCCTTCATCACGTGGGCGCTCTGCCAGGTCCGCATGATCACCTCGCCGACGCGGCCCATCGCCTGCGCGTCGGAGCCGATGATCGAGATCGCGCCGAGGTCGTGCAGCAGGTCCTCGGCGGCCATCGTGGACGGTCGAATCCGGCTCTCGGCGAAGGCCAGGTCCTCCGGCACGGACGGGTTGAGGTGGTGGCAGACCATCAACATGTCCAGGTGCTCGGCCAGGGTGTTGGCGGTGTACGGCCGGGTCGGGTTGGTCGACGACGGCAACACGTTCGGTTCGCTCGCCACGGTGATGATGTCCGGTGCGTGCCCGCCACCGGCTCCCTCGGTGTGGTACGAGTGGATCGCCCGTCCACCGATCGCTCGCAGGGTGTCGGCGACGAACCCGGCCTCGTTGAGCGTGTCGGTGTGGATCGACACCTGGACACCGGACGCGTCCGCCACCCGCAGGCAGGCGTCGATCGCCGCCGGTGTGGTGCCCCAGTCCTCGTGCAGCTTGAAACCGCCCGCACCGGCCCGCAACTGTTCCCACAGCGCCTCGCTGGAGACGGTGTTGCCCTTGCCGAGCAGCAGCACGTTGACCGGCATGGTGTCCAGCGCCTCGTGCATCCGGGCCAGGTGCCACCCGTTCGGGGTGACAGTTGTCGCGCGGGTCCCCTCGGCCGGCCCGGTACCGCCACCGACCATCGTGGTGATGCCACTGGCCAGTGCCTCGGTGACGATCTGCGGGCAGATGAAGTGCACGTGGGTGTCGACCGCGCCGGCGGTGAGGATCCGCCCGTTGCCGGCTATCACCTCGGTCGACGGGCCGATGACCAGGTCGGGGTGGACACCGGGCATGGTGTCCGGGTTGCCGGCTCGGCCGAGCGCCACGATGCGCCCGTCGCGCAGCCCCACGTCGGCCTTGATCACGCCCCAGTGGTCGAGCACCACCGCGCCGGTGATGACGGTGTCCAGCGCCCCCTCGGCGCGGGTGGCACGGGACTGCCCCATCGACTCGCGGATCACCTTCCCGCCGCCGAAGACCGCCTCGTCGCCGCCCACGCAGTGGTCGGTCTCCACCTCGATCAGCAGGTTGGTGTCGGCCAGTCGGATCCGGTCACCGGTCGTCGGCCCGTACAGGTCGATGTAGCGGTCCCGTCGCACGGCGCTCACCGCGGCGACCCGGCGGCCGTGGGCGGGTGCGGCGACGGGTCCAACGGCCCCGCGCACTCTGCGCGCAGGCCCGGCACGACGCGTGCCCCGCCGAGCGGTACGAGGTCGACGCTGCGGTTGATGCCCGGCTCGAACCGGACGGAGGTGCCGGCCGGCACGGCGAGTCGTTGCCCCCAGGCCGCGCCCCGGTCGAACGACAGGGCCGGATTGGCTTCGGCGAAGTGGTAGTGCGAGCCGACCTGCACCGGGCGGTCGGCGGTGTTGACCACGAGCAGTGTGGTCACCGGACGGCCCACGTTGATCTCGACCGGGTCGGCCGCCGGCAGGATCTCCCCGGGGATCACGGGATCGGGTGGTGCACCGTCACCAGCTTGGTGCCGTCCGGGAACGTCGCCTCCACCTGCACCTCCCTCAGCAGCTCGGGGATGCCGTCCTGGACGTCGTCACGACCGAGCACCGCCCGGCCGGCGGACATCAGGTCGACGACCGACCGGCCGTCGCGGGCCCCTTCGAGGAGGAACGCGGTGATCACCGCGACGGCTTCGGGGTAGTTGAGGCGCAGGCCGCGTTCGCGGCGGGCGCGGGCGACATCGGCCGCGACGTGGACGAGCAGGCGGTCCTGCTCGTGCGGGCTGAGGAACACGGGGCTCTCCCGGTGGGTCGGCGTGCCCCTGCTCGCCGTCGGCTCCACGCGGAGCCACCCGGGCACCAGGACCCGAGGGGACGAGCTGGGAGTCACACGACCGCCGGGTCACCGCCGACGGGGCGACCCGGGACTCCACCATCCCGGCCCGCACGACGGGCAACCGGCGGTGTCGGGTCGGATGCGGACCGCACCGCCCACCGCTGAGCAGACCGTAGAGGATCGCCACCGACCGAGGCAACAGTCCATCGGGGATCACGCTGGTCGGCGGTTGAATGCCGGTCCGTGTTCCCGTGGGGCGGCAGGCAGGGGATGATCGCCGGATGACGGCGACGAGGGGTACCCGCGCACTGCTCGGTGTTCTGTTCCTGGCGGCGGCCACGGTCGGGGCGTGGATCCTCTGGCTGGGTTGGGACACCCGGTACACGGTCGACGCGCAGACCGGCGCGAGCAGCGGCCCGTACGAGCCGTGGCAGGTGATCGGCTGCGTGCTGACGCTCGTGGTGCTGGCCGCGCTCGCCGGGACGCGGCTCAGTCCGTGGCTGGTGGCGCCGGTGATGACGGTGGCGTTCACGGCGGTCTGGTCGTGGCGGGCCGCCGGGACCGACGACAGCGGGCTGTGGGTGGTCGGGGGGATTCTGGTGCTGGTCGGGATGGCGGTCGGCAGCACTGTGGTGAGCCTCGCCGGGCGGCGGGTCGGCAAGCGGTTCACCGGCCGACCCGCCGCGAGATAACCAATCGCTCCGTGGACGCCGACATGCTAGAAGGGGACGTGCCTGAGCTGACAAACTCCCTTGATGCCACGTCCCTCAACACTGAGCGCCTGCTGTTGCGCCGCTGGCGAAGCGATGATCTGGACGGGTTCGCCGAGGTCAACGCGCAGCCCGAGGTGATGCGCTACATCCATGACGGCCGCACCCTGGACCGGGCCGCGACGGCGGAGCGTCTGGCCATTTATCAGCGGCAGTGGGACGAGCACGGCTTCGGCCTGTACGCGGTGGAGATCAAAGAGACCGGCGAGCTGGCCGGTTTCACCGGACTGGCGGTGCCGACCTTCCTGCCCGAGATCATGCCGGCCGTGGAGATCGGCTGGCGGCTCGGTCGCGCGTACTGGGGTCGGGGCCTGGCCACCGAGGCGGCCCAGGCCGTTGTCGCCCACACTCGTGCCGAGCTCGGCCTGCGGCGGCTGGTCAGCATCCACGTCGTCGGCAACGAGGCGTCCGCGCGGGTGATGGTCAAGCTGGGCATGTCGCTGGAGCGCGAGACCGTGCAGCCGGACACCGGTCGCCAGGTCCGGGTGTACGCGATGGACCTGTAAACGGCCGTGGCGCCAGTTGCCGCGTGCCGGCCGGTCAGCGGGCCACGACAGGCTGCGGCGCGGGCGCCCGGGTGAAGGGGATGTCGACGTGGTCGGGGGTCCCCGGCTGGCCGTCGGGGTGCCGCCACAGCCCTCGGTCGCGCAGGATCGGCAGCACGCCCTCACCGAACCAGTACGCCTCCTCCAGGTGGGGATAGCCGGAGAGGATGAACTCGTCGATGCCGAGCGCGTGGTACTCCGCGATCCGGTCGGCGAGCTCGGCGTGGCTGCCCACCAGCGCGGTGCCGGCCCCGCCGCGGACCAGTCCGACCCCCGCCCACAGGTTGGGGGCGATCTCCAGGCCGTCGCGGGAGCCGCCGTGCAGGTCGAGCATCCGGCGCTGCCCCTCGGACTCGCTGCGGCGCAGCCCCTCCTGAACGGCCCGGATGTCGGCCTCGGAGACCCCGTCGAGCAGGCGCTGGGCCTGTGCCCAGGCCTGCTCCGCGGTGTCACGCGCGATGACGTGCAGCCGGATGCCGAAGCGCAGCTCCCGCCCGGCGCGGGCGGCCAGCGCCCGGACCCGCTCCAGTTTGTCGGCGACCAGGGCCGGCGGCTCGCCCCAGGTGAGGTAGACGTCGCTGTGCCGCACCGCCACCGGGAGGGCGGCGGCGGACGACCCACCGAAGTAGACCGGCGGCACCGGGTCGGGCAGCCGGTGCAGTCGTGCCTGTTCGACGCGGACGTGGGTGCCGTCGTGGTCGACGGTCTCGCCGCGCCACAGCGCACGCACCACGTGTAGGAACTCGTCGGCCCGCGCGTACCGGGCGTCCTTGTCCAGGAAGTCGCCGTAGGCCCGCTGCTCCTGCGACTCACCGCCGGTGACCACGTTGAGCAGCAGCCGGCCCCGGGACAGCCGCTGGAAGGTCGAGGCCATCTGGGCGGCCAGCGTGGGGGCCAGCAGGCCGGGCCGGAAGGCGACCAGGAACTTGAGTCGCTCGGTCACCTCGGTGAGCATCGCGGTGCTGAGCCAGGCGTCCTCGCACCAGGCGCCGGTCGGGGTGAGCGCGCCGACGAAGCCGAGTTGCTCGGCGCTGCGGGCGATCTGCCCGAGGTACGCCACGCTGGCCGGACGGGCGCCTCCGGCGGCGCCTGTCGGTACGCCGTGGCCGCCGCCGACGATGTCCCGGCTGTCGCCGTTGGTGGGCAGGAACCAGTGGAAGGTGAGGGTCATCTCGGCTCTTTCCGTGTGGAGGCGGCGGGTAGCGGGTCCGGGTAAGCGCGGGGCGGGCGGCCACCTCCTGAGGGGTGGGACGATCCCGCCGACAGCCTACCCATAAAACCTATCGGGTTAGTAGGCTACTGCCGGCGCCGACACCTGTCGATGCGCTGCTGTCAGCCTGCCCTGACCCGAGGAGCCGCCATGCCCACCCCGTCGACGAGCCGTCCCCCGCAACGCCGCCTCCTGACGGCCGTGCTCACCACCGTGGCGCTGCTCGCCACGGTCGCGGTGAGCGCGTGCGGCGGGTCCGCCGATGCGGGCGGCACCAAGGACAAACTCCGGATCGGCTACCAGCGCTTCGGCGGGCTGAGCCTGGTCAAGGCGCGCGGCGCCGCACCGGATGTGGAGTGGTCGCTGTTCGAGAGTGGCCCCGCGCTCACCGAGGCGCTCAAGGCCGGCTCCATCGACATCGGACAGGTCGGCGAGGCACCACCCGTCTTCGCCGCCGCCGGGAAGATCCCGTTCTCCGTCATCGGCACCTCGGCGCCGATTCCGCAGGGTGAGGCCGTGCTGGTCAAAGCCGACCGGGGCTACCGCAGCTTCGCCGACCTCAAGGGCAGGACGGTGGCCCTCAACAAGGGGTCCAACGTGCACTGGCTGCTGGTGCGGCTGCTGGAGGCGAACAACATGACCCTGAAGGACATCCAGGTCAAATACCTCAAGCCCGCCGAGGGGCGGCCCGCGTTCGACGGCGGGCAGATCGACGCCTGGGTGATCTGGGATCCGTACTTCGCCCTGGCCGAGCAACCGGGGGTCCAGGTGCTCGCCGACGCGACCGGGCTGGCCAGCAACCGCGAGTACGTCCTGGCCACGCCCCGGGCGGTCGACAAGCGGACGGACGAGATCCGTGCGTTCCTCCAGCGCTACCGCGAGGTGACCGACTGGGGCATCGCCCACCCCGAGGAGCGAGCCAGCACCCTCGCTCCGGAGCTGAAGATCCCGCAGGACGTCACCAGCCGCGCTCTGGCCCGCAGCGCCAAGCCCCTCGCTCCGGTCACCCCGGCCATCGGCGACGAACTTCAGGCGATCACCGACAGCTTCATCGCCCTGGAACTCATCCCGGGGCCGGTCGACCTGCGATCCCGGGTCGACGGCCGGTTCAACGAGGTGTTCCAGTGAGTCGTACGACGCTCGTCGAGGCGCCCGAAGAGGTCGCGGCGGCGGCGCCTGTCGTACGCCGTCGTCAGCGGCCGGCCCGGCGCTGGTGGCGGGTGGTGAGCCCGGTGGTGCTGATCCTTGGGTGGGAGTTGGCCGCACGGACCGGGCTGCTGGCGACCGAGAAGCTGCCCGCGCCCAGCGACGTCCTGGCCACCGGCTGGCGACTGAGCCGGGACGGCACGCTCGGCGTCCACCTGCTGGACTCCCTCACCCGGGCCGGGGCAGGCCTGCTGATCGGCGGTCTCCTGGCCCTGGTGCTGGGCACCGTGGCCGGGCTGTTGCGGCTCGGTGACGACCTGGTCGACCCGCCGGTGCAGATGGCCCGGATGCTGCCGCACCTCGGGCTGGTCCCGTTGCTGATCATCTGGGTCGGCATCGGCGAATCGCTCAAGATCAGCCTGGTGGCATTGGGCGCGTTCTTCCCCATCTACTTCAACACCTACGCCGGCATCCGGGACATCGACGAGCGGCTGGTGGAGGCCGCCCGTACCTGTGGTCTGGGGCAGGCCGCCCGACTGCGGCACGTGGTGCTGCCCGGCGCGCTGCCGTCCCTCTTCCTCGGCCTGCGGCTGGCGATCGGGGCGGCCTGGCTCAGCCTGGTCGTCGGCGAGCAGGTCAACGCCCAGACCGGGATCGGCTTTCTGATGATGGAGGCGCGGGAGTTCAGCCAGACCGACGTGGTGGTGCTCGGCCTGCTCGTCTACGCCCTGCTCGGGCTGATATCCGACCTTGCGTTGCGCGTCCTGGAGAGGAGGATGTTGACATGGCGTCGCGGACTGCGGGCCACCTGAACGGCGCCGAGCCGGTGCTCACCGCCCACGCGGTGCGCCGGGCCTTCGGGCCGACGGTCGTGCTGGCCGGGGTCGACCTGACCATCGCCCGCGGTGAGGTGGTGGCCCTGCTGGGCGGCAGCGGTTCCGGCAAGAGCACGCTGCTGCGGATTCTCGCCGGGTTGGACGGCGAGGCCAGCGGGACGAGCGTCGTGCACGGCACCGCCGCCGTGGTCTTCCAGGAGCACCGGCTGCTGCCGTGGAAACGCGTGGCGGAGAACGTGGGGCTCGGGCTGTCCGGCGCGGACGGCCCGGGGCGGATCCGGCGGGCACTGGCCGAGGTCGGTCTGGCCGAGCGGGATCGTGCCTGGCCGGCCGAGTTGTCCGGTGGGCAGGCGCAGCGGGTGGCGGTGGCGCGGGCCCTGGTCCGCGAACCGGACCTGCTGCTGCTCGACGAACCGTTCGGCGCCCTGGACGCATTGACCCGACTGCGGATGCAGATCCTGCTGCGCCGGCTGCGCGCCGAGCACGGCTTCGCCGCCCTGCTGGTCACCCACGACGTGGAGGAGGCTCTGCTGCTCGCCGACCGGATCCTGCTCCTCGACGACGGCCGCATCGCCGCGGAACTGCCCGTCGACCTCGGCCCCACCCGTACGCCGGACGACCCGGCCTTCGGCGCGCTGCGCCGCCACCTGCTCGACCGACTCGGCGTTCCCACCACCTGACGAGCGGAGCTGTGATGACCCGCTGGACCCCCGACCCCACGTTCTACCCCTCGCCCCGGGAGGCGGTGACCGCACCGGCGGAGAAGCTCGCCTACGTGGCGGCCTTCGACCGGACGGCCACCCGCCCGGACGCCATCGTGGTGCTCGACACCGACCCCGACTCCCCCGACTACGGCCGGGTCGTCGGCTGGACCGACCTGCCGTACGTCGGTGACGAGCTGCACCACTTCGGCTGGAACGCGTGCAGCAGCGCGCTCTGCCCGACCGCCCCGCACCCGCACGTCGAGCGGCGCTACCTGATCGTCCCCGGCCTGCGGTCGTCGCGCATCCACGTGCTCGACACCCAGCCCGATCCGCGCCAGCCGCAGATCGTCAAGGTGATCGGGGCGGAGGAGTTGGCGAAGCGGGCCGGCTACTCGCGGCCGCACACCGTGCACTGCGGCCCGGACGGCATCTACCTCTCCGCTCTCGGCGGCGCGGACGGTGCGGAGGGTCCGGGTGGCATCGCCATCCTCGACCACACCACGTTCGAGGTCCGCGGGGCGTGGGAGGCCGACCGGGGGCCGCAGTTCCTGGCGTACGACGTGTGGTGGCATCTCACCCAGGACGTGCTGGTCACCAGCGAGTGGGGCACCCCGTCGATGATCGAGGACGGCATCATCGGTGAGTTGCTGCTGGGCCGACGCTACGGGCACGCCATCCACTTCTGGGATCTCGCGAAACGCCGGCACGTCCAACGGATCGATCTCGGTGACCAGCACCAGATGCCACTGGAGCTGCGGCCGGCGCACGATCCGACGAAGTCGTACGGGTTCGTCGGGGTGGTGATCAGCGTCGAGGACCTGTCCGCTTCGATCTGGCTCTGGCACCGCGACGGGGACGCCTGGGCGGTCACCAAGGTCATCGACATCCCGGCCGAGCCGGCCGACCCGGCGAACCTGCCCGACCTGCTCAAGCCGTTCGGGGCGGTGCCGCCGCTGGTGACCGACATCGACCTGTCGGTCGACGACAGGTTCCTCTACGTCTCCTGCTGGGGCACCGGTGAGCTGCGCCAGTACGACGTCAGCAATCCGCTGCACCCGGTGCAGACGGGCTCGGTGCACCTCGGTGGGATCGTCCGCCGCACCGCGCACCCGTCCGCGCCGGACGAGGCGTTGGCCGGTGGCCCGCAGATGGTGGAGGTCAGCCGGGACGGCCGGCGGGTCTACGTCAGCAATTCGCTCTACGGTGCGTGGGACGACCAGTTCTACCCCGACGGGGTGGGCGCCTGGCTGGCCAAGCTCGACGTCGACGTGGACGCCGGTGGGCTCACCCCGGATGAGCGGTTCTTCCCGCACGGGGACGAGTTCCGGGGCCTGCGGGTGCACCAGACCCGGTTGCAGGGCGGGGACGCCTCCTCCGACTCGTACTGCTATCCGTGACCGTCACCACCCTGGCGACGCTCGCCGCGCTCGGCGCGTTCCATGGTCTGAACCCGGCGATGGGTTGGCTGTTCGCGGTGGCCCGGGGCCTACAGGAGCGCAGTCGGCTGGCGTTGCTGCGCGCCCTGCCGCCGATCGCCGCGGGGCATCTCGCCTCGGTGGCCATCGTCGCCGCGTTGGTCTCGGCGACCCGGTCGGTGACGGCGAGCAGCGCCCTCGCGGTGATCGGCGGTGGGGTGCTCGTGGCCTTCGGGCTGTGGCGGCTGCTCTCGGAGCGGCACTTCCGCTGGGCGGGGATGCGGCTGTCGGCGGCGCAGCTCGCCGCCTGGTCGTTCCTGATGTCGTCGGCGCACGGCGCGGGGTTGATGCTGTTGCCGGTGCTGGTGGCCGAGCCGGTGCCCGGGGGTCACTCCGGGCACCTGGCCGCCGCGCCGGTGGGCGCGCTGTCCGGCCTCGCGGCGGCCGGGGTGCACACCGTGGCCATGCTCGGCGTCGCCCTGGCCGTGGCGCTGCTGGTCTACCAGGTGTTCGGGGTCGGTGTGCTGCGTCGGGCCTGGTTCAACGTGGACCGGCTCTGGGCCGGGGTGCTGGTGGCCGCAGGGTTGGTGACGCTGATCAGAGCGTGACAGTCCATCGTGGAAGCACTCGAACTGTGCTTTCATGTCGGCATGATCACTCCCACTCCCCTCATGCGCCTGGTGGCCGGTGTGTGGGGGTTCAAGACCCTCGCGGCCGGCGTCGAGCTCGGCCTGTTCACCCGATTGGCCGGCGGGCGGACGATGACCGTCGAGCAGGCCGCCGCCGAGTTCGGGCTGCCGGACCGGCCGGCGGACCTGTTGCTGGCCGCCAGCGCCTCGCTGGGGCTGCTGGAGAAGGCTGGCGACGGCTACCGCAACACCGAGTTGGCCGAGCAGTTCCTGGTCGAGGGTCGCCCGTACTACTTCGGCGCGCAGGTCCGCTACTCGGACCTGCGGACCTACCTGCCCTGGCACCGCATCGGTGAGGCCCTGCGCACGGACCGGCCGTTGACCTGGGACCCGGAGGCTCAACAGTCGATGTTCGACACGGCCGACCCGGAGATGCTGGCGCAGTTCTGGGACGCCATGTTCTCCACGTCCAGCTTCACCGCCAGCGCGTTGGCCGACGCCTACGACTTCTCCGCGCACCGCCGGCTGCTCGACGTGGGCGGCGGGGCCGGCGCGTTCCCGATCGAGTTCTGCCGCCGCCTGCCCGACCTGCGGGCGACGGTCCTGGACCTGCCGCACGTCTGCGTCCGGGCCCGGGAGCGGATCGCGGAGGCCGGCCTGACCGGGCGGATCGAGGCGGTGGGCGGCGACTTCCTCGCCGACCCGGCGCTGCCGGACGGGCACGACGTCATCCTGCTCAGCATGATCCTGCACGACTGGGACGAGCCGACGAACCGGGCGTTGCTGGCCCGGTGCCACGCGGCGTTGCCGCCCGGCGGGGCGATCGTCGTCTGCGAACTGCTGCTCAACGACGAACGCACCGGACCTCCGGAGGCGGCCCTGATGGGGATGAACATGCTTGTCGAGACCGAGGGCGGCCGGAACTATTCAGGTGCCGAGTACGCCGCCTGGCTCAGCGACGCCGGCTTCGTCGACGTGCGTACCGTGCCGTTCGACGCGCCGGGCGCCAACGGCGCGGTGGTGGCCCGCCGGCCCTGACCGACGACGACACCCGGCCCCGGTGCGAACCGCGGGCCGGGTGTCGCGGCGCCTTACGGCGCGGGCGTCCGATCGGCTACCGGTACGGGTCAGGCGCGAGCCTTGGCCGGCTGCTTCATGAAGTCCAGGACCGCCTTGTTGATCTCGTCGGCGTGGGTCCACGGGATGCCGTGCGGTGCACCCTTGAGCGTGATGAGCTGGGCGGTCGGCATCATCGGCCCGAGCCGCTGGCCGGTCACCGGGTAGGGCAGCACCCGGTCCTGGTCACCCTGCACGATCAGCACCGGAATGTTGATCTTCGGCAGGTCGGGGCGGAAGTCCTCCTGCCAGGCGTCCACACTGTCGTGGGTGGCCTTGCCGGAGGCCATCGCGCCGATCTGCCAGTGCGCCCGGTACGCCTCCTCGCTGACCCGCTTGCCCATGTTCTGGTCCGGGTTGAAGAACGCGTCACAGAAGGACGTCAGGTAGGCGAACCGGTCCTTGATGATGGCGTCCTGGAAACCCTTGAAGAGGCTCCGGTCGACGCCCTCCGGGTTGTCGCTCGCCTTGGCCAGCATCGGTTGCAGCGGGCTGAGCAGCACGGCCCGGCTGACCCGTTGCGAGCCGTAGTTGCCCAGGTAACGGACCACCTCGCCGGTGCCCATCGAGTGACCGATCAGAGTCACCTCGTTCAGGTCCAGCTCGGTCATCAACACGTCCAGGTCCGCGGCGAACGTGTTGTAGTCGTACCCGAAGGCCGGCTGGGCGGAGTTACCGTTACCGCGGCGATCGTAGGTGATCGTCCGGTATCCGGCGTTCTGCAGCGCCCGTGTCTCCTTCTCCCAGGTCGCGCCATTGAACGGGAAGCCGTGGATCAGCACCACCGGCTTACCGGAACCGTGGTCCTCGTAGTACAGGTCGATGGGCGCGGAGTTTTCCGTCCCCACGGTAATGAAAGGCATGTTTGTCTCCTGCTCCGGTCTCGGGCTGTCGGACGCCCCGCGCTTTCCCGTCGGGTCTCCGGATATGCGGGTCGACAGATCGGCCCGAACGGCAGGCGCAGAGGTTCCGCGAACCACCCGTACCGTCCTAACCTCGGAGGGTGAAACTTCCGCCCCGGCTGCGGGCCGTCAGCGACCTGCACGTCGGGCACCCTCAGAACCGCGCGTTCGTCCAGGAGCTGCACCCGGACAACGCCGGCGACTGGCTGCTCGTCGCCGGGGACGTCGCCGACCGGTTCGCCGACATCGAGTGGGCACTCGGGTTACTGAGCAGTCGGTTCGCACGGGTCGTCTGGGCACCGGGCAACCACGAGCTGTGGACGCCGCCGCGTGACCCGGTCACGTTGCGCGGCGAGGAGCGCTACCGCGAGCTGGTCCGGATGTGCCGGCGGTTGGGGGTGGTCACCCCGGAGGATCCGTACCCGGTGTGGGACGGCGACGGCGGCCCGGCCACGATCGCCCCGCTCTTCGTGCTCTACGACTACACGTTCCGGGTGCCCGAGGCACAAACCCAGCAGGAGTCACTGGCCCTGGCATACAAGGCCGGTGTGGTGTGCACCGACGAGGCGCTGCTGCACCCCGACCCGTACCCGAGCCGGGAGGCGTGGTGCGACGCCCGGGTCACCGAGACCGAACGCCGGCTGGTCGAACGCGACCCGGCGCTGCCGACGGTGCTGGTCAACCACTACCCGCTGGTGCGCGAACCCACCGACGTCCTGCGGTACCCGCTGTTCGCCCAGTGGTGCGGCACCGTCCGCACCAGCGACTGGCACCTGCGCTTCGACGCCGCCACAGTCGTGTACGGGCACCTGCACATCCCCCGCACTACGTTCCACGACGGGGTGCGTTTCGAGGAGGTCTCCCTCGGCTACCCCCGCGAGTGGCAGCCCCGAGGGCCGGTACCCGACCCGGTACGCACCATCCACCCGGCCGACGACAGACGCCGGCGCTCGTCCGTCAGCGGTTGAGGTCGTCAGGATTTCCGCAGTGGCCGGAAGGCGGCCCGCACCTCGGCGGAGAAGAGTTCCGGCTCCTCCCAGGCCGCGAAGTGCCCGCCGCGGTCGGCCTCGTTGAAGTACGCGATGCCGGGGTAGACAGCCTCGGCCCAGCTCCGTGGAGCGGCCCAGATCTCGCCGGGGAACGTGGTGAAGGCGACCGGCACCGTGACCGGCGGCGGAGCCTGACCGGCTGCCTGGGCCGCTGCTTGAAACCGCCCCTGCTCCCAGTACCACCGGGCGGACGACGCACCGGTGCCCGTCAACCAGTACAGCGTGATGTTGTCGAGGATGCTGTCCCGAGTGAGACCGCCGGCCGGCTCACCGTCGAGGAACACGCGGGAGATCTTGTAGTAGCTGTCCGTGTCGTGGTCGAGCATCCAGGCCGCCAACCCGACAGGTGAGTCCAGCAGCGAATAGCCGATCGTCTGTGGCCGGGTGGACTGCTCCAGGAAGTAGCCGAACCCGTCCATCGAGAACAGCTTGAGCGCGTCGAGCGCGGCGCGTTCCTGCTCGGAATTCGCCGGCAACTTGTCCTTGATGCCGACCGCCCCGGCGAGCAGGTTGACGTGGATGCCGAGCAGCCCCTCGGGTCCCTGACGCCCCATGGCATCCGTGACGGCGGCCCCCACATCGCCACCCTGCGCGACGTAGCGCGGGTAACCGAGGCGGTCCATGAGTTTCGCCCACGCCTGTGCCATCCGCGCCGAATTCCAGCCGGACTCGGTCGGCTCGCCGGAGAAGCCGTAGCCGGGCAACGATGGCAGCACCAGGTGGAACGCGTCCTCGGGCGTGCCGCCGTGCGCCGTCGGGTCGGTCAGCGGGCCGACGACCCCGAGCAGCTCGACTACCGAGCCCGGCCAGCCGTGCGTCATGATCAGCGGTAGGGCGTTCTCATGCTGCGACCGCACGTGGATGAAGTGAATCTCGACCCCGTCGATGTTCGTCGTGTACTGCGGCAGCGAGTTCAGCTTCGTCTCGCACGCACGCCAGTCGTAATCGGTCATCCAGTGGCGGGTCAGCTCCTGCATCGTCGCCAGCTGCACCCCCTGCGAGCGATCGGTGACCAACTCGCGGATAGGCCAGCGGGTGGCCGCGATCCGGCGACGCAGATCGGCGATCGCGTCCTCCGATGTGTCGAGCCGGAAGGGACGAATTTCGTTGTCGTTGGACATCTTCCCCACCTCGCCAGGTCGAGTCGGACAGTGCCGATCACCGACAGCGCCGGCACTCGCCCAGTCTCACAGCGGGCCAGTGGTACTCGGGCCCAAACGCGAATCGCCGACGCGCCTCCGCGTCAGACCCGTGGAATGATCAACCGGTGAGCCAACCGGACGAGCTCGACGACAACTGGCTGAACGGTGCGGAAATCACCTGTCCGGAGTGCCACGAACGGCTCTACCGCCTCGACCACTCGCCGCTGCTTGACTGCTACTTCCTCTACTGCGACAGCTGCCCGATGCGGGTCGACGTCAGTTACTACGACAGCACGTGCACGGCCATTGCGGACGCGCTGCCGTCCCGGGACGACGCCTACCCCACGCTGATGGCGGCACTTGAGGAGCGACTGCGGCCATGCGACTGCGGCGGGCGGTTCCGGGACTCCGCGCCTCGGCGCTGCCACCGGTGCTCCACCGTCCTGACTGCCATCAGCGCGCCCTCCGGCGTCGACGTCTGGCCAGGTTGGTGGACAGCCGAGACGGACACCGCCTCGGTGGAAGAGCAGTTCACCGCCAGGTACTTCCGCACCGATAACCTCTGGGAGCACTGACGCCGCCAGGATCAGTCGGGCCACCAGCAC
>NZ_QGSY01000107.1 GCF_003857035.1 Micromonospora arida
GCGGTGGGGTGGTCGGCGGCGGAGTCGTCGTGCCACCGGTGCAGGTGACGCCGTTGAGGGCGAAGCTCGTCGGGTCGGGGTTGCTGCCCGTCCAGGACCCGTTGAACCCGAACGACACCGTGCCGTTGGTCGGGACCCCACCGTTGTAGCTCACGTTCTTCGCCGTCACCGCCGACCCGCTCTGCGTCAGCGACGTGTTCCAGGCCTGCGTCACCGTCTGCCCGGCGCCGTACGACCAGGTCAAGGTCCAACTGCTCAACGGATCACCCAGGTTCGTGATCGCCACGTTGGCACCGAAGCCGCCCTGCCACTGCGACGACACGGCGTAGTTCACCGAACAACCCTCAGCCGCGGCACCCGCCGGCAGCGCCGCGACAACGGTCGACGACACCAGTAAGCCGACGCCGGCCGCAACCAGACCGACATTGGTGGCTCTGGATCTGGTCATGTAGCACCCTCCTCGCGGGACGGCGGCCCATGCATTGGTGGTGGTCGCTGTGCGGTGACCGGTTGTGAGCGTTAACAGGCCGCGCCAGGTATGTTACGGGAGCGCTCCCATACCCTCAACAGCATCTATCCCTTGTTCTCACCTACGTCGACTTTGCCGGTGCGGCTGACCCGGACGCTGCGCTCCTCAGACGACGGTGAGGGTGAGGACACCGTATTGGTTGCCCCGCTGCACGTAGTGCGGCAGATACAACTTCCACGTCACGCTCAGCTCGCGCCCGGCCCGCATCGAGGCCGGCACCTCGGCGACCATTTCGAACACGGCACTGCCGCCGGCGGGGATCTGCGGGAGCGCGCCGCAGTTCAGCCGGTACAACTGGGCCGAGTTCACCGCGTCGTTTGTCGCGTCGCCGAGAGAGAACCGTTCCATGAGGTAGCCCGGGCAGGGGTCCAGCACGAGGGGGCCGTCGGTCGGGTTGCCCAGCGTCACCCGGAAGGTGAGCCGCGACCCGGCGGCGGCGGTCGTCGGCCCCCGAACAGCGACGGTGAGCTTTTGAAGCGGCGAGGACGGGGGCTTCGACACCGTCACCGGCTCGGTGAACGCGCTCGCGGACAGCGTCCCCCGCGCGCGGGGGTGGACCCCCTCCCCCTGTGGACAACCCGGACGCTCGTCGGCGGTGACCGGTGCGCGCAACCTGCCGCCGTCGTGCGGCAGCTCGATAGCGAGCTCCAACGACCCCTTCACGGGCTGACAGAACGGCCCGGACCAGTCCAGGCGCAGGCTGGCGTGGCCGCCGGCCGGCACGGCGACCACCCGTGTGCGGCCCTCCTCGTCGATGCCGTGGGCGTAGAGCATCGGGATCTCGCGGCCGCCGGCGAGCATGGTCGTGGGCACCTCGCCCTGCAGGGTGCACTCGACCGTCGACGAGTTCCGCACGTCCACCTCGCCGATGAGCTTGCCGATGGCGGCGTCGAAGCCCCGAGGCGTCTCACCGCCGGTGCCGGGCCGGGTCCACGTGGTGAGCCGGCCGGTCAGCTGCTCCGCCCGGCACGGTTCGCTGCCGGCGGCCGGCGTTCTCGGCTCGGCAGGGCGGCCGTTGAGGTCCTCGCCGGTGATCTTCAGGTCGGCCCAGGGCACGCTGCCGTCGGTTAGCAGCTCGGTGGGCGCCGGCTCCGCAACCGTCGGGTCCGCGCGACCCGGCTGGGCGTTCGGGTCGGCACACGCTGCCACGGCGGTGAGGGCGATCAGCAGTGGCACCAGTAGTCGACGCATGCCGTCACCCTCACACGAACGAACCCGCACGGGCCTGAGTAGCCGTGCTCAGCGCCGATCAGTCTCCGGCGGGCCCGGGGCCCTCAGCGATCGCGACGGGAGTGCCGAGCTCGACGGTACGGGAGACCGTGCACAACCGATCGTGTGACTGCTGCAACGACCGGGGCAGCGCCGCACGGGCCGCGTCGCCCTCCGCGCCCTCCGGGAACGTCACGGTGAACTCGACCCGCAGGTTCCGCATCCGGTTTCCGCCGGCCTCGTCCCGGATCTTGTCACCGGTGACGGCAACGGCGAACTCGGTCGGCTCGGCGCGACGACTGGTGATGTGGTCCACGTCCACAGCGGTGCAGCCGCCGATGGCAGCCAGCAGCAACTCCACCGGCGTGAAACTGCCGTCCTCGCCCGCGCCCAACGACACCGACCCGCCACGGGAGTTCCGCACGACGTAGTTGCCCAGGCTGGTGCGCTCGATCGCCACCGAACGGAAGGTGTCCTCAGTCATGACAGAAAACTACAGGCCTCCGCGATCACGAGTACATGAGATGCAGCGTCATCCCGGCATCGGCGTGCGCCAGGTTGTGGCAGTGATTGGCCCACATCCCCGGGTTGTCGGCCCGGAACGCCACCTCCCACACCTCGCCCGGACGGACGTCGAACGAATCCAGCCACAACGGGCTTCCGGTCGCCGGCTCTCCATCGCGGGCCAGCACCAGGACGTGATGGCCGTGCAGGTGCCACGGGTGCACGACCTGCGACCGGTTGACGATCGTGAACCGTACGACGTCACCCAGGCGTACGACCTGCGGTGGGATGTCCGGGTCAGCCGCGCCGTTGACGGTGTGGCCGTACCGCGGTAGCAGTCTGCGCAGGTCGAGGCCGCGATCGAGGACGAGGGTGAACGTTTTGTCGAACCGGGACCAGGGCACCGCAGCGGTCGCGCCGTAGCGGAGCGGATCGAGCACCCGCCAGGCGCCGGTCGCCGTCGACACCGGGCCGGTCGAGTAGACCGCCCGCCCGTCGACGAACAGCGCCACCGGGGTCGCCGGCGCGTCGAAGACCAGGTCGTAGCGGCCCCCGGCCGGGATCAGCACGGCGGTGTCCACCAGCGGCGTCGGGCCGCGCAGGTCGACGCCGTCGATCGCGGCCACCCGGAACGCGGTCCCGGCCAGGGCGTACCGGTGCGTCGTGCTGTCGGTGTTGATCAGCCGCAACCGCACCGGCAGGCCGGCCTCGACCTCCTCCACCTTCGGTGCGGGCAACGGACGGCCCGCCAGGGTGTGCACCGGCACGGTGACGTCGAGGCCGGTCACCGGGCCCGGTCGCACCACCAGCACGCCGTAGAGCCCCATCCGTACGCCGACGTCGGAGGCCGAATGCGTGTGGTACCAGTACGTTCCGGCCTGGTCGGCGCGGAACCGGTAGACGAACTCCTGCCCGGGCCGCACCGCCGCCTGCGTCACCCCGGGTACGCCGTCCTGATCGTTCGGCACGTCGTACCCGTGCCAGTGCAGGGTGACGCCGCGCCCGATGTCCCGGTTGCGCAGCGTCACCTCCAGGACGTCGCCGACGGTGGCGGTCAGTTCCGGTCCGGGGACCTGCCCGTTGAACGCCCACGCCGCGACGTTCCGGCCGCCCGCGTCCACAGTGGCGGTTGCGGCGGTCAGGGTGAACCGCCGGGTGGGTTCGTCGGTGATCCGGGCCGCCGGAGAACCATGATCATGCGGTACGGCGGGCGCGGCGCCCGGGGCGACGGTCAAGCCGGTTCCGGTCAGCAGTGCCGCGACCGCCACCACGAGGGCCGCCCGGGACACCGTCCGGGACGGGCGCGCGCCGAGCGCACGCCCCGAGATCACCGTCGCCGCCACGACTCCGGCGACCGCGAGCAGCCCGGCCCCGGCCGACGCAGGATAGCCGTGCAGGATCGTCACGAGCAGGGCGCTGCTCGTGGCGTACCCGGCGAAGAGCAGCGGAACCGCGACGGCCCGGATGTCGCCCGGGGCCCGCAGCAACCGCGGACCGGCGACGCCCACCGCCGCGAGCGACAGTGGGGCCGCGATGAGGACCTTCTCCGCGGCGAACCACCAGCCGGCGCGGGCGAGGGCGGTGATCGTGATCGCGCGGGCGAGCGTGGCGAGCAGGGCGACGGCTGCCAGTCCCAGTGCGAGCGGGCGGCGACGGACGGCGGACGCGGCGCCACCGCCCAGCCAGGCGGCGGACGCGAGGACCGCGATCACGAGGTCGGCCACGAGCAGCGACCCGGTGGTCACGCCGGCTCTCCTTCCCGGGTGACCAGCCGAGCCGTGCCGGCGGGAACCGGGACGGCCAGCTGTCGCGCCGCCCGATGGACACCGACCACGACGTGCACCGCGATGATTCCGTTGAGCGCGTGCAACCCTCCGATGGTCAGGCCGAGCGGGGTGCTGACACCCGACGCGTCGGTGGACGCCTCGGCCAGCATGGCGATGAGCGGCTGGAGGACGACGAGGCCGATCGGCAGGATCGCCAGTCCGATGACCTTTCCCGGCGCCTTCGCCAGCGCGGCGAACAGGGCGGTGAGCACTGTGAGAATCGGGATGACCGCCATGCCGTTGACGCTGTGCAGCGCGTACGCGTCCTCGCCGGCGGGTCTGGTGAACCCGCCCACGGCGGCGAGGACGAACTGCACGGCGAACGCGACGAGCAGCAGGGCGCTGACGATGACGAGAGCCTTGCGCATGGGTTACCTCCTAGAGGGGCGCCGAGGCGAGGGCCCGGGCGACGTGATCGGTGGCCGTGATCGCCCCGTACGCGACCAACCGCACGAGGTCGGCGTCGGCGGGGTGGGAGAGCCGCCAGAGAGCGACGTCGCCCGGGCTGATCGCGCTGGGCGCGAACGCCGCCAGCAACGCGATCCGCGTCCCGATGCGGTCTGTGCCCGGCACGTCCCGCACCATGTCGACGGCCCAGTCCGCGGGCCGCGCCGGGAACCGCCCCTCCTCCCAGCGCACCGTGGCCGTGACGGTCTGGCGCGCCACGTCGCCCAGCAGCAGGTCCCCACCCCGGGCAGCGGCGTCCCGTAGCGACGCGTAGGCGACGCCCACCGGGCTGTCCCCCGCCCAGGCGGGAGGTGATGCCGTCGGGTCGGCGTCGAGGAGCGGGAGGCTTCGGCCGGGCTCCTTCGACTCCCGGGCCGCCTTGGCGTAGAGCCGGCCCCCGACCGACCGCACCAGCGGGGAGCGTTGCAGCCCGCCGGGGAGCAGATCGGGGTCGAGCAACGCGGAGACGACCCGGTTGATGAAGTGGAACGCGAGCAGGGTGCCGGTGATCTCCGGGCCGTGGGTGCTGGTCCAGCCGGCGGCTCTGGGGCTGCGGCTCGCCTGCGCCCAGCCGACGAGCGCGGCGTGCCTCGGCTCGGGGGGCGTCTCGCCCCGGGCGACAGCCTCGGCCAGCTTCGATGCGCCCAGCGCGTGCAGCAGGAGCACGTGGGCGTCGAGGCAGAACTGACAGCGGTTGGCCCGGGACACCGCGGCCGCGACGAGTTCGCGCTCGACCCGGGGCGCGTCCCCGGCGAGCAGCGCCTCCCGCATCAGCGCCCAGGTCGCGGCCAACACCTCTGGCACGGCCGAGAGCGCCTGGAAGGTCGGCAGCGGCCCGAGAAAGTCGTCGCGCAACTGTTGGTAGACGGCCGCTGTGCGGCCGGTGGCCGCCCTCGTCGGCGTGGGGGTGAAGAAGCGGTATGTCATGGGCTCGATGCTTGTTCCGGCGGGCCGGGAAAACGTCGTGCCGCCGTAGACACTTGCCCGCCGCTCATACCGCGTCCGTGGTACGCCTTAGGTACCACGCGCGCGGGATGCTCCACCGACGACGGCCGTTCTACAGTGCGACCATGCGCCGCGACCTCCCGTACGCCCTCGGCGGTCTCGTCCTCGGCATCCTCCTGCTCGGCAACGCCGTGCTCACCCCGGACGCCGCGCCGGTCGAGGTGCTCGACGTCGCCCTGGTCCTCGCCACTGTGGTGGCCCTGGCGGCGTGCCGGCGCTACCCGGTGGTGGCGCTGGGCGTGGTCACCGTCGCCATGCTGGCCGTTCACGTCCGGGTGCACCCCGGGGTGTCCGCCGCGTTCCCGGTCCTCTGCGCGGTCTACGTCAGCGCCTGGCAGGGACACCGGTCGGCCGCGGCCGTGGCCAGCCTCGCCTTCCTCGGTAGCTTCCTGGCCCGCGACATCTCGATGGCGCCGGCCGGCCGACCAGGCCAACTGGTCGCCGAGCGGACGGCCCTGCTGCTCGGCTGGTTCGTGGCGGCCAACGTCGCCGGGCTCGTCGCGCGGCAGCGCCGGGCGTACCTGGAGCAGGTCGAGCAGCGGGCGATCGAGGCCGAACGCACCCGCGAGGAGATGGCGTTGCGCCGCGCCGGGGAGGAGCGCCTGCGCATCGCCCGCGACCTGCACGACTCCCTGACCCACAGCATCTCGGTGATCAAGGTGCAGGCGGGGATCGCCGTGCACCTGGCCCGCAAACACGGCGAGGAGCCGTCGGCCACGCTGCTGGCGATCCAGGAGGCCAGCGGCGCCGCGATGCGGGAACTCCGCACGACCCTCGACGTCCTGCGCACACCCACCGACGGCGATCGGGTCGGGCTGGCCCGGGTGGACGAGCTGGCCGAGCGGACCCGGGCGGTCGGCGTACCGGTGCAGGTGACAGTCACCGGTCAGCGCGGGGACCTGCCCGACGAGGTCGACCAGGCCGGGTACCGGGTCATCCAGGAGGCCCTCACCAACGTGGCCCGCCACGCCGGGCCTGCGACCGCGCACATCCAGGTGGAGTACGCCCCGGCGGGGCTGACCGTCGCGGTCACCGACGACGGTCAGGCGTCGCCGGCTGAGCCCCTGACCCCGGGCGTGGGCCTGCGCGGCATGCGGGAGCGGGTCAGCGCCCTGGGCGGCACGCTGCGGACCGCCGCGCACGACGACCACGGGTTCACCGTACGGGCCACCTTCCCGCTGGACGGCCCGCGATGACCGCCCGCCGGCCGGAGGAGCCGGGATGATCCGGGTGCTGCTCGCCGACGACCAGGCGCTGATGCGAGCCGGCTTCCGGGCACTGCTCGACGCCGAGGACCACCTGGAGGTCGTCGGTGAGGCGAGCGACGGCGCCTCGGCCGTCCACCTGTCGCGGTGTCTGCGCCCGGACGTCGTTCTGATGGACGTGCAGATGCCGGGCCTCGACGGCATCGAGGCCACCCGGCGCATCGCCGCCGATCCCGACCTCGCCGCGATCCGCGTTCTCATCCTCACCAACTACGGGCTCGACTCCTATGTGTTCGCCGCCCTCCGCGCGGGCGCCAGCGGCTTTCTCCTCAAGGACGCCGACCCCGCCGACCTGCTGCACGCCGTCACCGTCGTCGCGCGCGGCGACGCGCTGCTCGCGCCAACCGTCACCCGCACACTGATCAGTGAGTTCGTGGCCGGCCCACCGCCGGCCGTGCCGACGGCCGGACGCGACGTGCTGACCGCCCGGGAGCAGGAGGTCGTCGAGCTGGTCGCCCGTGGGCTGACCAACGACGAGATCGCCGTGCGCATGGTGATCAGTCCGCTGACCGCCAAGACACACGTCAACCGGGCCATGACGAAGCTGCACTGCCGCGACCGGGCGCAGCTGGTCGTGTGGGCGTACGAGTCGGGGCTGATCACGCCACGTCGGCGGTGACCGCCGTCTCCGAGAGCGGAGTCGACCAGCCCCCTTGGGACATGAGGGAAGGTCGACGCATTAGCATTGCCGCCGTCCGCGACGGCTCTGCTGAATCGAGGCGACATGCGTTGGCTCCGTCGATTGCTGGGCGGTAGGCGGGTCCAGCTCGACCCGGGACGCCAGCAGGCGCTGCTGCACGACGTCCAGTCCCGGTACGGCCCCCACGCGCGGATCCGGTTCAACGAGCAGGTCGAGTCGCTCGCCGGTTCGCTCGACAGTGACGACGGCCTGGTGGTGGCGACCCGGATCGTGAGTCAGGTCGCCGACGAGGCCCACGTGGACCTTCAGGCCCAGGCCCAGGAGATCCACCGACGGACGGGCCGGCGACTGCTGGTGCACCGCCGTAACTACCGGCCGCTGTGGAAGGAGGCGGGCCCGGCGCTGCGCTGGCCGCTGTTCGCGTTGCCGTGCGGCTTCCACCCGTACGCGCAGGTGGCCGCCGCCGTCACCGTGGTCGGCAAACGGGCACCCCGGATCGACCGGGTGACCGACCCGAACCCGCTGGTGACCCGCCTGTTCGAGGTGCTCGACCTGACCACCTCCGGCTGGGAGTACGGCCGGGTGCGGGTGGACACCGACGCCGCCACCCTGGCCGATCGACTGATCGTCAGTACCGGACAGGTCCTCGCGGCCATGGACGACCCGCCGCGACTACCGCCCGCGGTCCGTGAGCTGATGCGTCGCAACAACACCGTCGCCGTGCACGACCCGGCCGGCCCCCGGGCGGTGGGCGGGATCAACCTGGGCGCGCGGATGCGGGAGGAGTTCCTGGTCTGAGCACCCTCGGGCGCTACTGCTCGGGGCGTCGACGCGCGAGATGCACGATGACGTCGGCGGAGAGCTCGACCGTCTCGGGCAGGACCTGTTCGATCTGGGCGAAGACCTGCTCCTGCTCCGAGGTGGGCAGCGCGAGATACGCCGAGATCGTCGACAGATGCCCCACGTAGTGGCGCGCACTCATCGTCAGCCGACGCTCGATCACGGTCTGCTGCACATCGGTGAACCATTCGGACCGTTGGAGCTCGGTGCCCGGCCACTGCATGGCCTGCCCCGGGGGCGTTCCATCGGGCGAGGGAATCTCGTCGCTGTCCAGGAAGGGTGCCCGGGCGACGCGGACAGCGTCCGCCACCGCCGGGTCAACCAGCTGGGTTGGTCCGCCGAACGAGGCGAACACGCCGCCGGGTTCCAGTAGTGCGGCCATCCGCGACCATCGCCCCTCCGGTTTCGTCCAGTGCAGTGCCGCTGCCGCGTAGACCAGGTCATACCTCGCGCCCGGCCGCAGGTCCTCGAATGCGGCACGCACGGTCCGGACGCCTGCTGGCACGTGCTTGCGCAGCTCGGCGAGCATTGCCCCGTCCGGCTCGGTCGCGGTGACAGTGACGCCCGCTGCGGCGAACAGCCGGGTCGCCTTGCCCGTGCCGGCGCCGATCTCCAGCGCCGATCGCACCGGCCGATCCGAGTGCGTCAGCACCAGGTCGACAAGCTCGGCAGGGTAGCCCGGTCGGTGCCGCTCGTATCGTCGCGCCACCATGCCGAAGCTCAGTGCACGAACCGGCATGCCGACAATCCTGTCACGACTCGCGTCGGTGATGCCCGGTCTTTCCGCGCAAACGGGTCGCCTACGCACCGCCGTGACGACAACTGCGCGCAACCGCTTGCCGGCCCGCCGAACGCCGAACGCGACCGGGCCCAGGTGGGACGGGCCCGGTCGTGCTCCCCCGAGCAGGAATCGTTGCCGTCAGCCCCCGATCGCGATGGCGAAGATGTGCATGGTCGGCACGTTCGTCGCGGGACGGGCGCTGATGTTCGGCAACACGACCGAGGCCACCGCCTTGCTCTGCAACGCCACACCCACGTAGTAGATGCACGCGGCGGTGTTCTGACGGCCGTTGTTGGGCCGGTTCTGGTACGCGGACACGATGGCCGCGGTGCCCCCGGAGTGCGGCCCGCCATACCAGTCCGGCGAGCTCAACGTGAACGTCTGGCGGGTGCCGTCGGCGTAGACCACAGTGCCGGTCCCCGACACCGCTCCGTAGGTGCCGGTCAGCAGGAAGCCGAGCGTGCTGCCGGTGCCGGTCACGCCGATGGTCTGGCCCGAGGCGACGGCGTTGTCGGCGGCCCCGGAGCTGACGTTGGGCCAGCGGAAGTTGACCCCGTTGCGGCTCACCGTGCCGCCCGGGCTGGCACCGGCCTGCGCCAGGGCCTGCGCGGAGAGCGAGGCCCCACCGCCGTCGAAGTTCCCGACGTTGGTGTTGCTGTCGCTGGTGATGCCGACGTTGCTGAAGCTCTGCTCCAGCGTCGGCGTGGTGGCACCGGAACTGGTGACCCGGTAGGTGCGTCCGGCCTGCACGGTGACCTCGATCAGGTCGGACTCGATCCGGGTGGTCCGGGCCGCCGTACCGTCGGCGGTGTCGACCACCGTGACGGTGCCGGTCAGGATCCGGGAGCGCAGGCGGACGGTGCCGGCCCGGTCCGGTCGGACGAGGATCTCGGTGGCCAGACCGCTCGCCCAGGTGATGCCGACCGTGTGCCCACCTCGACCGCGCAGGCCGGTCACCCGCCCGCTCGGCCAGGCCGGTGGCAGCGCGGGCAGGACGTGCAGCTCGCCGGTGTGGCTCTGCAACAGCATCTCGGCGATGCCTGCGGTGGCGCCGAAGTTGCCGTCGATCTGGAACGGCGGGTGCAGGTCGAACATGTTGGGCGCGAGCCGCGCGGTGGTGGCGAGGTAGCGGATCAGGTCGTGAGCCCGCTTGCCCTCCTCCATCCGAGCCCAGAAGTTGATTTTCCAGGCCAGCGACCAGCCCGTGCCGTCGTCGCCGCGCAGCGCCAGGGTCCGCCGGGCCGCCTCGAACAGCTGCGGAGTGCCGCGCTTGGTGATCTGGTTGCTGGGGGCCAGCCCGTACAGGTGCGAGATGTGCCGGTGGTTGGGCTCGGTCTCCACCCAGTCGTAGAGCCACTCCATGATGTTGCCGCGCGAGCCGACCTTCATCGGGGGGAGCCGGTCCCGGGTGGCACGCACCTGGGCCCGGAAGGTGCTGTCCACGTCGAGGATCTCGCTCGCCCGGGCGCACGCGTCGAACAGGTCCCGCAGGATCTGGTTGTCCATGGTGGGGCCGGCGCACACGCTGGCGTTCGCGTGGTGGCTCAGCTCCGGCGAGTTCGACGGGTTGGTCACCAGGTAACCGAGGGTCGGTTCGGTCACCAGGGTGTTGAGGAAGAACTGCGCCGCACCCTTCATGGCCGGGTAGTTCGTCCGCAGGAACTCGATGTCGCCGTTGAACAGGTAGTGGTCCCAGATCAACGTGGACAGCCAGGCGCCACCGGTCTGCCACATGCCCCAGAACGCGCCGTCCACCACCGCGGTGGCCCGCCACGCGTCGGTGTTGTGGTGGGTGACCCAGCCACTGGCGACGCCGTACTGCACCTGGGCGGTCCGCGCCCCGGTGACGGCGAGGTCTCTGACCATGTCGAAGACCGGGTTGTGGCACTCGGCCAGGTTGGTGGTGTTGGCCGGCCAGTAGTTCATCGGCAGGTTGGCGTTGATCGTGTACTTCGAGTCCCAGGAGGGGGCCAGCGAGTCGTTCCAGATGCCCTGGAGGTTGGCCGGCTGGGTGCCGGGCCGCGAGGACGAGATCAGCAGGTACCGCCCGAACTGGAACAGCAGCGCCGAGAACTGCGGGTCGTTGACGCTGTTGTGCTGGGCGATCCGGACATCCGTCGTCTGGTCGGCCGCGGACGTGCGACCCAGATCGAGAGTGACCCGCCCGAACAACGCCTGGTAATCGGCCACGTGCCGGCTGCGCAGCTGGTCGTAGCTGCTGGCCCGCGCGCTGGCGAGGCGCTGCCGGGCGATGCCCTGGTAGTCGCCGCCGACGTTGCGGTAGTTGACGTAACTGGAACCGATGGAGATCAGCAGGGTCACGCTGTTGGCGTTGGTCACCCGTAGGGTGCCGCCGGAACTGGACACGCTGCCGCCGCTGATGGTCGCGTTGGCCAGGGCGAGGAAACGGACCGCGCCGGTGACGCCCTCCATGTTTCCGGAGACACCGTCGAGGCCGATGGTGGTGCCGTCCGGGCTGGACACCGTGGTGCGCTGCGGGCTGTCGAAGGTGGCGGTGAAGCTGATCGAGCCGGTCCGGTCGGCGGTCAGCCGGATCGCGATGACCTGGTCCGGCGCGCTGGCGAACACCTCCCGCTGGTGACGAACGCCGTTCAGCACGTACGTCGTCGTGACGGTGGCGGTGGTGAGGTCGAGCGTCCGGTCGTACTGCGAGGCTCCGCTGGCGGATCCGAAGGCGAGCCGCAGGTTGCCGACGGTCTGGTAGGCCAGCTGGCCGCCGGGGTTGCCCATCATGGTCTGGTTGATCAGATCCTGGGCCTGGGTCCACTGGTTCGCGTTGACCAGCCGCCGGATCTCCGCGAGCGCTCCCGCGCCTCTGGGGTTGCTGGGATCGTGCGGCCCACCGGCCCAGACGGTGTCCTCATTGAGCTGGAGTCGCTCGGTGTCGACGTTGCCGAAGACCATGGCGCCGAGCCGGCCGTTGCCGATCGGCAGCGCCCGCAGCCAGTCGGTTCCGGCCCCTTCGTCGTACCAGAGGGCGAGGTCCCCGGCGGCCAACACCTGCGGCGGCGCCACCGAGTCCGCTCGTGCCACGGCGGTCCAGGGCACCGGCAGGAGAGCACCACCCGCACCGGCTGCGCCGATCTTGAGGGCCTGCCGTCGGGTCAGGTCTGACATCGATCCTCCAAACGGTGACCAGTCCGGCCACCCCGAAGCGTGACAACTATGGGACTCGACATGGGGATCCGCTTGGTTGGGGCCAACCGGGACCCTGCCTGCGCAGGCCGACACCGGGCCTTGGCGAGCCAGACATCGGATGTGTTTCGGGAAGGTTACTCCGGGGCCACAGAATAGGCAACGGTCGATCAATGGGTGGACACCACGCCTCTCTGGCCGGTCAGCAAGATGCGCGGGCGGGCGAGCAGCGGCGCGCTGACGCGACACCGCACGGCGATCCGCCAGAATCACGGCGACGATCACCCACCCGGACGGACATACATCAGATGTACGCAGGCGAGCAGTCGAGCCAGCCGCGCACCAGCTGCAGGTGGGGATCGACGCGCCCGGGTGGCAGCGAGCGCAGGGTGTTCGCGATGGTCAGCACCCGGAGCGCGCCCATTGAGGGTTGCGGCTCCCGTAGGCAATCGGGTTGTCCTCCGCCGGCGCACGGGTGACCATGGGCGACATGGCGGGAGCTCGGCGGTGAGATCACCGCTTCAGGGTGGGCTGCCGCCGGGCGGCGCGGTGGTGATCGGGGCTGTCGTGGAGATCGCCTGCGACGAGTCGGGATTCTCGGGTACGAACCTGCTGCACTCGACCGCCCCGGTGATCACGCACGCGAGCGTCGACCTGGCCGTCGACGAGGCGGTCGCGCTCATCACCTCCCTACGGTCCCGGTTCCGGTTCGCGCCGCACGAGCTCAAGTCCGGCCGGTTCCTGCGCGGTTCGGGTGCGCAAGAGGCACTGGAGTGGTTCCTGACGGCGCTGGCCGGCCGCGCGCACGTCCACCTCATCGACAAGGAGTTCTTCCTCGTCACCCGGATCGTGGACTTCCTGCTGACCGAGCCGTCGTACGCGGCGGGCACCCGCCTGGCTCGCGAGCACCATCCGACGGCTCTCGCATTGCACGAGGCCGGACGCTCGGCCGGAGGCGACTGGGGCGCCTTCCTGTCGGCGTTCGTCGATCTGGTCCGGATGAAACGGCGACTTCCGGTCGACCAGACGGTGCAGCGGTTCTTCCAGGCGCGGGACGCGCTGCGGCGACACCGCCTCGGCACGGTGGCGGACGCCGCCCTCGACGGGCTCGGCCCGAGCCACGTGCGGGCCGTGGTGGCCCGGCTCGACGTCGACGACCGCACGGTTCCTCCTCCACTGGAGCCGCTGCTGCCGGCCCTGGCGGAGACGGTCCTGTCCTGGAGCGGCGGCCAGCGGCAGGTGCTGGTGACCCACGACGAGCAGAGCGCCCTGACGGCAGACCGGCTGACCCGCCTCCAGCGGGTGTTGGCCGACAGCAACGCGTCGACGGCCGGCGTCGAGCGGGCCGGGGCGCTGCCCAACGGAGTGTCGCCCCTGGCAGGGCTGGTGATGGTCGACTCCCGCGACGATCCGCGCGTGCAGGTAGCGGATCTCCTCGCCGGAGTGGCCCGGCGGATGCCGGGCATCATCGACGACGCGCTCCGTCAGCCGCCGCCCTCTCCCGCAGGGTGACGGGCAGCCGAGTCATGATCGGCACGGGCTCGGAGGGCTTGCGTGGTCGCCGAGTCAGCGGGGAAGAACGCCTCGACGGCCAACCCTGCGACTGTGACCTCCCGCGGCGTACCGAAGAGGGTCGTGGTGCTGACGAAGGACAGCTCCTGGTCACCGTGCCGGTAGCGCAGCGGGACGAGAACACGGGAGAGGGCATCGCCGACCGGTGTCGTGTCGACGTCGCCGCCGGGATAGCCGCGAAGCTCCTCGTGCAGGTCGTACAGGATCGGATCGTTTGTTGTCGCCGCCTGCTGGTGCAGCCGTTTCAACAGGTGGGCGCGCCACTCGGGCAGGTTGACGATGCGCGGTGCCAGACCGTCGGGGTGCAGGCTGAGGCGCAGCACGTTGACCGGTGGGGTGAGCAGGTGTGGCTGCGCGTCCATGGTGAACAGGGCGACGGCAGGGTTGGCGTCGACGAGGTGCCAGTGCTGGTCGACGAGCAGCGCGGGGTACGGGCTGTGACCATCGAGGATCTGCCGTACGGCGGCCCGTACCGGTGCCAGCTCGGGGTCGGTCAGTTCGTGGCGGGGGTAGGCGGGGGCGTAGCCGCCGGCCAGCAGCATCGTGTTGCGCTCGGCCAGCGGCATCTCCAGGTGTTCGGCCAGCCGCAGGATGAGGTCGGGGCTCGGCCGGGATCGCCCGGTCTCGACGAAGCTCAGGTGCCGGGCCGACACTCCCGCCTCGATCGACAGGTCGAGCTGGCTCATTCCGCGAGTCCGACGCCAGTCGCGCAGCAGCTCCCCCACTGGTCGCCCGTGCCGGGTCGAAATCGTCACTCACCGACCCTAATTCGACACCGACAGCCGGGCCATTACCTGCGAGGTAATCGACAGTCCACCGCGACAGCGGAAATAGTTCTTCCGGCACGACCGATCCGGTGCCGTGACGCGGCGGCCCACGCCGACCGTCACCACCGCGACCGACATAAGAAGACCAAACGCAAAGGACAGGCACTCATGACCGCGTACGCGATCGCACACCTCCGCAGGGCACCCGTCCACGCCGAGGTGCTGACGTACCTGGAGCGAATCGACGCCACCCTCGCGCAGTTCGCAGGCCGGTTCCTCGTCCACGGCGGCACCATCGACGTCCTGGAGGGCGACTGGCCCGGCGACGTGATCGTCATTGAGTTTCCCGACCTGCAGCGGGCCCGCTCCTGGTACCAGTCCAGCGATTATCAGGAGATCAAGCCCTTGCGGACGAGGCACCTCACCGGCGAGGTGATTCTCGTCGACGGAGTGGAGCCGGGCCACGACTCGTCGCAGGTGGCCGCGACCATTCGCCGCGCCACCAATCGGTAGCACCTGACCTTCGCACCCCAGGGCACGAGCGCCGCCCCGAAGATCCCGATGGCTCGCCGCCCGCAGGCACCCTGACACAGGTCAGCCGGCCGTAGTCTCATCGGATGCAGGACATCCAGACGCACACCCTGGTCATTCCCGGCGTCGACCTGGTCTACGACGTCCGCGGCCCGCTCCCTCCCACTGGCGCCCATCGTGCGCTGCTCATGATCGGCCAGCCGATGGCGGCGGAGGGCTTCACCGCGCTCGCCCCGCACTTCACGGACCGCACGGTCCTCACCTACGACCCGCGTGGTCTGGGCCGCAGTGTCCGCAAGGACGGTCGGTCCGACCACACGCCGCAGCAGCAGGCCGCCGACCTGCACGCACTCGTTCAGGCGCTCCAGGTCGGTCCGGTTGACGTGTTCGCCAGCAGCGGCGGCGCGGTGACCGCACTCGAACTGGTCGCCACCCACCCCGACGACGTCGCCACCCTGGTGGCGCACGAACCGCCGATCAACGCCGTGCTCCCCGACGCCACGGCCGCCGAGCGTGCCCGAGCCGGCTTCTACGAGGCGTACCAGGCGAAGGGCTCGGGTGCGGGGATGGCCGCGTTCATCGCCATGACGTCCTGGCAGGGCGAGTTCACCGATGCCTACTTCGCCCAGCCCGCCCCCGATCCGGCGATGTTCGGCATGGCAGCCGACGACGACGGCAGCCGCGACGATCCGCTGCTGTCGCGGAACTCGTGGGCGATCACCGACTACCGTCCCGACGCGAGCGTGCTCACCGCCGCGCCCACCCGGATCGTGGTCGCTGTCGGCGAGGAGTCGGCCGGCACGTACACCGCTCGCACCGCCCTGGGCCTCGCGGCGCTGCTCGGTCAGGAGGCCGTGGTGTTCCCGAGCCACCACGGCGGGTTCCTCGGCGGCGAGTTCGGCTACGCGGGCAAGCCCGAGGAGTTCGCCGCGCGGCTGCGGGAGGTACTGAACGCGGGCTGACCCCTGCTCAACGGGTTGCGTCGGTGTAGACCTCGACGTCGTAGAGCAACTGCACGTCGCGGCGGCCGTTGGTGATGCCGACGAAGACCGGATCACCGGCCGGGGTGCGGCCCTGACGCAACGCCTGATCCCGGGCGGCCTCCCGCGACTCGTGATGGATCCTGCCCTCCCGATGCAGTTGCAGCACCCGACGGGCAGTGGTCCGGTCGGTGTCGAGATGGATTCGCACGAGAGGCATGCCGGGACCTCCTTGCGCCAACAGTCACCCCAACTTCCCTACGGACAACCACCTTACCGTCGTTAAGTTGCCTGTCCATCTGTTTAGGATGCCTCCATGACTCCCGTCGAGCCCGGCATGGCCACCTCACCCTCGGCGGCGCGACCGGACAATCACGCCGCGCCGCCGGTATGGCTGCGCGCGGCGCCGTCGCGGGCACGACGGAAGCCACCCTTGACCCTCGATCGCATCGTGGACGCGGCCGTGATCGTGCTGGACGAACTCGGCGCCGAGGGCCTGACGATGCGCTGTCTCGCGCAGCGGCTCGATGTCACGGCGACCGCGTTGTACTGGCACGTGAAGACGAAGGACGACGTCCTGGACCTGGCCGTCGACCGGATCTTCGGCGATGTGGCCGTTCCGGACGCGAGCGAGAGCTGGCTGGAGGACATCCGCGTCCTCGCTCGCGCCTGGCGCGGCGCCATGCTGGATCATCCCTGGGCCGCAGGGCTCATCGGCCGCCCCATGCTCGGTCCGAACGTGCTGGCCCGCACCGAGTTTCTGCAATCGGCGCTGGTACGCGGCGGCTGTAGCGGACTGCACCTCGCGGTGGCGACGCGCCTGCTGGCCAACTACGTCATCGGCGCCTCGCTCACCGAAGCCACCTGGCGACGGACCACGGAGCCTGAAACCAGGGCCGCGGCCCGCGCCCATATCGTGGCGAGCGCCAACGCCTATCCGACCCTCGACGCCTCGGGCCACCTCGACGACACCCGATGGGACGACGACCTGCTGTTCGAGGAGGGCCTCAACGGCATTCTCCGCACGGCGGCCCGGCGCTAGCGAACGAGCGAGCCCATCGGTACCGGTGCCAGCAGACGTCGCCGACCCTGCACCGTCCGGAACGAGTAGGAGGCTGGGCGCTCGTGCAGTTGGCCCGACCAGCCGTATCGTGGGAAGCAGAGGCGGCGATCCGCCGCCTTCGATGAAGTTCCTCCGGCGGTCGAGGAGAACGAGATGACTGGTCTGGCGGCCGTCGGCGCAATCGTGGGCGTCCTGCTCGTCGGTCTCGTGGTCCTGGTCCGCAAGCCGGCCAACACCCGGTCGGTGCTCAGATGGTCGGCCCTGGCGATCACCGCGCTGGTGGCCGCCGTGCTGGTTCCCTTCACCGTGGACGACTCGGGCACCGCGGCCAGCTATCTGCTCGGCGTTCCCGTTGTCGCGGCACTGCTGCCCGTTCTCGCACAGTGGGTCGGTCGACTGACAGTGGTCGCCGATCTGATGGCCGCGCTCATCCTCACCGGATGGGGTCTGCTGCTCGGGCTGGGCATCGGTGTCGCGTTCCTACCAGCGGTGATACTCCTGATCGCCAGCGCCGCGGGCACCTGGGCGCCGCGACCGTCCACCACGTGACCCGGTGACGCGTGGTCAGCCGTCCGGGGTGAACAGCCCTTGGACGCCGACGACGATAGCGATGAGGCCAAAGATCGCGAGCAACAGTCGGACACCAGTGGCGCCGTCCGGCTGATCGTCGCGCGGCGTCGACCGCCCGGTCAACCGGCCCCACAGCAGAGCGGTGATCAGCCGGTGGGAGCGTACCCACGGACCCGCTCGGTTGAAACGGTCCGGACGGCACGCCCCCACGACGGAGTTCGAGGCTGAGCCGATCAGACCCTCAGCGGGTGCACCGCCACACCAGCGGCCGATACGCCTGGTTCTCGTAGACGGCCCCGACCACCGTCAGACCGTCGTCGCTGATTCCCTCGGCCGTGTACGTGCCCGCCTCGGTCGCCCGGACCTCGGGTCGGCCCGGCAACCGGCGGGAGGTGCCGTCCGGGGCCACGACCAGCGGCGCACCGTCGACGACCAGCACATCACCATTGCCGGCGATGCCGCTCGCCCCCGGGAAGGGCAGCAGGCTCACCGCCCCGGTGGCGAGATTCCACCGCACCGGCAGCATCCGCACAGCGCCGCTCCGTTGGCCGCCGGGAGCCATGCCGATCGCCCATTCGCCCTGCGCCGAGTCGACCGACGCCCGCGTGTAGCCGTCGGGCACTGCCAGTGCCGTCCCGACGCCCTGCGGCGTCCACCGGTAGGGCCGATCGTCCACGGTGCCGACGATCGTGCCGTCCTCGGTGATCCCGGTCGCGGACGACCCCCGCTGGCCGAGCAGCCGGTACTTCTGGGGGTGGTCCGTCGACCACAGCACAGCCTGGTGCGAGTCGTCGGACCTGTGGGCGGTGCCGACGATGTCGCCCCGACCGTTGACGGCGTGCACGAGCACCGTGTCGTAGCCGGGCGGGGTGGACAGGAAACGCAGCTTCCCGTCCCGGTACAGCCAACCGGTGCCGTCGCCGTTGGTGCCGACCACATAGCCACGGCTGTTGACCGCTGCCGCGTGCCGCGCGGTCGCCGGCAGGACGACCGGCCGGCCGTCGGTCCACAGCACGACCCGTCCGTCCTCCCGCCCGGTGCTGATGTCGCCGACGATGTGCCGTCCGGTGGGATCGACCCCGCTGGCCACCGCGACCGGACCGTCGACCGGCTGCGGCAACCACGACGCCTGGCAGGTGACCGGCGGGCGCGGGGCGGCCGACCCGGTCTCCGCCGGTGACACCGCGAGCGCCGGCGTGTTGGGGACTGGCGGGCTGGTGGTCGCGCCGACCTGGACGGCACCCACGACACCGACCCCGGCCAGCACCGTCAGCGCGGCGATTCCGCCGACTCGGCGACGCTGGCGGTGCCGCCGCCCGTCGCGGACCGCCCGGCTCAGGTCGACCCGCGGCTCCGGTACCGGCACCGAGCGCAGCAGCTCGGCGATCCGCTGATCGTCCACCGTGGTCATCTCGGACTCCTCACTGACATCTCGGTGACGTCGAGCACCTGGCGGACGGCCGCCAACGCCCGAGCCGTCTGCGACTTCACGTTGCCTTCGGAGCAGCCCATCGCGGCGGCCGTGTCGGTCAGCGACAGGTCGCACAGGAACCGCAGGACCAGCACGGTGCGCTGGCCGCGCGGGAGGCGGGCGAGCGCGGCGAGCAGGCTGTCCCGCTCGGCCAGGTCGTCGTGCGGCGTCACCGGCGAGCGCTCCGGCTCCGGCACCGACCCCAGCAGGCGAACCTTCGCCCAGCTCAACCGCTTCTCATCGACGAGCTTGTGCACCAGCATCCGATGTACGTACGCGTCGACGTTGTCGGCCCGGCTGACCCGGCGCCAGTTCACGTAGAGCGCCGTGACCGTCTGCTGCACCACGTCGTCGGCCAGATGGGCGTCGCCGCACATCAGGAACGCGGTCCGATGCAGGCTCGGCAGTCGCGCGGAGACGTACTCCACGAACTCACCCTCGGCATCCACCATCGAGGCTCCCTCCTCCTCCGCAAGCTCGACGGGACCGGACCGTCATCAGGTTGCGTCCCGTCGAAGAACGCTCGGAAGTCCTACCGCTCGGCCGGGCCGGGGGTGTCCCACCCGGCCGCGGCGGCGGACGGATCAGCGGGTCAGGCGTGCCGCGAAGCGGGTCGATGTCGCCAGCACCAGTAGGGCGTCGAGGCGCAACAGCCGGGGAAGGACTCGAGGCGCGGCTGCTCCCGGCCTCCGGTCTCAGTCGATGGCGCTGGTCATCCGGCGTACCGCCTCGGTGATGAGCTCCGGTGCGGTGGCCAGGTTCAGTCTCACGTGCCCGCCACCGCCGGTCCCGAAGGCCAGTCCGGAGGTCAGCGCCACCCGGCCACGGTCGAGGAACACGGCGGCCGGGTCGTCGCCGAGGCCCAGGGCGCGGCAGTCCAGCCAGGCCAGATAGGTGGCCTGACCGGGCTGGTAGCGGACGGCCGGCAGGTGCTCGGCGAGCAGCGCGGTCAGGAGCCGACGGTTGTCGTCCAGGCCGGTCAGCAGAGCGTCGAGCCACTCGCCGCCGTCGCGGAAGGCAGCGGTGTGGGCGATCACGCCGAGGTGGCTGGTGCTGACGCTGACCCCGAACGGGACACGGGCGAGATCACCGGCCGCGGCCGGGCCGGCGACCAGGAGCCCGCCGCGCAGGCCGGCCAGGTTCCATCCCTTCGAGGCGGACATCAGCGACAGGCCGTTCTCCGCGCCGGGCACCGAGAGGTACGGCACGAACCGCGCGCCCTCAGCCACCACCGGAGCGTGGATCTCGTCGGCGACCACCCGCACCCCGTGCCGCTGGGCGAGTCCGGCGACGGCGGTCAACTCGGCCGCGCTGTGCACGACGCCGGTCGGGTTGTGCGGGCTGCAGAGCAGGTACGCGGCCGGCCGTCCACCGGCGCGAGCCCGCCGGAACGCATCCTCCAGCGCGTCGAGGTCGATCCTCAGGTCCTCGCCGAGCGGTGCCTCCACGATTCGGCGGTCGGCGTGCGCCACGGACTCGTAGAACGGCGGGTAGACCGGGCAGTTGACGACCACCGCGTCCCCCGGCTCGGTGACCAGTCGCAGCGCCTCGACGACGCCGTGCATGACGTCGGGCACCAGCGCGGTGCGCTCCACTGCCAGCCCGTCCCAACCCCACCGCCGCGCGGCGAACTCGGCCACTGCCTGCGGGTACGCCGTTCCGGCGGTGTAGCCGGTGTCACCGCGCGCGACGGCGTCGGTGATCGCCCGCGCGACCGGCTCGGCCAGGGGCACGTCCATCTCGGCCACCCAGAGCGGCAGCACGTCGTCGGGGTACTCCCGCCACTTGAGGCTCGTCCGCTTCCGGAGTTGGTCGATCGTGAGCTGGCGAAGGGGATTGACCGCAGTCCGGGAACCACTGAGCAGGCCACTCATGTCCCCACCCTATTCCCTGCCTCCGGCCCGACGCCCCGGGTCACCCACTGATTTGTCCACTGTGGTCGTACCGGAAGGATTTCCGGAGGCTTTTTGGCATTGACCAGCGTCTTTGTATGCGATCCCCGATCCGTCTCGGAATCGACGGCGAAAGACTGCTGCGGGTTGCCAGTTCATAACCTAGGCTCCCGAATACCCACATCGACGGCCCGCCCTCACGCCGTGCCAGCCACCGACCTCGCACGCCGGCCATCGCAACCCTCGACGCCGATTGGAGTATTCGATGACCTGGCGTCCCACCATTGCCGCACTGGCCGGCCTGTGCCTCGCGGTCAGCGCCACCCCGTTGCCCGCCGGTGCTGCCGTCGACGCTGCGCGTGTCAGCGCTCACGCCGCACTCGTCGGTCCGCCCGGAGCACCGCCCGGGGTCTGCCCGACGGGGGCCGGTTACGGTCCACCGCTGCCGGCCAGCACCGTGACCGCCCCCCGAATCCAGGGCGGGTTCACGTTCCTCGAAGGACCGGTCTGGGTCGCCGACGGTGGCTACCTGCTGATGTCCGACATGACCGCCGGCACCGGGCCGTACAACGTCCAGCCGTCGACGATCCGCCGGTTCACCCCGTCGGCGAGCTTCGACACGTTCATCGCCGACGCCGGCAGCAACGGCCTGGCACTCAGCGCCGACGGCCAGCAGCTCGTCGCGGCCACCCACGACCAGCGGAGCGTGTCCGCGTACCGGTTGAGCGACAGGGCCCGCAGCACCGTCGCGGCGAACTACCAGGGCCGGGCGTTCAATTCGCCGAACGACGTCGCGGTCCGTTCCGACGGCGTCGTCTTTTTCACCGACCCCAACTTCCAGCGCGGCAACCGCTCCGACCAGATGAGCGGACGTACCAGCGTCTTCCGCGTCTCCAGCGGGCAGGTGTCACTGGTCGACGACCGGTTGCGCCAACCCAACGGCATCTCGCTCTCGCCGGACGGGACCGCGCTGTACGTGGGCGCCTACTCCGAGAACAAGATCTACAAGTACGCGGTCCAGCCCGACGGCAGCATCGGCGCCCGCAGCGTCTTCGTGAACTACATCGGCGGCCCGGACGGCGGCACGATCGACTGCGCCGGCAACGTGTACTGGACCTCGGGCGGGGACTCCCTGGTCCACGTCTACTCCCCCACGGGCATCCAGCTCGGCACGATCCGCTCCGGCGGCTCCGGCACGACCAATGTGGCGTTCGGCGGCCCCGACCGGCAGACCCTCTTCGTCACGTCGGGCCGGTGGGGCGACTCCGGGTTGTACAGCGTGCGACTCAACGTCCCCGGATATCCGTACTGACCGACGGCGGGATGGCGCGCCGCCTCCGTCGTAGCCTGACGAGGCGGCGCGCTATCCGGCGCCGTCGAGGTGCTCGACCTGATCGCGGTGCTACCGACCACGGCCGCGCCGACCTGACCCACCCGACCACCCGTAGACTCGGCTCATGGCGAACCGCCCGTGGCACCAGGGTCGGTAGACCAGTGAGGGCGTCGACCGCAGATACCGTGATCTTCGATTTCGACGGTGTACTGCTACGGGGGGACGCGTTCGGGCTGTTCCTGCGACGCACTGCCTTCGCGGGTGCTCGGCTGCCGCTCGCCGTCGCCGCGCTCGTCCTGCTCGCGCCCATCGCCACCATTCCCACCTTCCGTCCGTGGGCGGCGCGGTGGGTGAGCCGAATCGGCTTGTTGGGCCGGAACGCGGAGGAGTTGCGGGCGGAGTTGGAACGCTTCGGCGCGGAGCTCGGTGAGGAGCCAGGGCGGATCATCGCGCCCGGTCTACGGATGATCCGTACCCATCTCGCCGCCGGCGACCGGGTCATCGTGGTGACCGCGTGCGAGCACACCCTGGCGCGGGCGGTGCTCGACGCGATCGGCCTCGCCGGGGTCGAGCTCGTGGCCTCGCGCATTCGCGGCCCGAGGCTGATCGTGCACAACCACGGGGCGACCAAGATGGCGCAGCTCGCCGGCCAGGGGGTGACGCCACCGTGGCGGGTGGCCTACAGCGATTCGCTGTCGGATCTGCCCATCCTCGGCGCCGCCGAGCAGCCCGTACTGGTCAACGCGAACGCGCGTCAGGTCGCTCGGGCGCGCCGGTTACTCGGCGCCAGGCTGACCACCGTCACCTGGTTGGCTGGCCAGGGCCCGGAGGTCCGCCGATGAGGGGCCGCTACGACAACCTGACGCGCACCCGTGCTCTCGACCCGGAGCATGACTACCTGGTCATCTACCAGACCATGCTGCGCCACGAGTTTCCGTGGGACATGAAGCTCGGGCTCAACCTCGCCTTCAACCGTTCGTTCTCCATCCCCGCGATCGCCACCGTGCACACCGCCACTGGCGAGCTGACCGAACGCACCCAGAAGCGGATCGACGACACCGGTCTGCTGATGTACGAGATGGTGCTCAACGGCTTCGACCAGCCTCGGGGCCGCGAGGCGTTGCGGCGCGTCAACCAGATCCACCGCCCGTACGACATCAGCAACGACGACTTCCGCTACGTCCTCGGCTGCCTGGTCGTGACCCCGACCCGCTGGTTGCAGGGGTACGGCTGGCGTCCACCCTGCTGCCACGAACGGCACGCCACGTACCTGTTCTACCGGGAACTCGGCCGACGAATGCGCATCACCGACATCCCTGGGTCGTACGACGAGTTCGAGACCTGGTTCGACGCGTACGACGCAGCTCACCTGCAACCCAACGACGACGCGGCGGCCATCGAACGCGCCACCCGCATGCTGATGCTCACCCGGATCCCCCGGATGCTCGCTCCACTGGGAAACGCGCTGGTCAGCGCCCTGTATGACGCGCCGCTGCGGAGCGCAACGCGGGTCGACACGCCGGCCTGGCCGGTCCGGGCGGGGTTGCACCTGGCCTTGCGGACGCGCTCACGGTTGCAGCGGTGGTTCGGTGCACCACGGACGACGGCGTTGTTCGCCGATGGGATCAAGGCCAAGAGCTACCCCGACGGGTACGAGATCAGCCAGCTCGGCCCGCACCAGGACGGGGTGCGGGAGTAGCACGTCGGTAGTGCCGGTGTCGCCGGCTCGGACGCGCGCCGGCCCTGCGCTGCCCGTGCGGGTTCACTGCCGAGAACCGGCACGGGAGTGGGGCCGGTCCGCCGACTGTCCACTGGGGACAACCGGCGGACCGGCTCTCAGCGCACGTCGATGGTGGTCCAGCGTGGGGAGGTGTTGGTGACCGGGACGGTGTCACCGACCAGCGTGGTCACCGCCTCGGCGTCCCGCCGCGCGCTGGTGCCGACCCACAACTCGACGTCACCGGGCTCCACGACGCGGGTGAACGTGCGGTCGGAGAAGGCCAGACGGGTGGTGGGCACGGTCAGCTCGACCGTGACGGACTGGCCCGGTTCCAGATGGACTCGCCGGTAGCCGAGCAGCTGCGCCACCGGCCGGGTCACCGAGGCGACCACGTCGCGACCGTAGAGCTGGACCACGTCGTCGCCGGCGACCGCGCCGGTGTTCGTCACCCGCACGGTCACCCCTACCGCCCCGCTGGTGGGCACCGTGCCGGGCACGGTGAGCTCGTCGTACGCGAATGTCGTGTAGGACAGGCCGTGGCCGAACGGCGCCACGGGCGTCGCCAGCAGGTTGGTCCCCGCGTTGCCCGCACCGAGGGTGGGGTGCAGGTAGGAGTACGGCTGCGCGCCGGCCGACCCGGGCAGGGTCACGGGCAGCCGGCCCGACGGATTGACCCGCCCGGAGAGCACCCCCGCGATCGCCCCGGCGCCCTCCTCGCCCGGGAAGAACGCCTGCACCACCGCCGCGCAGCGCGCGAGCGCCCAGCCGACGGCGTACGGCCGGCCGGTGACCAGCACGAGGACGACCGGTGTGCCGGTCGCCAGCACCGACTCGACCAGTTCACGCTGGACGCCGGGCAGCTCCAGGTCGTCCCGGTCGCAGCCTTCGCCGACCGTGCCGCGTCCGAAGAGGCCGGCGTGGTCGCCGACGACGAGGACGGCCACGTCCGCGCCGGCGGCCGTCGCGACGGCCTCGTCGAAGCCGGATCTGTCGTCGGTGTCCACGTCGCAGCCGCGTGCCCAGGTGACGAGATCGCCGCCGAACTCGGCCCGCACGGCGTCGAGCACTGTCGGCACGTCGATGCCGGCCTCCGCGCCGGGGTGCTGGACGAGGACGTGGTTGAGGAATGAGTAGCACCCGAAGAGCGCGCTCTGCCGGTCGGCGTTCGGGCCGATGAGGGCCACCCGTTGCCCGGTGGGCAGCGGCAGCGCGTCCCGGTTGGCGACCAGCACGATCGATTCCTCGGCGAGCCGGCGGGCGATCGACCGGTGCTCGGGCGAGTCGAGGTCGATCGCCTGGGGCGGCTCGTCGTTGAAGGTCGCGTCGAGCAGACCCAGGTCCTGCTTCTGGCGCAGCACCCGCAGCACCGCGCGGTCGATGAGCGCCTCGTCGAGCTTGCCCGCCCGCACCGACTCCCCCAGGGTCAGAAAGGCGTCGCCGGTCGGCAGTTCGACGTCGAGACCGGCGGTCAACGCCTGTCCGGCCGCGTCCGCGTGATCGCTCGCCACGTGGTGCAGCAGGTTCAGGAACGCGACCCCGTAGTAGTCGGCCACCACTGTGCCGTCGAAGCCCCACTGGTCGCGCAGGATGCCGGTCAGCATCGTCGGGTCGGCGGCGACGGGCACCCCGTCGATCTCGGTGTACGAGTGCATGACACTGCGGGCGTCGCCGTCGATGATCGCCATCTCGAACGGGGGGAGCAGCACGTCGGCCAGTTCCCGGCGGCCGATGTGCACCGGGCCGAAGTTGCGCCCGGCGCGCGAGGCGGAGTAACCGGCGAAGTGCTTGAGGGTGGCGTGCACCCCCTGCGACTGAAGGCCGCGCACGTACGACGTGCCGATGGTGCCGACCAGGTACGGGTCTTCGGCGATGCACTCGTCCACCCGGCCCCAGCGGGGGTCACGGATCACGTCGAGCACCGGTGAGAGCCCCTGGTGTACGCCCAGGGCCCGCATCGAGGAGCCGATCGCCGCCGCCATCTCGGTGACCAGTTCGGGGTCGAACGCGGCACCCCAGGCCAGTGGGGTGGGGAAGGTGGCCGCCTTCCACGCGGACAGCCCGGTGAGGCACTCCTCGTGAACGATCGCCGGGATGCCGAGCCGGGTGCCGGTGACCAGGTCCCGCTGGAACTTCCACAACCAGGCCGCGTGTTCGACCGCGTCCACGGGGCGGGTGCCGTAGGTGCGGGTGAGGTGACCGAGCCCGTGCCGGGAGAAGTCTTCGAGCTTGAAGGCGTCGCCGAACTCCCCCTGCAACGGTGCGACAGCCTCGCCGTCCTCCTTCTCCCAGAAGCCGACGAGCTGGGCGATCTTCTCCTCGATCGTCATCCGGCCGAGGAGATCGCGTAGGCGGGCCTCGCCGTCGCGCCCATCCGGTCGGCCGTGCTCCGGACCTGCCTGAGCCGGCGCCGGCCCGCCCACTACCGCGTGGACCTCAGTCATGCTGTGCCTTCCTGTGGTTGTGCCCGTACCGCTGCCGCTCAGCCCTTGACCGCACCCTGCAGACCACCGACGATCTGCTTCTCCGCGAGTGTGAAGAAGAGCAGTGCCGGCAGCATCGCCAGCGAGGTGAAGGCGAGTACGCCCGCTGTGTCGGTGGTGTACTGGCTGGAGAAGTTCTGCACGCCCAGCGGCAGGGTGTGCAGGTTGACGTCGCTGAGGACGAGCAGCGGCAGCAGGAACGAGTTCCAGCTCGCCACGAACGCCAGGACGCCAACGGTGACGAGCGCGGGCCGCGACAGCGGCATCGCGACGCGCCAGAGGAAGCCGAGCCGACTCGCACCATCGATGGCGGCGGCGTCCTCCAACTCTCTCGGGATGGCCGAGAGGAAGGGCCGCAGGATCACGATCGTCAGTGGCAGTGAGAAGGCGACCTGCGGCAGGATCACCGCGTAGTAGGAGTTGATCAGGTTCAGGTCACGCAGCATGAGGTAGAGCGGCAGGATCGCCGCCCCGGCCGGAAACAGCAGGCCGAGGGTGAAGAAGGTGTAGAGCCCTTCCCGCCCGCGGAAGCTGTAGCGGGCGAGCACGAACGCGGCGGCCAGGCCGAGCACGACCACGGCGAGCGTGGTTCCCAGGGCGATGACCGCGCTGTTGAACGCCTGTTGCCAGAAGTTGCTCTGGGTCAGCACCCGGGCGTAGTTGTCCCAGACGAACGGGTCGGGCAGGCCGGCCGGGTCCGCGACGATCTGCGGTGTGGTGCGGAAACCGCCGATGACCACGTAGATGACCGGGGCGATCGACACCGCAGCGATCGCGAGCGCGAGCGCGTAGGTGAGCGGCGTGCCCCAGGAGACCTGACGGCGTCCGGTGGACGGGGGGAGAACCGAGTTCACGGCCATCGTCACTTCGCCCTTCCGGTGATGGCGCCCTCGATGTCGCGGCGAAGCAGGAACCGCTGGAACAGCAGCGCCGCCACGAAGGAGATGACGAACAGGATTACCGCCACAGCGTTGCCGTAGCCCCACAGCCGGGCGAAGAACCCGTTGTCCACCATGTATGTCGCCATGGTGGCCGATGCGCCGAGGGACCGCACCGCGGGCACCGAGGTCACCCAGATCATGTCGAAGATCTGCAGCGAGCCGATCATGGACAGGAACATCCAGATCCGGATCGTCGGGCCGAGCAGCGGGATCGTGACGTGCCGTTGGATCTGCCACCAGCTCGCGCCGTCGATGGCCGCCGCCTCGGTCAGCTCGTCGGGCACATTGGACAGCCCGGCGAGGAGCAGGATGATGGCGAAGCCGACGTATTTCCAGGTGAGGATGGCCAGCAGGGTCCAGATGACCACATCCAGGTCCGCCAGCCAGGCTTGCACCAGGCCGCCCATTCCCAGCGACCGCATCAGCGCGTCGACAGTGCCGTCGCCGGTCAGCAGCAGCTTCCACATGATGCCGACGGTGACCTCGGCCAGCACGTACGGCACGAACACCAGCAGGCGGAACACGGCCCGCCCACGGAAGCGACGGTTGAGCAGCAGGGCGACGCCCAGGGCGATCGGGCCCTGGATCAGCAGCGACCCGAAGACGATGATCGCGTTGTTGCGCAACGCGTCGAGGAAGATCGGGTCCTGGAAGGCGAGGGTGTAGTTCCGCAGACCGACGAACTCGGTGGGAGGCCCGACCCCGCGCCACCGGAACAGGCTGTAGTAGACCGCGAAGCCCATCGGCACCAGCACGAACATCACGTAGATCAGGACGGCCGGCGTGGTGAGCCCGATGATCTCGTACCACTTGCGGCGGTTGTCGGCTCGGCGGGCATACGGAGCTGGTTGGCGGAGGTCACTTGCTTGCGGCCGCCTTCATTGCCGAGACGACCTTCTCAGGCGTCCCGTTGCCGGCGAAGATGGCGACGATCGCGTCGTTCATCGCGTTGCCGACGGTGCTGCCGTACGCCGTGTCCAGCCAGAGCTGGACGTAGCTCGCCCCGGAGGTGGCCTCCAGGATGGACTTCAGCGCGGGGTCCTTCACGGCGTCCGCCGCGCCCTTGGCGACAGGCAGGCCGGTGCCGGTCTCGGCGTAGCCCTTCTGCACCTCGGGGCTCACGATGTACTTGAGGAACTCCACGCACTCCGCCGGGGCGTTCTTGGCGCAGGAGAACCCGTCGCCGCCGCCGAGAGCCGCCTTCGGGTCACCCGGGGAACCGGCGATCGCCGGCACCGGGAACCAGCCGAGGAACGAGGCCAGCTTCGCCTTGTCCGTGGTGACGGTGTCCAGCGTGCCGCGGTTCCAGTCACCCATGAGCTCCATCGCGGCCTTGCCGTTGGCGAGCATGCCGTTGGCGCTGGTCGGGTCGTTCTGGCCCGGCGTGGCGATGAAGTTGGGCTGGAACGGCTTGGTGTCGATGAACGCCTTCAGGTCCTGGCCGGCCTTCACGAAGCACGGATCGTCGAAGTTCTTCTCCGCGGAGGCCTTCTTGAGGGCGTCGACCGAACAGGCGCGCAGCGCCATGTTGTACCACCAGTGCGCGGCCGGCCACTTGTCACCGGCACCCACGGCGATCGGAATGACGTTGATCGCCTTGAGCTTGGTGACAGCGGTGTTGAGCTCTTCGAAGGTGGTCGGCGGAGCCGCGATGCCCGCCTTGGCGAACATCTCCTTGTTGTACCAGATGCCCTCGATGCCCATCCGGAACGGCAGGCCGTACTGCTTGCCCTTGACCTGCCAGATCTCCGCGGCGCTGCCGATGTCGCCGACCTCGGTCTTGGTCTGGTCGGTGATCTCCTTGAGGTAGTCGGCCTCCACCTGCTCGCTCATCTCGCCGCCGCCCCAGGCCTGGAAGATGTCCGGCGGGTCGCTGCTCAGCAGCGCGGCAGGGAGCCGGGTGCGCTGGAGCTGGTTCGTCTCGATCGCCTCGATCTCGATCTTGACAGTGGGGTGAAGTGCGGAGAAGTCCTTGGCGACCTTCTCCCAGTAGGTCTTGCCGGGCCCGTCCTGGGAGGCGTTGTGCCACCAGCTCAGGGTCACCGGGTCCTTGTACAGCTCGCTCTGAGGGGCCGCCTCTTCGCCGCCGCCGGAACACCCGGCGAGGACGACAACACTTGTCATTAACAGTGCCAGAACGGCACTCGCACGCCGCTTCATTGCCATCGATGTCTCCTCGACTAGTCAGTCGCGGTACTCGGCCTGCGGCGAAGTTTTACAGTCATGTAACTTGATGTCAATCGGTATCGATAACGTTTTCGAGTCGCTGGCGACGCGCCGCCGACGGGGCCCTATCATCATCGACGTGGTGTTTCAGCAGCGCGTCAAGATGTCGGATGTGGCACGTACTGCCGGCGTCTCGGTCGCGACCGTGTCCAAGGTCGTCAACGGCCGCTACGGCGTGGCCCAGGCAACCGTGGAGCGCGTCCAGCAGGTCATCCACGAGCTCGGCTACGAGGCGAGCCTGGGGGCGCAGAGCCTGCGTAGCCACCGCACCAACGTGCTCGGCATCCTGGTCGCCGAGTTCGAGCCGTTCTCGACCGAGCTGCTCAAGGGGGCGTCACAGGAGGTCGCCGGGAGCGGATACCAGCTGCTGGCCTACTCCAGCGGGGACGGCGAGGGCGCCGCCGTGGGGTGGGAGCGACGCTCGCTGGCCCGGCTCTCCGGCACACTCATCGACGGCGCCGTGATCGTCACGCCGACCGTGGTCGAGACCGAACACAGTTTCCACGTCGTGGCCGTCGACCCACACACCGGACCGTCCGACCTGCCCACCGTCGATTCGGACAACTTCGCCGGCGCCGTGCTGGCGACCAACTACCTGCTGTCCCTCGGCCACACGCGGATCGGGCACATCAGTGGACGCACCGACCTGAAGTCCGCGCAGCTGCGCGAGGCCGGCTTCCGCAGTGCGATGGCCGACGCCGGCGTGCCGGTGGACGAGCGGCTGGTCCGCGTCGGCGGGTTCCGGATCGAGAGCGCCGCCGGCACCGCCGCGGAGCTCCTCGCCCTCACCGACCGACCGAGCGCGATCTTCGCGGGTAACGACCTCTCCGCGATCTCCACGATGACCGTGGCCCGCGACATGGGCCTGTCGGTGCCCGACGACCTGTCGGTGATCGGCTTCGACAACGTACCGGAGTCGGCGCTGGTCAACCCGCCGTTGACGACCATCATGCAGCCGCTGCAACGGATGGGCGCCGAGGCGTTGCGCCTGCTGGTCGACCTGATCGCCGGCGTCGAACGCGACACCCACATCCGGCTCCCCACCGAGCTGGTCATCCGTTCCTCCTGCCGCCCGCTGCACTGACGCCCGGGGGCGGAAGCGCAGGACCCCGGCCGTCACCGTGGCTCGTGGGGGTACGCGACAGGGTGGCGGAACGTGAATCTCACCTAAGTCGACAATTCCTCCCCTAAATTCGGTCCGCAGGACGCAGCCGAACCGGGGAGAGACGTGGACAGCTATCCGGCGATCGAGGATCACGGGCTCATCGGCGACCTGCAGACCGCCGCGCTGGTGACATGCGACGGGACGGTCGACTGGTTCTGCGCGCCGCGGTTCGACTCGCCGAGCATCTTCGCCGCCCTGCTCGACAAGGAGAAGGGCGGCTACTTCCGGATCGCGCCGCACGACGTGCGGTACGTGACCAAGCAGCTCTATCTCCCCGGCACACCCATCCTGATCACCCGGTTCATCAGCGCCGACGGGGTGGCCGAGGTCATGGACTTCATGCCGGTCACCGGCGAGCGGGCCACCGACGCGCATCGGCTGGTCCGCACCGTCACCATGGTCCGAGGCAGCATGCGCTTCCGGGTGGAGTGCCGGCCGCGGTTCGACTACGCCCGCGAAGAGCATCAGCTTGAGCGCCACCACAACGGCTACGTCTTCCGCAGCCGGTCGGCGGCGCTGACGTTCCACCCGGTCGACCCCGTGCGGCGGTTGATCTCCGAACAGGGTGACGTCCACCTTGAGGGCGGCGACCTGGTCGCGTACGGCACGCTGAACGAGGGCGACACGGGCGGGGTGGTCCTGGAGACGGGCGGCGCCGAACCGCGCATCTTCGCGCCGGAAGAGATCCAGGGCATGTTCGAGTGGACCCGGGACTACTGGCGGCGCTGGCTCGAACGTTCCCGCTACACGGGGCGCTGGCGGGAGATGGTCGAGCGCTCGGCCATCACGCTCAAACTCATGACGTACGCGCCGACCGGCGCGATGATCGCCGCACCCACCACCGCGCTGCCCGAACTCGTCGGCGGAACCCGCAACTGGGACTACCGCTACACCTGGGTTCGCGACACGTCGTTCTCGGTGCACGCGCTGCTCGGCCTCGGCTTCACCGAGGAGGTCAGCCAGTACATGAACTGGCTGGACGAGCGGATCCGCGAGGCCGGCGACCACCAGGACCCGCTGAAGATCATGTACCGGGTGGACGGCTCCTCCGACCTGCACGAGGAGGTGCTGGACCATCTGGAGGGCTACCGAGGCTCCCGGCCGGTGCGGATCGGCAACGGCGCCGCCGACCAGCTCCAGCTCGACATCCACGGCGAGGCCCTCTACGCCATGCACCTCGCCGACGAGCAGGGCATCCGCGTCTCGCACCAGGTGTGGAAGAGCACCGTCCGGCTGGTCGACTGGCTCTGCCACAACTGGGACCAACCCGACGCCGGCATCTGGGAGAGCCGCCACCACCCCCGCAACTACACGTTCGGTCGGGTGATGTCCTGGGTCGCGCTGGACCGGGCCATTCGGCTGGCCACCCGCACCGGCCGCCCCGGGGACATGGCCTGCTGGACCGAACAGCGCAACCGCATCTACAACCAGGTCATGGCGCGCGGATACGACCGGGCCCGCGGCACCTTCGTGCAGGCGTACGACGAGAATGTGCTGGACGCGGCGCTGCTCGCCATGCCGGCGGTCGGTTTCGTCACGCCGAGCGACCCACTGTGGCAGTCCACCTTGCAGGCGATCGAGCGCGAACTGGTCTCCGACAGCCTGGTCCACCGGTACGACCCGGTCCACTCCCCCGACGGTCTCCCGGGCCACGAGGGCACCTTCAACATGTGCACCTTCTGGTACGTCGAGGCGCTGGCCCGTTCCGGCCGCCTCGACGACGCCCGGCTCACGTTCGAGAAGATGTTCACCTTCAGCAACCACCTTGGCCTCTACGCAGAGGAGATCGCCGCGACCGGGGAGCAGATCGGCAACTATCCCCAGGCGTTCAGCCACCTCTCATTGATCAACTCAGCGCTGACGCTCAACGACCTGCTCGACACCGAGGCCGACGCCCGCCGCAGGCGGTAGCGCCAGCATGTTGCGGCCGGTCGCCGCCCACGCGGAGCCGACGGCGGGAAGGGCTTGACGCGCCCACGTCGCATCGCGCATGGTCGAAACGAATCGACCATCTCGAATGTGTGGACGCGGGGAGAACCGATGAAGGCATTCGTCACCACAGTCTCGGTTGCGGTCCTGCTGCTCCTGGCCACGGGCAGCGCATCCCACGGCCAGCCGGCGGCGGACCCGCCCTGCACCGGGCAGATCCACCCGAACCCGGGGTTCGAGCGCGGCACCACCGGCTGGACGGCCGGCCCCCGCATCGTCGTGCTCGGCGACGCGACCCGGCCCGCACACATGGGCCGCGCGTACGCCACCTTCGCCGGGCTGGACGTTTCACGTGGCGACCTGCTGCGCACCACCGTCACCGTTCCGGCCGACTGCGACCTGACGGTCCGTTTCTGGGTGCGGACCACCACCACGGAGACCAGCCGCGGCGATTACCTGAACGTCGGGCTGGCGGTCACCGGGATACCCCCGAAGACGAGGTTCTCGCTGGCCTTCGACGGCGGGGCGGAGTGGCGGCAGTACGTCATGTCGAGCGGAACCGCCACGACCGAACGCACCGCGACGGTCAGCTTCGTCGCCAGCGAGACGGCCGGCAACGGCGCCACCGCCTTCGACGTCGACGACGTGTCCTTCAGGTTGAGCTGACCTGGCGGGGCAGCCCTCGCCGACGCGGTGATCGTCCTCGCGCCGCCCGACCTCGGCCAACGTCTGCCGTAGGTCGCCTCAGCGCGGTTGAGCGGGCCACTGGGCCGTCTCGAGAGCGGGGTGGCTCTTGATCGCCTCGACCAGTTGCTCGGACTTCCCGGTCGCACAACGAAGCCCAGGGGAATACCAGTGTTGGTGGTGTCCTCGTCGAGGTTTATGCCTCCGATGATCTCCGGCGCGAGGTCGCCAGATTCGAGCCGGTGGCGATGCAGCTCGTCGTGAGTGCCCAGACCCGCAAGGCTGGGGTTCTCGTACATCGAATGAAGAACCCAGGTCGACGATTGCCGACCGGCGGCGTCGTAGCCGGTGGCCGTCTCCCGAACAGGACGGTCCGCAAGCCAGGTCAGCAGCATGGCCGGAGCTTCAACGCGTTCCATCGACACGCCGCCATCCTGCCGCACCAGGCCCCGAGGCCGAAGAGCGCCACACTGCTCGGAACAGACCCACAGAACAGATGAAGACTGGACTGTCAATAAGAAATCGGGATTGGTGAGGCCACAAGCAACGCCGGAACCGCAAGGCATTGAGATGCCGATCTCTGCCGGCTGATTTCCTGGCCGGTGAGGGAAACCAACTCTATGCTTGCCGCCGAATGCGCTGCGGCTCATCCGGGCCGAGAGTTACCCCGATACAAGGATTTGCGAATGCACCGGAAGTCTGCCCTGAGCAACGGCACCGCTGGCGTCGACGAAGTAGCACCTGACGGCCAACTGCCGGCCTCTACCGCAGAGGATGCCGCGCGTCGATCCGCGGTCGCCGAGGAACAGGCGTTTCTGGATCTGGCCACGGCCCGGCGCGACAGGCTGGCCGCTTACCTGCAGATCGAGCTTTCGTCAGAGCCGCTGGACGCGTTGGAGCGGGCCCGGCAGCGCATGCTCCGCCAGCAGTACGACGAGCTACGGCGAGCAGAGGACGGTCTGGTGTTCGGCCGCCTCGACGGCCTTGACGGCACCGTGCGCCACGTGGGCCGTGTCGGTCTCCGCAACAATGGCGAGGGCGCTGAGCCACTGCTGGTGGACTGGCGCGCTCCCGCAGCTCGGCCCTTCTACACCGCGACGGCTGTCGACCCACAGGGTCAGGCGCGGCGCCGACACATCCGCACGACGGGATCGGCCGTCGTCGGCGTGGACGACGAGCCGCTGGACGGGAGCACGACGGCGGACCTCGTCGGCGAAGGCGCTCTCCTGGCGGCCCTCGACCAGCGCCGCACCGGTCGCATGTCGACGGCGATCTCCACCCTGCAACGCGAACAGGACGACATCATCCGGGCCGAGGCGACCGGTCCGCTGGTCGTCCAGGGCGGTCCGGGCACGGGCAAGACAGTGGTCGCCCTGCACCGCGTCGCGTACCTGCTGTTCACCCACCGAAAGATGGCCGAGCAGGCGGTCCTGGTCCTGGGCCCCTCGCCGCGGTTCCTCCAGTACATCGCCCAGGTGCTGCCGGCGCTCGGTGAGACAGCCGTCGTCTCGGCGACCTGCGACACCCTACTGGCCGACGTCCAGGTTGGTCGCGACGAGAGCCGCCTTCTGGCCGAAATCAAGGGCCGCGCCCTCTGGCAGCCCACGCTCGAAAGCTACGTCGCGTCGCTGCTCCCCCGACCGCGCGAGCTGAAGCTGCGCTGGGAGGGCGAGTTCTACGCCATTCCCGCCGCAACTGTGGCGCAGGCGCTCGCCTCGGCGACGCAGGGGCGCCCGTACCACCGCGCCCGCGCGGCGTTCGCCGAGCAGTTGCACCACCTCCTGGCCGATGTCGTCGCCGAGCAACGCGAGACGCTGATGGAGGAGATGGAGGAAGGCTTCGAGGAGATCCTCGCCCGCGTCGACAAGGGCATGGAGCATGACCACTCCCCCACCCGGACGTCCACCGGCAGCGACATCGACGGGTTGCTCTCCGAGGAGGAAGTCGAGCAGCTTCGTTGTCGTATCGCCGAGAACGCCACCATCGCCCGGTTCATCGAGGCATGGTGGCCCACCCTCGACCCCGAAACCCTGCTGGGTGATTTCCTGACCGACTGCACCCTGCTGGCCCGGTTCGCCCCACAGCTGTCCCCCGAGGAGATCACGGCCGTCGCGGCCGAGCCCACTCCATGGGCATCGAGCGACATCCCTCTGCTCGACGCCCTCGCCGACCTGCTCGGCGAGGTCGACACCCCGCAACCACAGGGCGAGTTCCTCGCCGATCGCGCTCGCCGCCAGCGCGGATGGGTGTACGGCCACGTCGTCATCGACGAGGCGCAGGAGCTGTCCGAGATGCAGTGGCAGATGGTCCTGCGGCGCTGTCCCAGTCGCTCCATCACCGCCGTCGGCGACATCGACCAGGCAGAGGCCGCGCACCGGCACACCAGCTGGGCGAAAGCGGTGCGGGCTGCCTTCGGAGACCGCTGGACCGGCGCGGAACTCACCATCTGCTACCGGACCCCGCGCGAGGTCATGGACCTCACCGGACCGGTCTTGAAGAAGGCTGGCAGCCACAACACTCCGCCACGAGCGGTACGCTCCTCCGGCATCGCCCCCTGGGAGCGCACGATCACACCGGCTGAGCTTGCCGGCGCCGCCGTGGAAGCAGCGCGGCAGTTGCAACAACGGTGGCATGGCGGCACGGTCGGCGTCATCGCCCCCGCGGACCGCATCGCCACACTTCAAGCCGTGCTGAGTGATGTGCCAGTGCTCAGCGCCACCCAGTCCAAGGGACTGGAATGGGACGCGACGCTCCTCATCGACCCTCATGGAATCGCCGCCGAACCGCGCGGTTGGAACGGCCTCTACGTCGCGCTCACCCGATGCACCCAGGAACTCGGACAGCTGACACTGACGCACTAGTCGTGACACTCATGACGTTCGTGGAGGCTGGGAGCACCGCTGCCGACCGTCCGAGGCGCACGCTGTGATCCTGAACCAGACACGGTCGCTCACGTCTCGACGAGCGGTCGGAACAAGCCCGAACAAGCCCGTGAGCAGCCCGGACAAGCGCGCTTGTGTTCGGGACAGCCATCGGCGGTAGCGACCGCCCATTCAGCGCCCATACGCTGAACGCCAATCACCCGTGACGCTGGCGAATCGAAGCTGGGAAACGATTTTCGCCCATACGGGTGCGGCCCTCGGGCATGTTCGGCAATCCGTCATCGCTGCCTGCTCATCCAAACGGCAGCCGCGCAGTTATGGAGGCGAAATCTTGAAAAGATCACTGCTAGCGCTGGCAGCAGCCATCGTACTTCCGCTGAGTACGCTGGCCGTGCCGACTCCCGCGTTCGCTGCGGGTTGCACGACTACGCCGTACATCGAAATGCGGTTCGCCGAAGCCCCGTGGCGCTACGGCTACAGCAGTTCGTCCAGGGTGGCCGGATACGCGTACCCCGAATACACCTACATCATGGACGGGCGCTGCACCAGCCCGGCCGGCCTCTTGTGGTACCGACGGGCTGCAGATCCAAGTGTGGTGTACATCTACAGCGCGCACCGGATCGACTAGCTTCGCACCCTGAGAAGGCATTCGGGGTGGCCACTGGGTCGAAGCGCTCTCCGCGCCGGGATGATTGGGCCCTCCGCGGGTCGTATCGTTCCGCTACGGAGGGCGCTTTCCCGATCCACTGCTGGGTCGCTGCCAGGTCGCGCGGCTCAGCCGCGTAGGCAGAAGGGATGGCCAGCCGGGTCGCGCAGGACGCGAAAGCGTTCCGGCGCGGGTTGTTGTTCTTCTCTGACGGCTCCGAGTTCGATCGCACGCGCCTCGGCATCATCGAGGTCATCGGGCTCGTCGACGGCCATGTCGAAGTGGATCTGCTGTGATCGTTCGCCCGTGGGCCAGGTCGGTGGCCGGTAGCCGACGCACCGGCAGCGGCGACCTGTTCGTCAACCCGCTGATGGCGATCTACTTCACCGTCGATCTCGACAAACTCGCGGCCCGATGCCTCTACCTCGACCGCATCGAGAACACCATCGGCAGACGGCAGGTCATCACACGCATCCAAGCGTTCCGCGACGAGCTTCTCGGCGCACGCATCCCCCGCGCTTTCCCGCACTGATCGCCCGGACGGCGGCAGGTGCGGGTGTCCATGGGCCCCTACAGTCCTCTCCGTGGACGCCAAGACCGCAGAGTTACGCGCCGCGCACGACGTCCTCGCCGAGCTCTATGCGGAACGCCTGACCGACGCTCTGGATCGCATGCCCGCGGAGAGGGCCGTCCTCGACCTGTTCTGCGTACTGGCGCTTGCCGCGGGGCGGGGCACCGACGTCGGCGACATCGGTTGCGGAACGGGGCGCCTCGCGCCCTACCTGGCAGCCAGGGGCCTGGCGCCCTGGGGAGTCGACCTCTCACCCGAGATGATCCGCGTGGCCCGCCGCGACCATGGGGCTTACCGATTCGACGTTGCCGACCTGCGTGAGCTGCCCTTCGAGGACGCGTCGCTGGTAGGCGTGGTCTGCTGGTACTCCCTCATCTTCCTGGCACCGGCCGATCGACAAGCCGCCCTCGGCGAGCTGTATCGCGTCGTCAAGCCGGGCGGCTATCTGGTGACCGCCTTCAAGGCCGGGACCAGTCAGGTCCGACGCGCGGGGCGCAGCAGCAATCTTGGCGTCGAGTTCGACCTCTACTGGCAGACACCGCAGGAGATGGAACAAGGTGTCACCGACGCTGGCTTCACCACCGTGTTCTGGGGTGGCGTCCCTGCCGATGCACCGGACAGCCCCGCCCAGGGATATCTCCTCGCCCATAAACCTGTGGCCCAGGCACCGCGTTGACAACGGCACGTCAGAGCAGGCCGGCGCGGTGTCACCTGGTTCGTCACTCAACTAGATCGCGCCGTCCTCCAGCTTGCTGAGCATCACCTCGACGTCACCGGATCGGATCATCTCTCCCAGGGCCGCCACCATCGCCTCGACTCCGGGCCTCGGAATGATGACCAGGTCGGAGCACCAGAAGTATCG
>NZ_QGSY01000124.1 GCF_003857035.1 Micromonospora arida
CCACGATGCTGATCCGGATCGCCCGCTGCTGCGCCAGCCGCTGCCGGTCGATCGCCTCGTCCAGCCGCCGCTCGGTGCGCCCGGCGATCCCGTACGCCCGGATCACCGGCGCGCCCACCACGCTCTCGCCGATCGCGCCGAGCAACGTCCCGGTGCGTTGGCGCACCGTCGCGTACGCGCTGCCGAGGCGACGTTGCAGCTGCCGGATGACGAACACCGCCGGCAGGAACGCGGCCAACACGACCAGGGTCAACTGCCAGGAGTACGCCAGCATGACGGCGGTGGTGACCACCAGCTGACCGAGGTTGACCAGCAGGATCACCCCGCCCCACTGGAGGAACTGGGTGATCTGGTCCACGTCGCTGGTGACCCGCGAGACCAGCGAACCGCGCCGCTCCGACTGCTGGTGCAACATCGACAGGTCGTGCACGTGGCGGAACGCGCGCGTCCGGACGTTGGCCAGCGCCGTCTCGCTGACCGTGAACAGCCGGCGCATCATCAGGTAGCCACAGATCGTGGTGATCGTCAGGATCGCCGCGGTGATCGCCACCACCGTCCAGACCACGTTCAGATTCAGACCACCGACGAGGCCCCGGTCGATGCCCTGTTGCACGGCGACCGGCACGGCAACCCGACCGACCATGTAGACCAACGCCAGGGCCAACGTGCCGGCCAGACCGATCCGCAGCTCCGGCGAGAGCGCCAGGCCCCGACGCAGGGTCTGCCAGGTCGTCTCCTGCCGCGCCTCCGGCGTGTCACTCGTTTCCGTAGTCACGCTCACCGGGCCCGCCTCTCGTTCACGACTGCGGGGCTCCGCTGCGCTGCACTCCTCGCGCTCACCGGGCCCGCCTCTCGTTCACGACTGCGGGGCTCCGCTGCGCTGCACTCCTCGCGCTCACCGATCCACCTCGATCTCCAGGCCCGACGGCAGCGGCGCCACGTCGTCGCCGTAGGAACTTTCCTGTGCCCGCTCCACCTCGGCCTGCTCGTAGGCGGTGACCAGGTCGACGTAGCCGGGCACGGTGGCCAACAACTCGCTGTGGGTGCCGCGGGCGACCACCCGTCCCTGCTCCACGTAGATGACCTCGTCGGCGAGCGCGATGGTGGCCCGGCGGTACGCCACCACCAGGATCGACGCGGCCGGAACTCCCGCCTCCGTGGTCGACGACCGCAGCCCCGCCAGGATGGCCGCCTCCACTCGAGGATCGACCGCGCTCGTCGCGTCGTCGAGCACCAGCAGGCGCGGTCGGCCGGCCAGCGCGCGGGCCAGGGTGAGCCGCTGCCGCTGACCGCCGGAGAGCGAGGTGCCCCGCTCGCCGACCATGGTGTCCAGACCATCGGGCAGCGCGGCGACGAACCCGTCCGCCTCGGCCAGCCGCAGCGCCGCCCAGACCACCTCGTCGTCGACACCGGGCCGGTCGAGGGCGATGTTGGCGCGGACCGTGTCGTCGAAGATGAAGGGCACCTGGGCGACCAGTGCCACCGTGCCGGCCAACGACGCGGAGGTCAGCTCGCGCACGTCCACGCCGTCCAGGCTCACCGTGCCGGAGTCCGGGTCGACGAGGCGCACCGCCAGCGAGGCGATGGTGGACTTGCCGGCGCCGGTGGGCCCCACCAGGGCCACCGTCCGACCGGACGGCACCGTGAAGCCGACCTCGCCGAGGACCTGCGCGCCGGGCGGGTGCGCTTCGGCCGGCGGGTAGGAGTAATGCACGTCGGTGAAGGTGAGGGTGGCCGGGCCGGCGCCGGCCGGGTCGAGCACCCGCTGCCCGTACGGCATCTCGCCGGTGGCGTCGAGCACCCGGCGCACCCGGTCCCAGCCGGCGACGCTGCGCGGCAGCTCGGCCAGCACCCAACCGATGGCCCGCACCGGGAAGGCCAGCACGGTGAAGAGGAAGGCCACACTGACCAGCTCGGTCACGCTGATGGCGCCCTGGCGCAGCCGGAACGCCCCGACCACCAGCACGGCGAGGGTGCCGAGGCTGGGCAGCGTCTCCAGCAGCGGGTCGAAGATGCCGCGCAGCCGGCCGACCGCGATCAGCGAGTCGCGCAGCTCACCGGCGCGGCCCGCGAACCGGGCGGTCTCCTGGGCCTCGCGGCCCATCGTCTTGACCACCAGGGCGCCGTCGAAGCTCTCGTGGGCGATGCCGCTGACCTCGGCGCGCAGGCGCTGTGCCCGGGCCTGCCGGGGGGCCATCCGGCGGGAGTAGACGACGTTGAGGGCGAACAGCGCGGGGAAGACCGCGAGCCCGACCAGGGCGAGCGCCCAGTCGGTGGCGAAGAGCGACACGATCGCGCCGATCAGCATCACCAACGTGCCGACGGCGAACGGCAGCGGCGCGATCGGGTACCAGGCCGCCTCCACGTCGGAGTTGGCGTTGGACAGCAGGGTGCCGGTGGAGTTGCGGTGGTGCCAGGACAGCGGCAGCTCCAGGTACCGACGGGTCACCCTGCGGCGGTAGGAGGCCTGGAGGCGGTACTGCATGTAGCCGGCGCCGAGCCGACGGCCGAAGATGCCCACGACCCGCAGCACGCTGATCCCGAACAGCGCGGTCGCGGCCAGCACCAGGCTGCCGGCGCCCACCTCGCCGCGTTCGATGGCCGGAAGCGCCACCTCACCGATGACCGACCCGACGACCCGGGCGCTGACAATGATCATCCCGCCGAAGAGCACGCTGCCGACGACCGCCACCGCGAAGATCCGCGGCTGCTCACGGATCGCCTGCCGCAGGACCCCCAGCCCTCGACTGAGAACGTCCCGACTTGTCTTGCTCGCCACGCTCTCCCCCGCCGTAAGCCGCAATTATCTCCCTCATCCTTACCGGTCGGGGCCAGTGCCGCCGACCCTGACTGGATATGTCGACCATCACGTACCGGACGGCGGCGCCGATCGGCGTCCGCTGTCGCGCGGCGACGGGCCACCGGGCCTACGATCGGGCCATGCCGCGGTACGCCCGAGCCGAGCGCAAGGCGCTGGCCGATCTTCTACTGGCCCTCGGGCCGGACGCCCCGACCATCAACGAGGGCTGGGCGACCCGTGACCTCGCCGCGCATCTGGTGCTGCGGGAGCGCCGTCCGGACGCGGCGGGCGGGATCGTGCTGCCGCCGCTGCGCGGCTACGCCGAGCGGGTTCGTCGGCGACTCGCCGCACGGCCCTACCCCGAGCTGGTGGCACAGGTGCGCCGACCGCCGCTGTGGAGCCCGGTCAGCAACCCGCTGACCGACGAGCTGGCCAACATGATGGAGTTCTTCATCCATCACGAGGACGTCCGGCGGGCCGGCTCCGGGTGGCAGCCGCGCGATCTGCCCACCGGCATGCAGAGCGCGCTCTGGAAACGCGCGGCTCCGATGGCCCGGCTGGCACTGCGGCGCTTTCCGGCCGACCTCTACGTGCAGGCGCCCGGCCACGGTGAGGTCTCCCTCGGTCGCGGTGGTGAGCCACTGCGCCTGGTCGGCGCCCCGGCCGAGCTGGTGCTGTTCTTCTCGGGCCGGCAACGGGTGGCCCGGGTCCAACTGAACGGCTCAGCGGAGGCTGCTCGGCGGCTGCGCGCCGCCAACCTGGGCATGTGACCGCCTGTACGTAAACGGCCACGGGACGCCTGTAGAATTTCCAGGCCCAACGATAAACGCTGATGCCTCCTCCCGTACGCTTCACCGCGCCGGGCGGCACGGAGTGGGGGCACACTGTGCGGGACTTCGCGATTTCGGCGCTGCGGGAACCGCCGTTCCCGACGGGGCGCCACGGGGCCACGGATCAGGTGGCGGGTGAGAGCATCGAGTGGGCGCGCACGTTCGGGCTGGTCGATTCCGGCCAACGTGTGCACCGCCTGGAGCGGGCCGACGCCGCTGGACTGGCCGGCCGCGCCTGCCCGGACGGCTCGGTGGAGGGCCTGCGGCTGCTCACCGACCTGATCAGCTGGCTCTTCGTGATGGACGACGCCTGCGACGAGGACGGCCTCGGCGCCGACCCGGTCCGACTGGGCCCGGCGATCAGCACCCTGCTCGACGTGCTGGACCGGTGCGGTGACCCGAACGTCGTACCGCCCGCCGTCGGGCCACTGGGTGACGCGCTGCACGATCTCTGCCGCCGGACCCGACTGCACGATCACGCTGGACTGCTGCTGCGGTTCGTCAGCCAGATGCGCGAGTACCTGTTGGCGCTGCTCTGGGAGGCGGGCAACCGGGAACGTCGGCGCGTGCCCGAGGTGGCGGAGTACGTGCAGCTACGCCGGCACATCGGCGGCGTGCACCCCTGCCTCACCCTGACCGACCTGGCGTCGACGCGGCCCTCCGGGCCGGCCCAGCGCGCCGATCCGGGGCTGGTCGCCCTGGACCTGCTGGCGGTGGACCTGGTCTGCTGGTGCAACGACCTCTTCTCCTACGGCAAGGAGAGCCAGGCCGACCCGGACGTGCACAACCTGGTCACGGTGCTCGGCCAGGACAGCGACGCGGACGAGGCGGCAGCGCTCCGGAGTGCGGCACATCGGTTCAACCAGGGGCTGGCGACGTACCTGGACGCGGAGGAGGCGCTGCGCGCCGTCGGCGACGACGGAATCCGCGACGCCCTGGCCGCGCGGCGCAACTGGGTCCGGGCCACCTACGACTGGTCAGTGGGGGCTGCCCGGTACGCCTGATCGGCCGTACCGGTTGGTGGGATGGGCCGGCCGGACGATCACCAGGGCTAGCCGATGCACGGCAACAGGCAATACTCTTCGGTAACCATCATGACGTGACGACCGTCACGCCACCACCCCCGAAGGCGGCTACAGCGATGGCTCTCGATGTACCGTACCGTTCCATCCCGGACATGTTCCTCAAGCGCGTGGCGGCCACCCCCGACCGGAACGCGTTCGCGTCCCCGAACTCCGACGACTCGGGGCCCGTCTGGCTGACCTGGGCGCAGGTCGCCCAGCGCGCCAAGGCGGTCGCCGCCGGCCTGCACGGCCTGGGCGTCGGCCAGGAGGACCCGGTCGCGATCCTCGCGAACACCCGGCTGGAATGGGTGATCGCCGACCTCGGCATCATGTGCGCCGGCGGCGCGACCACCACCGTCTACCCCACCACCGAGCCGGCCGACGCGACGTACATCATCGCCGACTCCGGGTCGAAGGTGCTGTTCGCGGAGAACCCGGCCCAGGCGGCGAAGATCGCCGGGGCATCCCTGCCCGCGCTCACCCACGTGGTGCTCCTTGATGGCGCCGTCGACCCGGACGCCCCGATCGCGCAGTTGACGCTCGCCGACCTGGAGGAGCGCGGCACCCAGGCGCTGGCCGCCGAGCCGGAGCTGATCGACATGCTGGTGGCCGGCATCGGCCCGGACCACCTGGCCACCCTGATCTACACCTCCGGCACCACCGGCCAGCCAAAGGGCGTCGAGCTGCTGCACGGCGGCTGGTGCTGGGAGGCCGTGGCGCAGGCGGAGGTCGGGCTGCTGCGCGACGACGACCTGCAGTACCTGTGGCTGCCGCTGGCCCACTCGTTCGGCAAGACCCTGCTCTGCGGCGCCATCCACGTCGGCCTGCCGACCTACGTCGACGGGCGGGTGGACAAGCTGGTCGAGCTCCTCTCGGTCATCCGTCCGACGCTGATGTGCGGCGCTCCCCGGGTGTTCGAGAAGGTCTACAACAAGGCCGTGACCACCGCGCAGGGCGCCGGCGGCGCGAAGGCGAAGATCTTCGGCTGGGCCGTCGGCGTCGGCAAGGAGAAAATCACCCTGGAGCAGGCCGGCAAGCCGGTGCCGGCCGGGCTGAAGCTGCGCTACGGGCTGGCCGAGAAGCTGGTGTTCAGCAAGCTCCAGGCCCGCCTGGGCGGCCGGATGCGGGTGCTGGTGTCCGGTGCGGCGCCGCTCAGCCCGGAGATCGCCACCTTCTTCGCCGCCGCGAACCTGCCGATCTCCGAGGGCTACGGCCTGACCGAGACCAGCGCCGGCAACTTCGTCAACCCGCCGGCCGGGCTGCGGATCGGCACCGTGGGCCGGGCGATGGGCGACCTGGAGTGCAAGATCGACACCGACGGGGAGATCCTGGTACGGGGTCGGCCGGTGATGCGCGGCTACCACAACCTGCCGGAGGAGACCGCCGCCTCGTTCACCGAGGACGGCTTCTTCCGTACCGGTGACATCGGCACCCTGGACGAGCAGGGCTACCTCCGCATCACCGACCGCAAGAAGGACCTGGTCAAGACCTCGGGCGGCAAGTACATCGCGCCGTCGCACATCGAGGGGATGTTCAAGGCCATCTGCCCGTACACGTCGCAGGCGGTCGTCGTCGGTCAGGCCCGCAACTTCTGCACGATGCTGGTCACCCTGGACCCGGACGCCATCCGGGGCTGGGTCGCCGGCGGCCCCCTCGAAGGACGCAGCTACACCGAGATCGTCGCGTCGGCCGAGGCCCAGACGATGGTCGAGGAGTACGTCGCCCAGCTCAACGCCAAGCTCAACCGTTGGGAGACGATCAAGAAGGTGGCCATCCTGCCGCGCGACCTGACGATCGAGGACGGCGAGATCACCCCGTCGTTGAAGATCAAGCGGCGTGGGGTGGAGAGCAACTTCGCCGACCAGATCGACAAGATGTACGCCGGCACCCTCGCCGAACTCTGAGCCGACCGAGGGTCCCGTGCCGGCGAGGAAGCCGGCACGGGGCCCTCACAGGTGGTGACCCCGCCACCTCGTCTGCTCCTCTTCCGCCGCGAGCTGCTCCTCCAACGCCATCTGCCGGACCCCGGCCCGGCGCCGGGAGTCGACAACCGTCTGCGCCGCCACCGCCACCGCCGTGGCCAGGGCCAACATGGCCAAGGCGATCAGCTCGGGTAGCGACCCGGCAACCGGCACCAGCGCAATCAGCAGCAGGATCCCGCCGATCGTGGGCCAACGGGGGGCGCCGAGCATCCGCCGGCCGAGCACGATGAGCGCGAGCAGGTAGAGCGCGACCCCACCGTAGAGCGCCAGCAGGTCGAAGCTCGGCAGCGGAACGCCCCAGCTCGGTGTGGTGGGATCGGCGCCTTCGTGGATCAGCCCCTTGAGCCCGAGCGCGAACAGGATGACACCGGCGATGATCGGCAGGTGCAGGTAGCTGTAGGCGTTGCGGGCCAGGATGGCGCGCGCGTCCGGGTCGCGGGTGCGGTGCAGGGTCTGTTCCATGCCGAGCGCCAGGGTGTCGAAGTACGCCCACCACATCGCGGCGGCCACCGCGATGCCGAGCACCGCAGCGATCAGCACCGGCCAGGTCAGCGGTAGACCGGCGGTTTCGCTGGGACTGAACCCGAGTGCGATGATGGCCTCGCCGAGGGCGATCAGGACGATCTGACCGTGCCGCTCCGCCCAGTGCCCGGCGGAGAGCACTGTCCACCCGGTGCCCCGCAGCGCGAGGCCGGCCCCGTACTCCACGCCGAGGGCCGCGAGCCAGCACAGCAGGCGGGCCACCGACTCGGCTGTTCCGTCGAAGAGCCGCTGCGGCAGCAGCCCGGCGACCACGATGAGGGCCGTGGCCACGACCGCCGGCAGGGCGAGCAGCTGCCAGCGTCGACGCACGTCGCGGTTCCGGCGGCCGATCCACAGGAAGATCACACTCTCGCTCACCCGGACGAGGAAGTAGCAGGTCGCGAAGACCAGCGGACCGAACAGCCCACCGGGACGGTCGACGAACGCCTTCGGCAGACTCAGCGCCAGCACGAAGGCGGCGGCGATGGTGACGAAGCCGACCGCCGGGACGATCCCCTGGTCGGTACGGATCAGGTTGCCCAGCACGGCGAACGCCGACCAGCACCACCAGAGCAGGGCCAGCAGCACCAGGCACTGGACCAGGCCTTGGGCGGTCGGATTGCCGGCGGTGGCCGTGGTGACGTGCAGGAACGCGAAGACGAAGACCAGGTCGTAGAAGAGTTCGAGCGGGGTCGCCCGCGAGCCCGGCGCACTGCGGCGAACCCCGCGTGTCCCGCTGTCCTGGCCCACCAGGGGAGTCTGGCAGCCGAGCTGGGGCGAATGATGTATTCCCGGCATAATGGTGCCGGGCTATGCCGCTGGTGGTTCGGCGCTGACTCAGGCGATGACGGCGGGCTCCCGCCACCGCTGGCGGCCGGCCCGGTCCAGGTCGTAGCGGATCGCCGCGATCCGCCCGACGGCCTCCACGAGGTCCGCCGCGGGCAGGGTGAAGGGCAGCCGCAGGAAGCGCTCCAGGGTGCCGTCCAGGCCGAACCGGGGGCCGGGGGCCAGCCGTACGCCGACCTCCTCCGCAGCCCGGGCCAGCGCGCTCGAGACCGGGCCGTCCAACTCGGCCCAGAGCGTCACACCACCCCGTGGCACGGCGACCCGCCACTCCGGCAGTTGGTGCGCCAGCGCGCCGAGCAGGGCGTCGCGCTGGACGGCCAACTGGACGCGGCGGTCGGTGACGATGGCCTCGGCGTCGGCGAGCAGGTGCACCGCGACCAGTTGGTCCAGCACCGGGCTGGCCATGTCGACCCCGACCCGCACGGCGGCCAGCCGCTGCACCTGCGGCGCGGACGCGCGCACCCAGCCGATCCGCAGGCCACCCCAGTAGGGCTTGCTCATCCCGCCGATGCTGACCACCCGGCTGTGCCGGTCGTAGGTGGCGACCGGGGGCGGCACCTCGGTGCCGTCCATCGACAGGTCCACGAAGGACTCGTCGATGATCAGATCGGTGCCGACCGCGTGCGCGGCGGCCACCACGCGCTCGCGCAGCGAGGCGGGCATCAGGTGCCCCGTCGGGTTCTGGAACTCCGGAATCAGGTAGGCCAGCTTGGGCCGGGTCTGTCGGAGAGTGCCCAGCAGCAGGTCGGGCTCCCAGCCGCCGTCGGCGGCCAGCCCGTGGGTGCTGATCCGGGCCCGCCGGCCGGCCAGCGCGGCGAGGGCGTTGGGGTAGGTCGGGGACTCGACCAGCACGGTGCCACCCGGGGCCAGGGCGAGCCGCAGCACCAGATCCAGTGCGTGCTGGGTGCCGCTGGTGACCATGATCTGGTCGGCCGAGGTGGGCAGACCCCGGGCGGTGTACGCGTCGGCCACCGCCTCGCGCAGCTCGATGATGCCGGTCGGGTGGTAACCGGCCCCGCTCAGGTAGCGGGGCAGGTCCTCGGTGGCGGCCCGCGCGGCTGACAGCAGTTGCGGCGGTGCGGCCAGCGCGGCGACGCCGAGGTCGAGCATCTCCCGGTCGTCCAGCGGGGTCCACAGGCCGGTGCTGGCCACCCGGTGGTTGCCGGGCAGCATCGTCCAACTGCCGGCGCCCCGACGGCTGGCCAGGTGCCCGGTCTCGCGTAGCTGCCGGTAGGCGGCGGTGACCGTGGTCCGGCTGATCCGCAGCGCCTCGGCCAGCTCCCGTTCGGCCGGGAGGCGGACGCCCAGCGGCAGCCGGCCGTCGGCGAGCAGCCCGCGCACCGAGCCGGCCAGCGCGGCGTAGTCGGGGCTGCGGCGGCGGCCCGGCAATGCATGCCACTGCCCGAGCAGACGGGCCAATTGGACGCCGCGTACCTGCCCGGTCATAGCCACTCCTCGAATATTGGCTTCTTCCTCGACGAGGATTGGCACCTAGGGTGGCATGCATGGCACTGCTTGGCAATCTGCGGCACCGGCCGGTTCGACGGTTGGTCCAGCTCTACCTCGGGCTCACGCTCTACGGCCTCAGCATGGCCCTGATGATCCGCTCCCACCTGGGCCTCGACCCGTGGGACGTGTTCCACCAGGGGCTCTCCGAGCTGACCGGGCTCTCCTTCGGCACTGTCACCATCGGCGTCGGCGCGCTGGTCCTGCTGCTCTGGATCCCGCTGCGGCAGCGGCCCGGTCTCGGCACGGTCAGCAACGTCGTGGTCATCGGCCTGGTCGTGGACGCCACACTGGCCCTGCTACCCGCGGCTGGCCCACTCAGCGTCCAGATCGCGATGCTGGTCACCGGGATCGTCGCCAACGGCGCCGCCACCGCCCTCTACCTCGGCGCCCAGTTGGGGCCCGGCCCCCGCGACGGTCTGATGACCGGGTACGTGGCCCGCCGGCCCGGCCGGTCGATCCGGCTGGTGCGCACCGTCATCGAGGTCACCGTGCTGGCCCTGGGCTGGTGGCTCGGCGGCGAGGTCGGCGTGGGCACCGTCGCGTACGCGCTGGCCATCGGCCCGTTGGCCCAGTTCTTCATCCCACTGTTCGCCGTGCCGGAGGGCACCGCGCCGGACAGCGCCGCGCCCCCGCCGGGCAACCCCGCGCCGGCCACCCCGACCGGCTGAACCCTCACCGACCGTCCGCGAACCGGTACATGGCGGTGGTGCCGCGCACCGGTTGGCGGGTGGGTGTTCCCTTCCGCGACGCGCGCCGTCATCATCTCTGCATGGGGGAGAACGGTTGGCGCTGGAACGACGCCTGGATCTTCGTGTCGCTCGTCATCGCGAGCGGTGCCGGACGGCACCGTCGGTCGGCGACAAGCCGGCGGCCGGAGGGCGTCCGCCTGACCGACGTGCTCTCCACCGCCGACCACCTCAACCACGCGATTCCGCAGCGACACGAGGTGGAGGCCGCGGTCCAGCGGTTGGTCGGCGCCGGGCTGGTCAGCGTCGCCGACGGCTGGTTCCGGATCACCGCCGAGGGTGAGCAGCTGTGGCGTACCCGCCCGCGCGCGGGTGTGGCGACCATGGTGGACACCGTGCAGGGAGTGTTGACCCGCCGGCACGCGCCCGGCAGCGCGGACTGGATCCTGGACGAGGCCGACCACGCGGCTGCCGTCCAGGAGTACGCGGTCCGTTCGATTCCCACCCCGCGTCGGTCAGCGGAGGGGCACTCCGGCGAGCGCTGAGTTGCTCAGCGCACCGGATGGCCGCCGAGGCGCAGCGCGTCCTTGACCTCGGCGACGGTCAGCTCGCCGAAGTGGAAGACGCTGGCGGCGAGCACCGCGTCCGCGCCGGCGCCGATCGCGGGCGGAAAGTGGGCCACCTCGCCGGCGCCCCCACTGGCCACCACCGGCACGTCCACCACCGCGCGCACCGCGGCGATCAACTCCAGGTCGAAGCCCGCCTTGGTGCCGTCGGCGTCCATCGAGTTGAGCAGGATCTCCCCCGCGCCCAACTCGGCGCCCCGGTGCGCCCACCACACGGCGTCGATGCCGGTGCCACGCCGACCCCCGTGGGTGGTGACCTCGAAGCCGCTGGGCGTGCCGCCGTTCGGCGAGCGCCGCACGTCGAGGGAGAGCACGAGCACCTGCCGGCCGAACCGGTCGGCGATCTCGGCGATCAGCTCCGGACGGGCGATGGCGGCGGTGTTCACGCCGACCTTGTCCGCACCGGCGCGCAGCAGCGTGTCCACGTCGGCGACCTGCCGCACCCCACCGCCGACGGTCAGCGGGATGAACACCGACTCGGCGGTGCGGCGCACCACGTCGAGCATGGTGCCCCGGTCGCTCGAGGACGCGGTGACGTCGAGGAACGTCAACTCGTCCGCGCCGGCCCGGTCGTACGCGGCGGCCAGCTCCACCGGATCGCCGGCGTCACGCAGGTCGAGGAAGTTGACCCCCTTGACCACCCGCCCGGCGTCCACGTCCAGACAGGGGATCACCCGTACCGCCACCGTCATGCCGCGAGCCTATCCTCCGCACGCGGCACGGCGGTCGACCCCATCAGGTCGACCGCCGAGAGAGAGGTCTGCGTCACACGCGGACGAGCATCTTGCCGAGGTTGTCGCCGCGCAGCAGGCCGAGGAACGCGCTCGGTGCGTTCTCGATGCCGTCCACGATCGTCTCGTCGTAGGACAGCGTGCCGTCGCGCAGCCAGCCCGAGACGTCGCGCACGAACGCCGCCCGCACGTCGTTGTGGTCGTTGACCAGGAAGCCGCGCAGGGTGAGCCGCTTGCCGATGACAAGCGCCAGGTTGCGCGGCGCGGCCGACGGTTCGGTGGCGTTGTACTGCGAGATCATGCCGCAGATTGCGGCCCGACCGTGCAGGTTCATGGCCGAGATGGCGGCCTCCAGGTGGTCACCGCCGACGTTGTCGAAGTAGACGTCGACACCGTCCGGGGCGGCCGCCCGCAGCGACTCGCGGACCCCGTCGTGGTAGTCGAAGGCGGCGTCGAAGCCCAGCGCCCGCAGCCGCTCGACCTTGGCCGGCGAGCCGGCACTGCCGATCACCCGGCCGGCGCCCTTGAGTTTGGCGATCTGGCCGACCAGGCTGCCCACCGCGCCGGCCGCGGCGGAGACGAAGACCGTCTCGCCGGGCTTCATCGCGGCCACCTCCAGCAGCCCGGCGTACGCGGTCAACCCGATCATGCCGAGCACGCTCAGGTACGCGCTGACCGGGGCGATGGTCGGGTCGACGGGGCGGGCCGCGGCGGCGTCGAGCAGCGCGTACTCCCGCCAGCCCAGCCCGTGCAGGACGGTGGTCCCGACGGCGATGTCCGCCGCCTCGCTGGCCACCACCTCACCGATCGCGGCACCGTCGAGCACCGCGTCGAGCGCGAACGGCGGCACGTACGACTTGACGTCGTTCATCCGTCCGCGCATGTACGGGTCGACGGACATGTACTGGTTGCGGACCACGATCTGGCCCGGTCCGGGCGTCGGAACCTCGGTTTCGACGAGCCGGAAGGTGTCTTCGGTGGGCCAGCCCTGGGGGCGGCTGGCCAGGTGGATCTCACGGTTGCTGGTCACAGGGTGGTCGTCCTCTCGTCCGCGGATGGGGGCCTGGGGCCGCGAGGTCACGCGGTCAGGGTCTCGCGGACGGTCAGGGTGACGTCGACGTTGCCACGGGTGGCGTTGGAGTACGGGCAGACCTGGTGGGCCTGCTCGACGATCTGCTCGGCGACCTCGCGGGGCGCGGCGGGCAGGTCGACGACGAGCTGCACGGTGAGCCCGAAGCCGCCGCTGCCGTTCGGGCCGATGCCCACCTCGGCGCCGACCACGGAACCGGTCACGTCGGCCTTGGCCCGGCGGGCCACCAGCCGCAGCGCGCTGTGGAAGCAGGCCGCGTAACCGGCGGCGAAGAGCTGCTCGGGGTTGGCCGCGCCACCGGCGCCGCCCATCTCCTTCGGCACGGCCAGATCGAGTGCGAACGTGCCGTCGGAGGTCTCGACGTGGCCGTCCCGGCCGTCGCCGGTGGCGGTCGCGGACGCGGTGTAGACAACCTGCATGGTGGTCACTGCTCCTTCTGTCGGTGGATGGTGTCGGTGACCCGGGTGAGGGTGTCGCGCAGCGCGACGAGCTCGTCGAAGCCCAGCCCGGTGGCCAGGGCGATCCGCAGGGGAACGTCGCAGAGCCGCTCGCGCAGCGCCCGGCCCTGCTCGGTGAGGCCCACTTCGACCCGCCGCTCGTCGCGGGCCGACCGCCGCCGCACCACCAGGCCCGCCCCCTCCAGCCGCTTGAGCAGCGGGGAGAGCGTGCCGGAGTCCAGCCGCAGCTCGGCACCCAACTCGGACACCGTGGGGGCGTCGTCGGGGCGCTCCCAGAGCACCAGCAGCGCCAGGTACTGCGGGTAGGTCAACCCGACCTCGTCGAGGATCGGCCGGTAGACGTCGGTCAGTGCGCGCGACGCGGCGTAGAGCGCGAAGCACACCTGCCTGCGCAGCACCAGGTCATCGGTCACCGCTGAACCGTAGCCCACAATTAAGTTGTGCACAACTTATCGGGGCGCGGGACGGCCCAGCAGGCCGCCTGGGCGGGTACCTCAGCGATCGCCGAGGTACGCCTCCAACTCCACCTCGACCAGGTGCTCCGGGTCCAACAGGCCGGCCACCACCACCAGGGTGGCCGCCGGCCGGACCGCGCCGAAGACCGCGTTGTGCGCCCGGCCCACCTCGTCGGCGTGCAGTCGGTCCGTCACGTACATCCTGGTACGGACCACATCGCCCGGCTCCGCACCCACCTCTGCCAGCGCGGCCAGCCCGATCCGCAGCGCCTGCGCGGTCTGCGCGGCCGCGTCACCGACGTGCACCACCCGGCCGTCCACCGTCGCCGTGCAACCGGCCGTCCAGGCCCGCTCACCAGCCCGGACCACCCGGGAGTACCCGTAGCGCTGCTCCCACGGGCCGCCCGACCCCAGCCGTGTCGTCGTCATGCCTCGGCCAGCGTCCGCAGCGCCTCGGCCACCGTGAAGGCACCCGCGTAGAGCGCCTTGCCGGCGATCACGCCCTCCACCCCGGCCGACTCCAGGGTCGCCAACGCCCGCAGGTCGTCCAGGGTGGACACCCCGCCCGAGGCGATCACCGGCCGGTCCGTACGGGCACACACCTCGCGCAGCAGATCCAGGTTCGGCCCGCGCATCGTGCCGTCCTTGGTGATGTCGGTGACCACGTACCGACTCGCGCCCGCCTTGTCCAGTCGCTCCAGCACCTCGTACAGGTCACCGCCGTCGCGGGTCCAACCCCGCGCCGACAGGGTGTGACCCCGCACGTCCAGCCCGATGGCCACCCGGTCGCCGTACTCCGCGACCACCCGGTCACACCAGACCGGGTCCTCCAGGGCGGCGGTCCCGATGTTCACCCGGGCCGCTCCGGTGCCCAGCGCCGCGCGCAGCGACTCGTCGTCACGGATGCCCCCGGAGAGCTCCACCTTCACGTCCAACTGGCGCACCACCTCCGCGAGCAGGTGCGCGTTGGTGCCCCGACCGAACGCCGCGTCCAGGTCGACCAGGTGGATCCACTCCGCGCCGTCCTGCTGCCAGGCCAGCGCCGCGTCCAACGGGTCACCGTAGATGCTCTCGCTTCCGAGGGCGCCCTGAACGAGCCGGACGGCCCGGCCGTCAGCGACATCCACGGCGGGTAACAGGGTGAGGCTCAAGGTCTTCTCCTCGATCAGGTACGACGGTCCAGGGCGATCACCACGATCGCCGGCAGTACGAGCAGCAAGAGCACGATCAGCGCGATACGCAACGCCAGGTTGTCGACGAACGTCCAGATCATGATCAACGCCGCGCCGGTGAGCAGCACGATCGCGGCCCGCTCACCCCGAGTGTGCCGGGCCAGCCGCCCGGAGCGACCCCGCCGCAGCCGCGGCGTCAGGCTGCGGACCACCGCGCGACGGCGTTGCCGCCGGGCGACCTGGCGCTGCCGGACCGCCCGCTCCCGGGCCTGCTCGGCCTCCCGCTCCGCCCGCCGGCGGGCGCGCTCCCGGCTCACCGCGACGCCCGCCGCTCGGGCACCGCGCGACCGTGCTCAGTCACCGCTGGGCAACGTGGCGAGCCAGTTGCGCAGCAGCGCGGCACCGGTGTCGGCGGACTTCTCCGGGTGGAACTGGGCCGCCGACAACGAGCCACGCTCCACCGCCGCGACGAAATCCGTGTCGTGGTGGGCGGTGGTCACCGTGGCACCGGCAGCGGCCAGCGCCGCCGGGTCGCCCATCGCGTACGAGTGGACGAAGTAGAACCGGCTCTGCTCCGTCAACCCGGCGAACAGCACCGACTCCCGCGGAGCCCGGACCGTGTTCCAGCCCATGTGCGGCAACCTGGTGGCGGCCAGCCGGGTCACCCCGCCGGGCAGCAGCCCCAGCCCCTTGGTCACCACTCCGTGCTCGTCACCGTGCTCGAAGAGCACCTGCATGCCCACGCAGATGCCGAGCACCGGCCGGCCAGCAGCCACCCGTTCGGCGATCACCGGACCGGCGCCCAACGCCTCGATCCCCGCCATGCACGCCGCGTACGCGCCCACACCCGGCACCACCAGACCATCCGCGGCAGCCGCTGCGGCCAGGTCGCCGGTCACCCGGACGTCCGCTCCGGCGGCGGCCAGCGCCCGCTCCGCCGAGCGCAGGTTGCCCGAGCCGTAGTCGAGCACCACCACGTCACTCATGTCGTCACCCCGATCACCCGTTCTCCGGCAGCAGCCGCAGCACCCCGGCGACCGTGGCGAGCACCGCGAGCCCCGCGGTGATCAGCACGGCGGCCTTCGGCGCGCCCTGCCGGTAGAGCGACCAGGTGCCGCCCACCAGCACCCCGGCCAGAACCAGCAGCAACGTCGGCAACGCGGCACCCATCAGAGCCACCTTTCATTCGCGACTGCGAGGCTCCGCTGCGCTGCACTCCTCGCGCTCATCAGAGCGCGCCCTTCGTGCTCGGGATCGCTCCGGCAGAACGCGGGTCGATCGAGGTGGCCTCGCGCAACGCGCGGGAGACCGCCTTGAACTGCGCCTCCACCACGTGGTGCGCGTCCGGGTGACCACCCGGCCGGGCCGCCCGCAGCACGTCGACGTGCAGCGTGACCCGGGCCGCCTGGCCGAAGGACTCCCAGATGTGCCGGGTCATGCTGGTCGCGTACACCGGGCCGATGTAGGGGGCGAGCACCGGCTCGTCGTGCACCACGTACGGCCGACCGGAGAGGTCCACCGCGGCCCGGACCAGCACCTCGTCCATCGGCACGGTCGCCGAGCCGTACCGCCGGATGCCGGCCTTGTCGCCCAGCGCCTGGTCGAACGCCGCACCCAGGGCGAGCGCGGTGTCCTCGATCGTGTGATGCGCGTCGATCTCCAGGTCACCCACTGTGCGCACGGTCAGGTCGAAGCCGCCGTGCCGGGCGATCTGGTGCAGCATGTGGTCGTAGAAGCCGACGCCGGTGCTGATCTCGGCGGCACCGGTGCCGTCGAGATCGATCTCGACGAGGACCTTGGTCTCCTTGGTGATCCGTTCCACCCGGGCGGTCCGACTCATTGCGAAGTCTCCATTGCAGAAAGGAAGGCGTCGGTCTCGGCGGCGGTGCCGGCGGTCACCCGCAGCCAGCCGGGCAGGCCGACGTCACGGACCAGCACCCCCTGCGCCAGCAGGGCGTTCCAGACGACGGTCTGGTCGCCGCCCACCTCGAAGAGCACGAAGTTGGCGTCGCTGTCGGCGACCCGCAACCCCCGCTCCCGCAGCGTCGCCACGATCCGGTCCCGCTGCGCCATGATCGCGCTCACCGTACCGAGAAGGGCGTCGCGGTGAGCCACCGCCGCGCGCGCGGCAGCCTGGGTGAGCGCGGAGAGATGGTACGGCAAACGGACGAGCTGCACCGCGCGCACCACCGCCGGGTCGGCGGCCAGGTAACCCAGCCGGCCACCGGCGAAGCCGAACGCCTTGCTCATCGTCCGAGTGACCACCAGCCGTGGGTGGCCGGGCAGCACCGCGAGGGCACTGACCGTCCCGGGTCGGGCGAACTCGGCGTACGCCTCGTCGACGACCACCATGCCGGGCGCGACGTCGAGCACCGCGGCGATCACCGCCGGGTCCAGTGCCGTGCCGGTGGGGTTGTTCGGCGAGCAGAGGAAGACCACGTCCGGCTGGTGCTCGCGGACCTGGGCGACCGCCTCCTCGGCGGTCAACCCGAAGTCGACGCCGCGCGCGGCGGGCACCCACCGGGTGCTGGTGCCGAGGGCCAGCAGCGGGTGCATCGAGTACGCCGGAACGAAGCCGAGCGCGCTGCGCCCCGGCCCGCCGAACGCCTGGAGCAGCTGCTGCTGGATCTCGTTGGAGCCGTTGGCCGCCCACACCTGCTCGACGGTGAGCCCGTGCCCCAGATATTCGGCCAGGTCGGCGCGGAGCGCCACCGCGTCCCGGTCCGGATAGCGGTTCAGCTCGCGCAGCTCGGTCGCGAGCGCCTTGCCGATCGCCTCGACCACCGGCTCCGGCACCGGGTGCGAGTTCTCGTTGGTGTTGAGCCGCACCGGCACGTCCAGTTGCGGCGCCCCGTACGGCGACAGCCCCCGCAGGTCGGCCCGGATCGGCAGATCGTCCAGGTTACTCATGCCGCCTCCCCGCTTCGCGAGAAGGCGACCTGAGACGCCAGTCGACTGAGCCAGCTGGTTCGCTCGCTGCGCTCGCTCACGCCGGCCCTCCCGGGAAACGGGCCTGGACCGCCTGGCCGTGCGCGGGCAGGTCCTCCACGTTGGCCAGGGTGACCACGTGCGGGGCCACCTCGCGCAGCGCGGCCTCGGTGTATTCGATCAGGTGCACGCCGCGCAGGAAGGACTGCACGGACAGCCCGGAGGAGTGCCGGGCGCAGCCGCCGGTGGGCAGCACGTGGTTGGAGCCGGCGCAGTAGTCCCCGAGCGACACCGGCGACCAGGCGCCCACGAAGATCGCCCCAGCGTTGCGGACCCGCAGCGCCCACTCCCGGGCGTCCACCGTCTGGATCTCCAGGTGCTCGGCCGCGTACGCGTCGACCACCCGCAGCCCAGCCTCGAGGTCATCGACCAGGACCACGCCGCTCTGCTCACCGGTCAGCGCCGTGGTGACCCGCTCGGTGTGCTTTGTCGCCGGCACCTGCCGGGCCAACTCCGCCTCGACCGCCTCGACCAGCGCCACCGACGGGGTGACCAGCACGCTCGCGGCCAGCGGGTCGTGCTCGGCCTGACTGATCAGGTCGGCGGCCACGTGCGCCGGGTCGGCGGTGTCGTCGGCCAGGATGGCGATCTCGGTCGGCCCGGCCTCGGCGTCGATGCCGACCACGCCGCGCAGCAGCCGCTTGGCGGCGGTCACCCAGATGTTGCCGGGGCCGGTGATCAGGTCGACGGGGTCGCACCGCAGCTCACCCGCCGGATCCACCGCAGCGCCGTACGCCAGCATCGCCACCGCCTGGGCCCCGCCCACGGCGTAGACCTCGTCGACGCCGAGCAGCGCGCACGCGGCGAGCACCCGGGGATCGGGCAGGCCGCCGTTGTCCTTCTGCGGCGGGCTGACCACCACCAGCGAACGCACCCCGGCCGCCTGGGCGGGCACCACGTTCATCACCACTGTCGACGGGTACATCGCCAGGCCACCGGGCACGTAGAGGCCGACCCGGTCGACCGGCAGCCACCGCTCGGTGACGGTGCCGCCGGGCACCACCTTCGTGGTGTGGTCGGTGCGCCGCTGGTCGGCGTGCACCCGACGGGCCCGGGTGATGGACTCCAGCAGCGCGGCACGCACCGCCGGGTCGAGCACCCCCTCCGCCTCGGTGATCGCCTCGACCGGCACTCGCAGCACCTCCGGGGAGATGCCGTCGAACCGAACGCTCGCCTCCTGGATCGCTGGGTACCCATGCTCACGGACCGCCTCCACCAGGGGCCGGATGCGCTCGACGGCGACGGACACGTCGAGCTGGGCACGGGGCAGCAGGCGGCGCGGGTCAGCGAGACCGTCGCGCAGGTCGATCCGATTCAGCACCCTTGCGAGTCTAGGCGGCCGTCCCGACGTCCACCCGAGCCGCCCGTCCGCCGGGACAGTGAGCCGGGCCACGCCCTTGGTGCCGAGATTGGTTAGGCTCGACCATGTGACCGCACGGCTGCCGGTGTTCCCGCTCGCAACGGTGCTCTTTCCCGGGTTGGTGCTGCCGCTGCACATCTTCGAGGAGCGCTACCGGGCGCTGGTCCGGCATCTGGTCGGCCTGCCCGAGGGTGCCCCGCGCGAGTTCGGCGTGGTGGCCATCCAGGCCGGCTGGGAGGTCGCGCCCGCCGGTCCCGCCGGCGCCCCGGCCAGGTCGAGCGTCGGCGAGGTGACGCTGCACGAGGTGGGCTGCACCGCCGAGCTGCGCCAGGTGACCGAGTTGGCCGACGGTGGTTTCGACATCGTCACGGTCGGCCGCCGCCGGTTCCGCATCGCCGAGGTCGACGACAGCGCCGAGCCCTACCTGACCGCCGACGTCGAGTGGCTGCCCGACCCGGGCGGCCCGGACGAGGTGGCCGATCTGCTGGCCGCCCGGGTGATCGCGGTGTTCCGGCAGTACCTCGGCCTGATCCGCTCCGACCCGGAGGAGATCTCCGAGCAGTTGCCGGAGGACCCGACCGTGCTCTCGCACCTGGTGGCGGCGACCGCGGCGCTCACCGTCGACGACCGGCAGCGGCTGCTGGCGATCGACGACACCGCCTCCCGACTCCGCGCCGAGCTGCGGTTGCTCAACCGCGAGGCGGCTCTGCTGCGTCAGGTGCGGGCGGTTCCGGTGCCGTTGTCGGAGCTGGCGTCCCCGCCGACACCCAACTGAACTCCCCCGGCTCGGGCTCCGGGCGTAGCCCCGGCCACCGCGACCAGCCGGCCAGCAGGGTGTACATGACCGCGGCCCCGAACGCCGGCAGCAGCAGGTTGCCGTGCGGCACCGGCAGCACGCCGAGCAGCCAGTCCACTCCGCCGGCCCGCAGGTCGGCGGGTTTGCTGAAGGCCTGCCCGGCCGGGGCGGTCGCCAGCAGCCGCTCGAAGGTGCCAAGACCGATCCGCCGTCCCACCTGCCAGGCCACCGGCGCGGCGACCAGGGTGCCGAGCACCGCGGCGAGCAACCCGACCGGGCCACGCCGCCGACGCAGCACGAACCACAGGGTGAGCGCCACGAGCAGCCCGAAGGCGAGCCCGAGCAGGCTGAACCAGCCGTCGGCGGCGATCGGCTGCTCCGGTTGCGGCTCGGCGTAGATTGCCCCCTCGGCGGTCTTGAGCACCGGGGTGTCCGGCGCGAGCACGGCCCAGAGCAGGCCGAGCGGAACGCCCAGCGCGGCCAGCGCGAGCACGGCGCCCAGCACCGTCGCCAGCGCACGCAGCGGACGACGCGGTTCGTCGAACCGAAGCTCCAGCGAGCTCTGGTACGCCGCCGAGGCCGGCAGCTGACCCGGACCGAACTCGCCCGGCGCTGTCCCGGCCGACGGGTCGACCTCCGGCGGTTTCGCATCCGGCGTACGGGGTGGCGCGGGTTGATCGGCCTCGTCGACGGGCCGCTCACGGTCGGGGTTGTCCGGGCTCACCCGATGATCCTCTCAGGCCCGGTGCGCGGCCGGGGCTCCGGTGGCGGCAGACCAGCTCACCGGGCGAACGGCTCCACCATCATCGCCGCCGCCCGCAGCCACGCCTGCCGGGTCTCCGGCTGGAGCTGGTGGTACTCGATCGACGACCCGGTCTCCAGAGCCGGGTCGTACGGCACGACGGCCACGCCCCGGGTACGGGTGGCGAAGTGCCGCTCCAGGTCGTCCTGGAGCGTCGAGCGACCCGGGGTCGGGCAGGAGATGAGGGTGATCGCGTTGTCCGCCAACTCGCCCATGCCCTCCTCGTGCAGCAGGTCGAGCATCCAGTCCGCGCTGAACGCCGCGTCCTCCCGGGGCACTGTGGTCACCACCAGCTGGTCGGCGGCCTGCATCACCGTGCGCCAGTTGGGGCTCTCCACGTTGTTGCCGGTGTCCACGCAGACCACGTCGTGGGTACGCCGCAGCAGCTCCAGCACCCGTCGGACGGTGAACTGGTCCAACCGCTGCGCGAAGCGCGGGCTCTCCTCGCCGGCCAGCACGTCGTACGAGCCGTCGGAGGCGTGCCGCAGGTAGTCGTCCAGCCGGTCCAGCAGGGTCGCGCCCTCCAGGATCTCGATCTGGGCCAGGTCGCTGATCAGATGCCGGATCGTCCGGGCGTGCCGGGCGCTGCCGGCGCGCAGGCCGAGGGTGCCGCGCAGCTCGTTGTCGTCCCAGGCCAGCACGCCCTTGCCGCGGACGCTGCCGACCGTCGCCGCGGCGAGCACGGTGGCGGTCGTCTTGTGCACCCCGCCCTTGGGGTTGGCGAAGGCGAACACCCGGGGCGTGCCCAAGTCCCGTTGGAGCACCCCGTTGGCGCGCTCCTGCTCCTGGTCGACGGCCGTTGGGCGCCATTCGATCCGGGCCGGGTGGGCACGTTCGGCGACCGCCGAGCCGATCGCCGGGGCGGGTGGTGGCGGAACGGGCGGCGTGACCGGCACGGCGACCGGTGGCGCGGGCGGCGGGGCGACCGGCGGGGGCGGTGGCGCGGCGGCCGGGTAGCCGGTCTCCGGCTGGTAGCCGGTCTCCAGCAGGGCGTACCGCGATTCCACCGGCGGGTCGCCCGGTCGGTAGCCGTTGTCCAGCAACGCGTAGCGCGACGGGACCGGGTCGGGGCCGCGTGCCGGCGGCTCGGGCTCGGCCCGGTACCTCGGCTCGGCCCGGTAGTCCGGCTCGGCCCGATAACCCGGGTCGGCCCGGTAGTCCGGCTCGGCCCGGTAGCCGGGCTCAGCGCGGTACTCCGGCTCAGCGCGGTAGCCCGGCTCGGCCCGGTAGCCGGGCTCAGCGCGGTACTCCGGCTGCTCGGTCCGGTACGCCGGCTCCGCTCGATAGTCCGGCTCGGCCCGATAACCCGGCTCGGTCCGGTACGCGGGCTCGGCCCGGTAGTCCGGCTCGGCCCGGTAGCCGGGCTCGACCCGGTACGCGGGGTCGACGCGGTAGGTCGCCTCGGCCCGGTAACCGGGCTCCGCGCCGTACGACAGGTCGGCGGGATGCCCGATGGCGGGTGCCCGCCCGGCGTAGCCGTTGGGGGCCGCACGCCGTGGCAGCGGGTCCGGCGGCGGCTCCTCGCCGCGCCGCTCCGGCTCGGTCTGCTCCGCGCCGCGACCGCCCAGCCGGGCACGGTCCAACAGCGCGCGCCACCGCGGCGCTGGTTCGGCCGGCCGGCCCCAGCCGGTCTCACTGCCCTCCACGGCCCGCCCTCCCAGCGCCATCGATCTCTGTCTGACAGGCTACGAACCCAACCCTATTCGGACCACACCTCAGAGCGCACACCAGCCGGTGCAGATCACGACGACGGCGATGGCGGCGACGGCTCGGCGAGGGTGGCGTCCGGCGAGGTGGTGACACTCGGCGGCGCCGACTCGGTGGGCTCCGGCTTCGACGTTTCGGGTGACGGAATGGTCACGACTGGTGCAGGTTCCGACGATTCGCCCACGGGGGCCGACGGCGCCGGTGCGCTGATCATCGGCGCCGGCCGCTCGGACTGGGTCGGTGCGGGGCTCGGCCCGGTGTCGGCCGGCGGGCGTACCACGTCACGCTGCTCGGGCAGGGGCGGCGTGAAGACCGTTCGGTCCAGCCGGTACACCTCGGGGGCGGGGTCGACCGCCCGTACATCCGGCCGGGCCGCGACACCGCGCAGCGCCACCGGCGTCGCGCGAACCACCGCCGCGTAGACGCAGGCGCAGCCGGTGCGGTACGCGGCCGCCTCGGCGGCGGCCACCTCGGCACCGCTGGCGTACTGCTCCCGCAACTCCCGCTCGCCCACCCCGTCGCCGTCGACCGCGGCGGCCCTGGCCCGGTAGTCGGCAGCCTCGGTCTCCTTGCGGGCCGCCACCTGTTCCATTCCGGCGACCACGTCGTCGGGCACCCGCAGCGCGGGGATCTTGACGATCTCGGTCTGCCGGCCGGGCAGCGGAACCCGCCCGAAGACGGTCGAGACCCCGACGTCGCCGAGCACCGTCGCCAGCCGCTGCGGAGGCAGGTACGCGTCGAGCGTGACCAGCGCGTACGTCCCGTCCTCGGCGGCCGGGGCGGACGCGGGCAGCGCGGCCAGGTCGGCCGCGGCGGACCGCAGGTAGCCGGGGACGGAGTCACCGTCGGCAACGCCGACCCGGGTCACCTCGCCGACCGTCCGGTCACCGACCGGAGTGTCGTCGACGGCCCAGACGGCGGTGCCCAACACCGCCGCTGCGGAGAGCACCGCGGCCCAACTGAGCACGCCGGAGCGCGCCGACCGGTCGCCCAGCCGGGCCACGGCCCGGGTCAGCGGCGGCAGCAACCGCTGGTCCAGCTGCCGCAGCAGGTTGCCGGCGCGCACGGGCGGGATCCCCTCTGTGGAACGGTGTCGGGCGGTCGCCGCTCAGTCACGCAGGATCTGAAGCGCACGGTCCAGGTCGTCAGGGTAGTCGCTGACGAACCGGACCTCGTCCCCCGTTCGGGGGTGCAAGAAGCTCAGTTCGCGGGCGTGCAGCCACTGTCGGGCCAGGCCGAGACGGGCTGAGAGGGTGGGGTCGGCGCCGTAGGTGAGGTCACCCACACAGGGGTGCCGCAGGGTGGAGAAGTGCACCCGGATCTGGTGCGTCCGGCCGGTCTCCAACCGGACGTCGACCAGGCTCGCCGCCGGGAACGCCTCCAGGGTGTCGTAGTGGGTGATGCTCGGCTTGCCGCCGGAGACCACCGCCCAGCGGTAGTCGTGGGTGGGGTGCCTGTCGATTGGAGCGTCGACGGTGCCCCGCAGCGGGTCCAGGTGACCCTGCACCACCGCGTGGTAGCCCTTGTCGACCTCGCGGTACTTGAAGGCCCGCTTCAACGCCGTGTACGCCTGCTCGCTCTTGGCCACCACCATGATCCCGGTGGTGCCCACGTCGAGCCGGTGCACCACGCCCTGGCGCTCGGCGGCGCCACTGGTGGAGATGCGGTGCCCGATCGCGGCGAGCGCGCCGATCACGGTCGGGCCGGTCCACCCGGGGCTCGGGTGCGCGGCCACCCCGACCGGCTTGTCGACCACGACGATGTCGTCGTCGGCGTAGACGACCCGCAGGCCGGGCACCGCCTGCGGCACCACCGTCGGCGGTGCGACCGGGGCGGGCAGCGTGACGTCCAGCCAGGAGCCGGCCTTGACCTTGTGCGAGTTGGGCCGGGCGGCGCCGTCGACCAGCGCGTCCCCGGCGTCGACCAGGGCCGCGGCGGCGGTGCGGGAGAGCCCGAACAGGCGGGACACGGCCTGGTCCAGGCGCATGCCGTCGAGGCCGTCCGGAACCGGAAGGGAACGGTGGTCGCCGCCAGCGGCGAACGCGGAGGTCATGCCCGCTCCCGCTGCTCGGCGCCCGGCGCGGCGGCGTCCGTCGTGGCCGGGTCGCCGTCGCGCCCCGCCCGCCGGCCGTCACGCTGGCGGCCGGTCAGCTCCAACAGGACGGCCAGCAGCACGCCGCAGACCAGCGAACTGTCGGCCAGGTTGAACACCGGCCAGACCTGACCGTACGGGTCGAAGAGGCTGATCATGTCGACCACGTGCCCGTGGAACGGGGACGGCGCCCGGAAGATCCGGTCGACGAGGTTGCCCAACGCGCCACCGAGCACCAGGCCGAGCGAGATCGCCCAGGGCAGCGAGCGCAGCCGCAGTGCCATCCAGACGATCCAGCCGACCACACCGATGGTGATCAGTGGGAAGACCCAGGTGTGGTCCGCGCCGATGCTCCAGGCCGCGCCGCTGTTGCGGGTCAGGCTCAGGTAGACGAACCCGCCGAGCAGCCGGACCGGCTCCCGGTCGGTCAGCGCGGCCAGCGCGAGGTGCTTGGTGACCAGGTCGGCCAGCAGGGCCACCAGGGCGACTCCGGCGAGAATCGCGACGGCCCGGGGCCGGCGGGTGCCGCCGCCCGGATCGGTGCGGCCGGGTTCGGCGGACGGTACTGCGGTCATGCGCTCCCCATCGACAGTCTTGGCGGTGATCGCTCACCGTCTCGTCGCCGCCGGGGAACGGACCTCAGCGCCGCTCCTCCAGCTGCTTGCACGTCACACACAGGGTGGCCGACGGGAAGGCGGCGAGGCGCTCGACCGGGATCGGGTTGCCGCACCGCTCGCACCAGCCGTAACCACCCTCGTCGAGGCGCTCCAGAGCGCGCTCCACCTGCGTGATCCGTTCCAGAATGCTGTTGGCGAGAGAGATCTCCTGCTCCCGCTCGAGCGTCTTGGTGCCCGTGTCGGCCTGGTCGTCCCCGGCCGAGTCGGTCAGCCGATCGCGCTGCAGCTCGGTGATCTCACTCAGCGTCTGATCGTACTCGGCACGAAGCTCGTCCCGACGCGCCGCCAGCGCCGCCCGGATCTTCTCGGTCTCCGCCGTGCTGCGGGTGGCCTTCGCCGCAGGCTTGCGCCCGGCGGTCCTGGTGTCGGATGGCTTCGCCATGGGTCGCTCCCTCGGCCGGGGAACCGCGCGGTCCGCGGCGCCTGGTCAGGGGGCGCCGGCGAGGGCGTCCCCTATGTACGAAAAGGGGCGCACGGCGACGATGGCCGCGCACTCCGGAGGTTGGCAAGAATACGGAACGTACAGGCGTCCGACAACGTGCCGCACCGTCGCACCGTCTAACAGCCCCTAGCCCTGCCTAACTGGGGCAAAGGGAACGCTAGCAGATCAATTGGGCACCTCATCCCCGTACTCACCAAACCATCGGGCCAGACGACCCCGCCGGCTGACGGCCCGCAACCGCCGCTCCGCCGCGTCCCGCACCCCGGCGGTCGCCACGATCAGCAGACTGTCGCCGGTCTTCAACCGGGTGTCCGGTGCGGGCACGAAGCCCACGCCGTCGCGCAGCACCAGGGTCACCGACGCGCCCAGCGGAAGGCGCAGCTCGTCGACGTGCACGCCGGCCAGTCGTGAGCCCGGTGGCACCTCCACCTGGAGCAGGTCCGCACGCATCCGCTCCAGCGGCGCGGTCTCCACGTGGATCTCGGCGGCCTCGGCCGGCGCGGTCACCCGCAACCAGCGGGCGAACGGCCCCAGCGTCCCGGTCTGCACCAGCGTGAAGATCACCACCAGCACGAAGACCACGTCGAAGAGCCGCTCGGCTCCGGGCACCCGCTCGGAGAGCGGAATGGTGGCCAGCACGATCGGCACCGCCCCACGCAGCCCGGCCCAGGACAGGAACGCCTGTTCTCGAAGGCCGACCCGGAACGGCAACGCCGAGACGGCCACCGACAACGGCCGGGCCAGAAGCACCAGAGCCAGCCCGGCGACCACCGCGGGCAGCACCGCCGCGTCCAGCCGGCCCGGCGACGCCAGCAACCCGAGCAGCACGAACAACCCGATCTGGGCGAGCCAGGCCAGCCCGTCCGCGAAACCGAGAATCGCCTGCCGGTGCGACAGGCGGGCATTGCCCAGCAGCACCCCGGCCACATAGACGGCGAGGAAGCCCGAGGCGTGCAGAACGGCCCCCGCGGCGTACGCCAGCACGGTGATGCCGACCGCGGCGATCGGGTAGAGCCCGGCCGAGGGCAGCGCCGCCCGGCGCAGCGCCCAGGTGCCGGCGACGCCCGCGGCCACGCCCACCGCCGCGCCGACACCCAGCTCGTAGCAGACCAGCGCGACCTCGTACCACCACGGGTGCGCAAAACCCCGATGGGACAGCAGCACCACCAGCAGCACCACCGGGGCGTCGTTCATCCCCGACTCGGCCTCCAGGGTCGCCACCAGCCGGGGCGGCAACCGCAGTCGGCGCAGGGTGGCGAAGACGGCCGCCGCGTCGGTGGACGAGAGCACCGCGCCGTAGAGCAGCGCCAACCGCCAGTCCAGCCCCAGCAGCAGGTGCACGGCCACGCCAACCACCACGATGCTGACGATCACGCCGACCGTGGAGAGCGCGGAGGCCAGCCCGAGCACCGGGCGCAGCGTGGTCCACCGGGCGGTGAGGCCGCCCTCGGCGATGATCACGATCAGCGCGCAGAAGCCGAGGGTCCGGGTCAGCTCGACGTCGTCGAACCGGATGCCCAACCCGCCCTCGCCGATCGCCACGCCCAACGCCAGGTAGACCAGGAGGCTGGGCACACCGAGCCGGGTGGAGAGTCGCACCGCGCCGACAGCGACCAACAGCACGGCCGCACCGAGCAGCAGCGCGATGTCCAACCCGGGCGTCACGGCTGCCTTGCCTGGGCTGTCCTCACTCGGCGGATCCGTCGCGCAGGCGGCGCAGCACCTGGGGCAACTCCGGGCCGGGCCGATCGATCAGGAAGAGCTTGTCCCGGCTGGCCGCGCCGACACGCAGTGACACGGCGGCCGGTCGGACACCCAACGCGCCGGCCAGCGCTCGACGGGCGGCCTCGGTGGCCCGACCGTCGACGGCCGGGTCGTGGACCGCGATCACGAGGGCGGGCCCGTGCGGGCCGTCGAACCGACCACCCACCCGGTCCCGGGAGGCGCCGGGCTTCACCCGTACCGCCACGGTGAGCGTGTCCTGCGCGGGCACCGGTGCCGCTTCAGATCGGCCGGGCGTCGGCGAGGAGAGCGGTCGCCGGGGCGCAGTGCGCGCACGGGGTGAAGCCGAGTTCCACGGCCTCGGCGACCGGCAACGTCTCGGGCTGCCAGCCGATCAGGTGGGGGCAGCCGTCCAGGTGGTAACGGGGGCGGCCATCGACGACCTCGACGGCGTCTGGCAGTCGGGCCACCCGGGCCGCCTCGGCGGCCGTGATCTGCTGGGCTGCCGGCTCGTCGACCGCCGCGACCGCCGGGTCGAAAACGTCGTCCGTCGACGTCGCGATCGGCGACGCCGGGCTGACCGGCCGGGCCCGCGCGGGCGCCTCGTCCGCCGTACTCACCAACGGCGACGCGTCATCGACGTGCGGCGGGTCGACCGGTGAGGCCTCGTCGACCGGCGGCGCATGGTCGACCGGCGGCTCGGGTGGTTGCCGCCACCCGGTGCCGCCGGTACCAAACGTCGTGGGCACGTGCTGGACCGGCACCTCCGGCTCGACCAACGGCGGCCCGTACGCGACACCCGGTGTGGCCTGGCTGGCCGTGCGGGGCGCGTCGGGGTGCCGCCGGTCGGTCCGGCCGGGATCCGCCATGGCGCGGTTGGCGGCTGCCTGGCGGGCGCCCACCACCAACGCCACGGCGGCCAGCAGACTGGCCGCGATGGAGATGACCAACAAGAAGCTGGAGCCACCGGCCAGGCCGAGCACCAGTAGCACCACCGCGACGAGGATGAGCAGAAGACTTGCGACTATCACGGCTCACCCCCGCCGCGTCGAACCGTCCAGGCCGGGCCGGCGACCGTCACCATTGGCGGACAGCGATCGCCGGCCGGTGCTCAGCGTCCGGCTTCGAGGGCGCCGGAGCGCCCGCCGCCGCCGTACGAACCAGCGAGACCTGCTGCGGCCAGCCCGTTGCCGCCAGCGACCCGGCCGGCTTCGGAGCGGGTCATCTCGGCTTCGAGGCCCTGGCCACGACCGTCGAGGTCACGCAGCTGGCTCTCCAGGTACGCCTTGAGCCGGGTGCGGTACTCGCGCTCGAACTGCTTGAGCTCCTCGATGTGCTTCTGCAGTGCCGTGCGCTTGGCGTCCAGGCCGCCCATGGCCTCCTGGTGCCGCTGGCGGGCGTCCCGCTCAAGGGCGTCAGCCTTGGCGCGCGCCTCCCGGGTCACCTCCTCGGCCTTGCCGCGAGCCTCGGACAACAGCTGGTCGGCCTCGCGGCGAGCGTCGGACACGTGGTCGTCGGCGGTGCGCTGGGCCATCATCAGCACGCGCAGGGCCTGCTGCTCACCGTCACCGGTGACGCCGCCGGCCGGGCCGCCGGTCGCGCGGACCTGCTCCAGCTCGGCCTGCATCGCGCGGGCAGCCTGCTCGGCCGCCGACTTGTCGCGCTGCACCCGGTCCAGTTGGGCCTTGACATCGTTGAGCTCCGCCGCGAGTCGGGCGTCGCCGCCGGGGCCGGCGGGGGCACCGCCACGGCCGCCGCGCTCCACCTGGGCGCGCAGCTCGTTGTTCTCCTCGATGAGACGGGCGAGCTCGCGCTCGACCTCGTCAAGGAAGGCGTCGACCTCCTCCTCGTCATACCCCCGTTTGCCGATCGGCGGCTTTTTGAAGGCGACGTTGTGGACGTCGGCCGGGGTCAGCGGCATCGAAACTCCTCGGGTCAGTTGCGGCCGCGAAAGCGCGTCGGTCATCAGGCAGATGCCCTGATCGACGGCCCTAACACGAACTCCATCAGCACGAACAGGATAACCAGGAGCACAAGGGAGGCCAGGTCGATGCTCACGGTACCAATTCGCAGCGGAGGGATCACACGCCTCAACGCGTTGAGAGGGGGATCAGTGACGCTCCACACGGATTCCAATCCTGCCGATGCTCCACGCCCCGGTTGCCAGCGACGGCCGTACTGCAGGACGGCGCTCAACACGAACCGGGACAGAAGAAGGAGCAGGAAGACATAAAGGATCAGGTACAACACTTGCAGTAAGATCGACAACACGGTCAGCGACGTCCCTCGGGTCGGGCGGGATCAACTCAGACTGAAAAAGCCGCCCTCAGCGATCTTGGCTTTGTCCTCTGCGGTGACCTGGACGTTAGCCGGTGAGAGCAGGAACACCCGATTGGTCACGCGCTCGATCGTACCGCGCAGGCCGAACGCCAGTCCGGCGGCGAAGTCCACCAGACGGCGGGCATCGGCCTCATCCATCTCGGTGAGATTGATGATCACCGGGACCCCGTCGCGGAAGTGCTCACCAATGGTGCGCGCCTCCCGGTAGGTGGTGGGGTGCAGCGTGGTGATCTGGTAACGCTGCTCCTCCTCGGGCAGGGCCCGCTCGCGCGACGTGACCTGCGGCGCGAGGGCCAGGTTGTCCCGAGTGTGGTAGGTCAGCGCACCGGAGGTCTCGCCCGCCGACGACCGGGTGATCGACCGGACGCTGGACCGCTCGATCCGCTCCGGCCGCTCACCGTCACCGCGCTCGGACTCGCTCAACCGCCCGCTCGACCGCTCGGAGAGTCGACCCCGCCCGCTGTCGCGCGGCCGGGGAGCCGGCGGCTCCTCGGCGTCGTCCTCGTCGTCGTCGGTGAACTCCTCGGCGTACCGGCTCTGCCGGTAACGCGAGTCGCGGTAGCCACCCTTGTCGTAGCCACCGTCGTCGTAGGCCCGCTCGTCGTCTTCTTCGACCAGACCGAGCCAGACCCCCGCCTTGCGCAGTGCACCCATCCCGCGCCCTTCCGTCCGCCGTGCGGCACGCGCCCCCGTGCCATGTCGCCCGTCGCGAGTGGACAACCATGCCCATCGGACCGGAACGGCAATCCCCCGGCGCGCGATTCGCGTCGCGCGTCACGACCCCCGACTAGGAGACGCCCGCCCCTGAAACAACACTGATGTAATTTGCTTGTCTCGCGGTCAGGCTACCGCAGCGTGGGACGCATTCCGAGCAACGCGCTACCGACGCGGACATGTGTCGCGCCGTAACGGATCGCGATTTCGAAATCTCCGCTCATACCGGCGGACAGCGCGGTGGCTCCCGGATGGACGGCCCTGAACGCGTCGGCGATCTCCGCGAGCCGGGCGAACGCCCGCTCCGGCTCCCACCCCAGCGGAGCGACCGCCATGAGACCGACCAGACGCATCCCCGGCGCGTCGGCCACCGCCTCGGCCACCGGCTCCAGACCGGCGGCCGGATCCGCCGAGCCGGGCAGGGCTCCGCCCCGGGCCGCGTCGCCGTCGATGCTCACCTGGACCAGGGCGTCGAGCGGCTCCTGCCGGTCGGCGGTGGCGGTGGCCAACGCCCGGGCCAGCCGGACACTGTCGACGGAGTGCACCACGTCGGCGTAGCGGACCACCGAGCGGGCCTTGTTGCGCTGCAACTGGCCGATGAAGTGCCAGCGTGGACGCACCCCGGCGGCAGCCACCTCGGCGGCCTTGCCGGCTGCCTCCTGGTCGCGGTTCTCCCCCATGTCGGTCACCCCGAGCCCGGCCAGCGCCAACACGTCGCTGGCCGGGTAGGTCTTCGTCACCGCGATCATCGTGACCTCGGCGCGGTCCCGGCCGGCCTGCGCGCAGGCGTCATCGATGCGGGACCGAACCTGGGCCAGACCGCCCGCGAGTTCGGCGTGCCGATCTGGTCGTACCGTGGCTGAGCTGTCGGTCATCGGCGGTGCTCAGGACCCGTTCTTGAGGAAGTCGGGAACGTCCACGTCGTCGAAGAGCACGCGACGCGGCGACTGGGCCGGAGCCGGGTTGGTGGCCGGCGTCGGCGCCGGGGTGCTCTGCGGCGCCGGCTGGTTGGTGTTGGTCTTGCGGGTCGGCTCGGCCGCCTTGTACGCGGGCGTGCCGCCGTCGAAGCCCGCCGCGATGACAGTCACCCGCACCTCGTCACCGAGCGCGTCGTCGATGACCGCGCCGAAGATGATGTTGGCGTCCGGGTGGGCCGCGTCGGTGACCAGCTGGGCGGCGTCATTGATCTCGAACAGGCCCAGGTCGGAGCCGCCGGCGATGGAGAGCAGCACGCCGCGCGCGCCGTCCATGCTCTGCTCCAGCAGCGGGCTGGAGATGGCCGCCTCGGCCGCCTCGACCGCGCGGTTCTCGCCGCGGGCGCTGCCGATGCCCATCAACGCGCTGCCGGCGCCGCTCATCACGCTCTTGACGTCGGCGAAGTCCAGGTTGATCAGACCCGGGGTGGTGATCAGGTCGGTGATGCCCTGCACACCCGAGAGCAGCACCTGGTCGGCCGTGCGGAACGCGTCCATCATGCTGATGTTGCGGTCGCCCAGGGCCAGCAGCCGGTCGTTCGGGATGACGATCAGCGTGTCGCACTGGTTGCGGAGCTCGTCTATCCCCGTCTCGGCCTGCACCTGGCGGCGCTTGCCCTCGAAGGAGAACGGCCGGGTCACCACGCCGATGGTCAGCGCGCCGAGCTTGCGGGCGATGTTGGCCACCACGGGCGCGCCGCCGGTGCCGGTGCCGCCGCCCTCGCCGCAGGTCACGAAGACCATGTCGGCGCCCTTGAGCACCTCCTCGATCTCGTCGCGGTGGTCCTCGGCGGCGTTCTTCCCGACGTCCGGGTTGGCCCCGGCCCCCAGGCCGCGGGTCAGCTCCCGGCCGACGTCGAGCTTGACGTCGGCGTCGCTCATCAGAAGCGCCTGCGCATCGGTGTTGATCGCGATGAACTCGACGCCCTTGAGCCCAACCTCGATCATCCGGTTGACGGCGTTGACGCCGCCGCCCCCGATGCCGACGACCTTGATGACCGCCAGGTAGTTGTGCGGAGGTGTCATCTCCGGTCCTTTCCTTCGAGATTGGCTTCGGCCGACCGGTTACGGCGTGGCCAGACCAGCGGCCGACGACAGCTGTCACCAACGAGGATCAGGGGTAAACCCTAACCCTCTACTAGAGGCTTACAGTTATGTCAACCACTGAAGCTCTTCGAGGCAACGTAAGCGCCACCGCGCGATGAGCCAAGGACCCGGGCGGCGTGTCGCCGCGCGGAGCGCCACGGGTCACGTCCGCCCACGCTCACGGGTCAACGAAAGGTCACCACATCCGGCGCGCTCACGTCGATCCGGTCGGTGTCCTCGTCGAGCAGCGCGGTGGCCACCCGAGCCTTGTCCGTACCCCGGGTCGCGTCGCCCCAGACCACCGTCCGGTCGCCGCGCAACCGCAGGCTGATCCGGGCCAGCCCCGCCACGTTCACGTCCACCAGTTCCGCACGCAGCTGCGGCGTCAGCGCGACGAGCACCTCCAGCCCGGCCCGGGTGCCCGGGTCGTCGGCGGCCGGCCGAGCCACCGTCACCTGTGGTAGGTCGGCGGGGCGTCGCTCCACGGTCCGGAACGCCACCCCGCTCCCGTCGATCAGGGCGAACGCCTCGCCCTGGGGCACCACCGCCACCGCGGTCCGCTCGGTCACCCGCACCACCAGCGCACCGGGCCAGTCCCGGGAGACCGTGGCCCGCTCCACCGCCGGCAGCGCGCCGACCCGACGGGCGGCGGCGGTCAGGTCCACCCGGGCCAGCGGCACCCCGTCCGGCACCCCGACCGCGTCGTGCACCTGCACCGGAGTGACCAGGTCGGCACCCTCCACGCGCACCTCCCGCACACCGAACAGTCCGGTACCGAGCACCGTCCAGGCGACCAGCCCGGCCAGGGCGAGCACCCCGGCGGCCACCGCCCACGGCAGCGCCGCACGCATGCGGCGCTGCCGGGCACGGGCCATGAACCGGCGGGTCGAGGGCGGTACCGCGTCGCGGCCCGCCCGGACCAACTGCCACCGCCGGGCCGGACCGCGGCGCGGGGCGCCGCCGTCGGCGGCGCTGGTCCGCCCTCGGGCCGGGCCGGGACTCATCCGGCCGTGGGCGCCGAGCCGCCGGGCACGGCGCTGCCACCGAGAGCCGCGCCGTCGCCGCCGGACGTCGTCCCACCCGGCACCGGATCACCGATCGCCGGGGTGGTGGCCACCGGGTCGACGGTCGCGGTCGGTGCCGAGCCGGCCGTACGCTCACCCAGGGCGGCCAGCAGTTCGTCGCCCATCAGCGAGATCGGCGGGGCGCCCATGGTGACCACCACGTCCCCGGAGCGGGCGCGACGAGCCACCTCGACCGGGGCCTGCTCCCACGACTCCACGAAGACCTTGCGGTCGGCGGGCAGATCCACCGCCGCGATCAGCGCCGCCGACCCCTCGCCGGGCTGACGCAACTCACCCGGCCCGAAGACCTCCAGGAGCACCACCTCGTCCGCGATGGCCAGCGCCTCGGCGATCTCCGCCTGGTTGTCGCGGGTGCGATACAGCCGGTACGGCTGGAAGACGACGATCAGCCGGCCGTCCCCGGCGACCTCGCGCAACGTCTGCATCGCCAGCGTCATCGAGGTCGGGTGGTAGGCGTACTCGTCGTAGACCAGCACGCCGTCCGCGACACCCTTGCGCTCGAAGCGCCGTCGCACCCCGGGAAAGACCGCCAGCGCGGCCTCCGCCGCTTCCAACGGCAGTTCCAGCAGGTACGCGGACAGCACCGCGGCAGCGCTGTTCAGCCCCATGTGCCGCCCCGGCACCGGCAGCCGGAACTCGCCCAGCGACCGGCCGTCGATCGCGGCCAGGTAGCGCACCCCACGCGCGGAGGAGACCATCTCGGTCAACCGCAGGTCGGCGTCGGCGGCCTCGCCGTAGGTGAACACCCGCCGTCCCTCGGACCGCAGGCTCTCGGCCAACCGCCGACCGCCCGGGTCGTCGGCGCAGGTGATGATGAACCCGTCCGGGTCGGTGAGGCGGGCGAACTCCACGAACGCCGCCTCCAGCGTCGCGTAGTCGCCGTAGGTGTTCAGGTGGTCCGCCTCGACGTTCGTGATGATCGAGACGTACGGGCGGTAGATGAGGAACGAGCGGTCGCTCTCGTCCGCCTCGACCACGAAGTGCTCGCCGGTGCCGTGGTGGGCGCCCGAACCGACCTCGGAGATCTCCCCACCGATCACGAAGGACGGGTCCACACCGGCCTGCTGGAGCACCATCGTCACCATCGAGGTGGTGGTGGTCTTGCCGTGCGTGCCGGCGACTGCCACCGCCCGACGGCCGGTCATCGCGGCGGCGAGCGCCTCGGAGCGGTGCAGCACCCGCAGGCCACGCCGACGCGCCTCGACCAACTCCAGGTGGTCCTGGGGAATGGCCGACGAGTAGACGACGGTGTCCACGCCGTCGAGGTTGGTCACCTCGTGGCTGAGGTGGATGGTGCCGCCGAGCGCCCGCAGGCCGGCCAGCGACGGCCACTCCCGCAGGTCGCTGCCGGAGACCCGGATGCCACGGGTGAGCAGCAGCCGGGCCACGCCGAGCATGCCCACCCCGCCCACCCCGATCAGGTGGACAGCGCCCAGGTCCTCGGCGGTGAGCGTGCCGGCCGGGGTGAACTGCGCGGTCATCGGGCCACCGCCGCCAGCACGAAGGACCGCAGCGCCTCGTCGCCGTCGCGCCGGCCGTACGAACCGGCGGCGGCACCCATGTTGTAGAGCCGCTGTGGGTCCCGGATGAGGGGGATGACGGTGCGCTCCAGCCAGTCCGGGGTGAGCTCCGCGTCGTCGACCAGCAGCCCACCGCCGGCCTCCACCACGGGCAGCGCGTTGCGCCGCTGCTCCTGGTTGCTGTGCGGGTACGGCACGTAGATGGTGGGCAGCCCGATCGCGGCCACCTCGGCGACGGTCATCGCCCCGCCCCGGGCCAGCATCAGGTCGGCGGCGGCGTAGCCCAGCTCCATCTCGGACAGGTACGGCAGCGTCACGTACGGCACCGGCAGGTCGGTGGGGATCGGCACCGGCTCGTTGCGGGCGCCCATCACGTGCAGCACCTGCACGCCGTTGCGGGCCAGCTCCTTTGCCGCCCCGGAGACCGCCAGGTTGATCGAGCGGGCGCCGGACGAGCCGCCGGACACGAAGAGCACCGGCAGGTCCGGGCGGAGCCCGAAGTGGGCGCGGGCGGCGTTGCGCAGCGCGTACCGGTCCAGACCGGCGATGGCGCGGCGCAGCGGCACCCCGACGACTGTGGCGTCCCGCAGCGACTCGGCCTGGCTCGGCTGGTTCGGGAAGCCGACGGCCACGTTCTTGGTGAACTTCATGCCCAGCTTGTTTGCCACGCCCGGCGGCACGTTCACCTCGTGGATCACCATGGGCAGCTCACGACGCCACGCGGCCAGGTAGGCCGGCACCGAGACGTACCCGCCGAAGCCGACGACCACCTCGGCGCGCACCTCGTCGATCACCTTGCCCGCGGCGCGCGCCGCGGTCCACATCCGGCCCGGTGTGCGGACCAGGTTCATGTTGACCGACCGGGGCAGCTGGTACGCCGGGATCTGTCGCAGGTCGTAGCCCTGCGGCGGGATCAGGTCGTTCTCCATGCCCCGGGGTGTGCCGAGGCAGGTGATCCGGACGCCCGGGTCGTGTCGGCGCAGGCAGTCGGCGAAGGCGAGCAGCGGGTAGACGTGCCCCCCGGTGCCACCTCCCGCGAGCACCACCGAACGCAGCGGACCCATCAGCGTCTCCTCTCGCTCGCCGTACCCCTGCGGCTGCGGTCCTGTCGGACCCCGCGCGGCGCGGCCTGATCGTCGTGGCGCCGCTCGCGGGACCGGGGCACGGACCCTCGGCCAGCGGGCGGCGTCGCCGGTCGGCGACGCCGGCCGGGAAGCGGCGGCAACGGGGCCCAGAGTAGTCGGACCCACCGGGCCGGCGGACGGGCATGCAGTGCTCTGGCCGCATCGGGTTCGGCGCGGGCGAAGGACGCCAGCATGCCGATGCCGGCCAACGTCACCACCAGGGCACTTCCGCCGTCGGAGATGAACGGCAACGGCAGACCGGTGATCGGCAGCAGCCCCACCACCCCACCGATGTTGATCACGGCCTGGCTGACCAGCCAGGTGGTCACGGCGGTGGCGGCGAGCCGGCGGAACGGGTCGTCGACCCGCCGGGCGATCCGGAAACCGGTGTACGCGAGGACCGCGAAGAGGCTGAGCACCACGACGCACCCGATCACGCCCAACTCCTCGGCGATGATCGCGAAGATGAAGTCGTTGTGCGCCTCGGGGAGCCAGTCCCACTTCAGGCTGCCCTTGCCCAGCCCGACACCGAACCAGCCACCGTGCTCGATGGCCAGCCGCCCCTGGTAGAACTGCAGACAGCCGTCAAGTTTGCAGGTCTCCGGGTCCGGTGGATTGAAGAACATGTCCAGCCGGGCGAAGCGGTAGTTGTCCTCACCGCGCTCGCCGGAGCCGGCACCCAGCGAGGCCACCGCTACCAGCAGGCCGATCCCGACCAGCCCGGCCGCCGCCAGGGCGCCGAAGACCCGTATCCGCACCCCGGCGGCCCAGAGCAGGCCCACGATCAGGGCCAGCAGGCAGAGCATCGTGCCGGTGTCGTTGTAGCCGACCAGGACGAAGAGCAGGCCGACCACCGGGAAGAGCGGGGTGGCCAGCTCGCGCCACCACCCGAGCGCGGCGCCCTTGCGGGCGACGATGTGCGCACCCCAGAGCACCATCGCGAACTTGGCCAACTCGGAGGGCTGAAGCTGGATCCCGCCGACGAAGAGCCAGTTCAGCCGCGCCTCGATCGGGCCGATCTGCCCTGTTTTCTGGTTCGTCAGCCGGGCGTAGGCGACCAGCAGGTTGAGCACCACCAGCAGGACGACCGAGGTGAACAGCAGCGGGCGGCCCAGCGACCGGTAGGTGCTGGCCGGCAGGCGCTGGCAGACCCAGAACGCGCCGATGCCGATCACCGCGAAGATGGCCTGCTTGGTCACCGAGGCTGAGGCGTTGCCGTCCTCGGCGTAGTCCTTCACGCTGGTCGCCGAGAAGACCATGGTCAGCCCGATCAGCAGCAGCAGGCCGGAACAGGACAGCAGCAGGTAGTAGGAGGTCAGCGGCCGGTCCAGCAGGCCGCGCAGCGCGGCGAGCCCGCCCGCCGCGTCGAACCCGCGCGGCGGCGTCGCCGTTACGG
>NZ_QGSY01000159.1 GCF_003857035.1 Micromonospora arida
CTCCGGTTTCAGGTTCTGCTTGGTCGCTGAACCGTCTACCGGAGACCTCGCCTACTTTCGATCTCCGACACGCGAAGATCCTCAAACCAGCTCAAGCCCTGGCCCAGACTTCGACACGGGCCCTAGCCGAACTGACCGAGTGGACCCTCACGCAACGCCCCTCCGTTGCCGAGATCATCGGCCGCCCACCACGCACTTACGACGACTGGGCCGTCGAGAACGCCGACCTGTTCCGCTGACCAAGGGGCCGAACGCCAGAAACGTGAGTGCCGCTTAAGCTCCTGGTGCTGCCACTCCGGTGCCAAGGCTGCGAGCGCCGCACGCGTGATCGTCGGCGGAGCCTGCACCCACCCACTGCAGGATCGCCGCCGGCCGCATCGGGACGCCTGATAACCGCTGTAATTGTGACGGCGTATTGGGGCAGGATCATCAGTCGTGACACTTGTCCTGCCGCCGCGGCTGACGGCCTCGGCTCGGCGCCTGCGCGACGCCGCTCATCGCCGCGGACTACGCACCGTCCAGCTCGGCTCTTTCGAAGTGCCCGCTGGACTGCGTGCTGATCACCTTCACGCGGGACCGGGCTTCGCCGACGTCGTCGCACCGCTACTCGGGATCGCGCCGCTGGAAGCTGAACCCGGCTGGCTGACTGGCCTTCCTCGTGAACTTACCCGCCGCGAAATCACCCTGGTCGCCATCGGCGAGGCCTACGAACTCCGTCGCCCGGCGTTCATCAAGTCGCCCAATGACAAGACCATCCCGGCGATGATCTACACGGATGGCTCCCGCCTGCCCGGCCCGGATGCTGTCGACCGGCGGACTCCAGTGCTCGTTAGCGACATCGTCGACTTCACCGCCGAGTACCGGCTACACGTGCTCGACGCTGTTGTCTACGCAGGCAGCCAGTACGCCGTTCACGGCCGGTTGCACCTCGGCCCTCCGTCAACCGAAGCGCTAGCCTTCGGCGCCGATCTCATCGCCGGTTTCGGGCACACGTTGCCCTCCGCCATCGTCGTAGACGTAGGACTGGTCGAGGGCTGTTGGGCCGTGATCGAGGCGAATGCCGCATGGGCCAGCGGCGCCTACGTAGCGGATCCCGACCTGGTCCTTGATGTCGTCCTTCGTGCGGCAAGCCCAACGGCTTCGGTGACCGCCCGCGACCGACAGTTCGTCCGACGGCCTCAGCCGACCGCTGCGCTTTAAGTCGGCAGGTCCAAGCCGGTGTATTGATCTGTCGATGTCAGTACGTTCGATCAGGCCTGTGAGGATGTACCCCGAACTATTGGAGGAACGCCCGGTCGTCGAAGCCGACGTCGCTGATCGATGGGCGGGCCGAGGTCAACCGATCCGCCGATTCTGGCGACGATGCCGTCTGCGGTGTATGTCGCGTTGGCGGAGACCGATGATGGGCTTTGGTGCGTGTCACCCTGGTGGATTTCGACTGCGCCGTTGCCGGATGTGTCGAGCAGGTGAGCGGCGAGGCAGCCGACACTGTTGGCGTTCGCGATGTCCTCGTCGACGCCGATCGCTGGGGCGAACATCCGGGCGGTGCCCGTTCTTGCGGTCGGCTGCAGCGCGTAGGTGAAGCAGCCGAGATACCCGAGTTGCCGACACTCGGTTGCCAGCCGATCGAAGTCGGGCTGCATGGAGAGCAGCGTCCGGCGATCCCGGACGGGGACGAGGAGTCGTGGCATGCCGGGTGAGGCGACCCGTAGGTCGGCGGCGATGTCCGCTCGTTCCAGGCCGAGGGCCGCGATGATGCCACTGCCGGTCGCGTCAGCGTCGTCCGGTAGGGCGATGACGCCTTGGTCGAACCAGACCTCGATGCCGTCCTGGCGCCGGATGGCGGTCGTGGCGAAGGTGCGGCCTCCGCTGCACTGGCGGCCGTGGTGCTCGTTGGCGCCGCTGCGGTCCAGCAGGACGGCCTGCGCGGCGATGGTGCCATGCCCGCAGTTCGTGAGTTCCCCGGCGCTGGTGAAGAACCGCACTCTGGGTGCATCCGCTGTGCTGGTGTCGATGAACGCGGTGTGGGAGGTGCCGACTCTACGGGCGATCGCATGCCGTTCGTCGTCGATGAGCATGGCATCGTCGATCACGACTGTGGTGGGGCTACCGCCTCCCCCATAGCGGGTGCAGGCGTTCACCACCGCCACTGGTGGGCCGACCATCAGGCGGCCGTGACGTCGGCGAAGCGGGGAGCACCGGGTTCGAGGTCGGTGCGAGCGGTGTGGGCGGCGAAACGGATCGCGTGGTACCACCCGTCCCGCTCGCGAAGTGCTGGGGACAGTTGGCGGCCGAGTTGATACCGGCCCCAATGGCTCGTCGCGATGGTCATCGGCAGGTTCTTGGCGAACGTCCGGAACAAGCCGATGCGAGGCATACCGGGCGGCATCATCGTGGCGAGTTGCGCCTCCACGTCGGGCGTGAACTGGGGTTCGAGCGCTGGGATGCGAGCCATGGCCAGACTCCGGATGCTTCCGATTTAGAAGCACGGTAGCGATTTTGCCTCCGAAACGCCAGGGCAGGCGTTTCGCGGGTTCAGGCCTTGTCGTCCACGCTCAAGGTCGAGGCCCACGCGTCGGACCAGCGAACGAGCGGGCGCAAGGCCTGGTAGGCGCCCCGGCCGAGGTCGGTGAGCGCATAGGCCGTGTCCGCCTGCTGAGCGACGAGGTGGGCGTCGAGCAGTTCGGTCAGCCGCTGCCGCAGAACACTGGATGACATGTTGTCGCAGCGCTGCTGCAGCGCGCGGAAGCCGACCGGCCCATGCTGCAACTCCCAGATGATGCGCAGGTTCCAGCGACGCCCGAACAGGTCGAGGGCGGCCATGAGGGGTCGTCCGGTACTCGATCCGCGTACCGGCTTGCCCGGCCTGGGTGCCGTCATCGCCTGCGCCGCCCCTCTTGATGCTTCGATATTCGATACAGTACCGTCTGGAGCGTTGATTCGATTCTCGAAGCGATCGGGGCTGCTTCGTGAGGCGATTGCGCACTGCATTGTGTGACCAGTTGGGCATCGATCTGCCAATCGTTCAGGCGCCCGTAGGTTCCGCGGCGGTACCGGAACTGGTGGCGGCGGTGTCCGAGGCCGGAGGTCTTGGCATGCTCGCGTTGACGTGGCAGACCCCCGATCAGGCACGGCGGAGCATCCGGCGTACCCGGGAGCTCACCACCCGGCCGTTCGGGGCAAACCTGGTTCTCGACTTCCCGGTGGACGATCTGCTCACCGTGTGCCTGGAGGAGAAGCTGCGGATCATTTCCACCTTCTGGGGTGACCCGTCGCCGGTGCACGGCCGGATTCACCGGGCCGGCGCGCTGCACCTGCACACTGTCGGTGACATCCCCGAGGCCGTGCACGCCGTCACGGCCGGGGTGGACGTCGTCGTGGCCCAAGGCTGGGAGGCAGGCGGTCACGTCCGCGGCGGCACGACCACGATGTCCCTGGTGCCGGCGGTCGTCGACGCGGTCGGGCCGGTACCGGTGGTGGCTGCGGGAGGGATCGCGGACGGGCGTGGCGTCGCGGCGGTGCTCGCGCTCGGCGCCCAGGGCGCCATGCTGGGCACCCGCTTCCTGGCCGCTGCCGAAGCCGCCACCCACGAGGTGTACCGGCAGCACTTGATCGCGGCCACCGGAGCGGACACCGTACACACCCTCTGCTTCGACGGCGGATGGCCGAACGCCGCGCATCGCGCGCTGCGCAACACGACCCTCCAGCGTTGGCAGGCGGCCGGCTCGCCGCCTGCCCCGCTGCGGCCCGGCGAGGGTGATCTCGTCGCCATCGACGCGTCTGGCAAGAACCGACCTCGATACGAGGACCTGATGCCGCTGCCCGGGATGACCGGTGACCTGGCAGCCATGGCCCTGTACGCGGGCCAGTCCGTGAGCCTCGTCCACGACGTCCTGCCTGCTGCCCGCCTGCTCCACGACATCGCCGGTCAGGCCGCCGCCACCGTCGACCTGCTGCAAAGCCCGGCGACGTGATGGCCACCGCGGTGTTGTTCGATGTCGACGGCGTGCTGGTCGACTCCTATCCGGCATACCGCCGGATCTGGAGTCGGTGGGCGACACTGCGCCACCTCGACCCGGACCTGGTCTGGTCCCATACCCACGGCCGCCGGCCCGTCGACACCATCACGGTGGTGGCCCCGCACCTCGACGTTGACGCCGAGTACCGGCTCGTCCGAGAAATTATGGCCGCCGAAGGCGACGCCTTCCCCGTCTACGCCGACGCCGCCGCCGTGTTGAGCCTGCTCGATGGTTACCCGTGGGGTGTGGTCACGTCGGGCCGAATGCCGACCGTGAAGCCGCGGCTGCGCGCCGGCGGGCTGCCGGATCCTCCCGTCATGGTCGACAGCAGCCAGGTCCGGCGCGGCAAGCCGAGCCCCGAGGGCTATCTGCGCGCGGCGCACCTTCTCGACACCCCCGCAGCGAACTGCCTCGTGATCGAGGACGCTCCCGCCGGGATCGAAGCAGCCCGGGTTGCCGGCATGACGGTCATCGCCGTCCGCACCACACACCCTGCCGACGAACTGACTGGCGCCCACCACCGTGTCGACACCCTCAGGGACACGATCCCCCTCCTCACAGACTGGCTGAACAGGACTCGACCATCAACGAGGTGACCCAACAGTTCGATCTGGTGGTCCTCGGGGCAGGCCCGGGCGGCTACGTCGCGGCGATCCGCGCGGCTCAACTCGGGCTCAGAACAGCCGTCGTCGAGAAACGTCACCGGGTGGCGTCTGCCTCAACGTGGGCCGCATCCCCTCCAAAGCGCCGCTGCTCTGCAACGCCGAACTCGCGTCGAGCACCGGCGTGGGCTTACCCACTTGCCTAGGGCTCGAGTGTGGCGGGCATGCTGAATGCGGCGACGTGACGGGCACCGATGAAGGCGTTGCTCTCCACGATCTTCCCTTTCTCGATCCGGAGTACGTCGACGACCAACGCCTCGTAGTGCGGGCTGCCGGGCCGTCGGAGATAGTTGATCAACGCCGGGCGTCCGTTGGCCGAGGTGGGGAACGTACGCCAGTCGAGCGGTCGGCCGAGGAACTCCGCGGCCGCGTCGATCCCGACGACCGGCGGCTCGGGCGGCATCGTGATCCGTACGTCCTCGGCGAGCAGTGCCCGGATCGTCTCCGGGTCCTTCGCGTTGGCGTAGCGGCGCAGGATCTCTTCGTCCTCACAGGTGAGCTGCGGGCGGCGCCAGTCCTTAGGGTCCGACGGCGCTTGCTGTCGGAGGGTGTGGCGGGCCCGCTGGAGGAGGCTGTTGACGGCCGCTACGGCGGTGTCGAGCGCGGCGGCGATCTCCTGCGGCGTCCAGCCGTGGACGTCGCGCAGCACGAAGGCCGCCCGCTGCCGCGGCGGCAGGTACATGAGCGCCGCGATCACGGCCAGCTCGACGGTTTCCCGGGCGGCGAGACCGGTCTGCGGATCGTCGGCCAGCAGGGCGTCGGGATAGGGACCGAGCTCGGTGGACCACTCCAGCGGGTCACCGTACGGTACCGTCCGGTGACCGGCCGCCTTGCGGCTGTCGAGGAAGACGTTTGTGGCGATCCGGTAGAACCAGGTGCGCGCCGACGCGCGACCCTCGAAGCGGTCGCGAGCCCGCCAGGCACGCAGGAAGGTCTCCTGCACCAGGTCGTCCGCGTCGGTGACGTTCCCGGCGAGGCGGTAGCAGTGCACGTGTAGCTCACGCCGGTGCTCGTCGAAGGCGCGCTGCAGCCAGACCGCCTGCTCGTCAGGCGAGTCGGACATGTGATCTCCCCGGGGCTGGCTGGTCCTCACAACCGTACTGACGACCGCGGACCCCATCCGTCATCGGTCACCGATGACGATCGCCGACTCGGTCGTCTGTACCTGTGACCGATCCCCACTCCACGAAGGAGATAGCCATGACGGCAACCCCCGCGTCCAGCGCCGCCGCGCCCCCGGTCGTCGACCGGGAGACCTGGCTGCGTGAGCGCAACGAACTGCTGGTCCGGGAGAAGGCCCATACACGCGAAGGAGACGCGATCGCAGCCGCTCGTCGTCAGCTGCCGATGACCTTGATGCCGACGGTGACGGTGCGGGGCCCTGGCGGGGACACCCCGCTGGTGGAGGTGTTCGAGGGCCGCCGGATGCTCATCGCCTACTTCCACATGTGGCACGACGGCAAACCGTACGAGCATCAGTGTGAGGGGTGCACCTTCTCGACCTGTCACGTGCAGATGCTGGACTACCTGCACGCTCGGGACGTCACCTACGCCGTGTTCTGCCAGGGTCCCTACGACGAAAGTGCCCCATTCGCGGAGTTCATGGGCTACAGGTTCCCCTGGTATTCGGCGAAAGACTCCGACCCGGCTCTGGCCGACGGTCGCGGCTTCGGGTTCATCGCGTGCTACCTGCGCGACGGCGACGAGGTCTACGAGACCTACTGGACCACCGGGCGGGGCGTGGAGGCGTTGATGACCACCTACCACGCCCTGGACCTCACGGTGTACGGCCGGCAAGAGAACTGGGAAAACTCGCCTGAAGGCTGGCCGCGGGTCACCGGGCACCCGTGGCGTCTCAACGGCCGCCCCACCGCGCAATGGTCACGCCCCGGCGTCGCACCGCGATGACGTCCTGATGATCGAGGTGATCATGCTCGGGTCGGCAGCGGTGTCAGCCTGCTGCTGCGTCGTGCCGCCGGCGGGCGCTTCCCGCAGAGCCCGAATGCTTGCGGGTGCGATGCGAGGCCGAGCCGTCCGACGGTACGACGATCCACTTTCCATATACATATATCGATCTCTCGTATATCGTCCTCCGGATACATGTCAGCCTCTCAACCCCCTCTGGAGAGGACATGATCATTAATCGACGCTGGATCGGTACCGCCACGGCGGCCCTACTCGTCGCCACCATGACCAGCACCGTCCCGAGCGGCGCCCACGCCGCGCCGGCCAACGACGTCACCACCGCCGTACAGCAGAAGCTGCTCGCGGAGGCCGCAGTCGCGGCGGACCAGGCGTTTCGGACCGCCGATGTGGCGGACACCCGGGTGGACGTCACCCGCAAGGACGGCCGGGGCTGGGCCTTCGGCACCGCCGTGCTCGTCGCCCCGCAGGGAGAGGACCTCCACCCCTCCGGTTGGCTCTTCGTCGCCCGTCAGCACCGCGGCGGCTGGCAGGTCGCCTTCGAGGGCGAAGCCACCTTCGCCGAACTGACTGCGGCCGCGCCCGCCTCCGTCGTCGCTGAGCAGGAGAGGGACACCTTCACCGCCCCCAGGACGATGGCCGCCAACGGGGACTTCCGCACCGGCATGCGCCTGCCGTTCACCGTTGGCCAGTCCTGGATCCTCCGGGGCGGCCCACACGGCTGGTCCGGCTCCCCGCGACCGTTCAGTTCCATCGACCTCTACGGCGGTGACGAGCGGGTGCTGGCCGTGCGTGCCGGCACCGCGTACACGATGTGCAAGGGCTGGATCCGGGTGGTCCACGACCGGGGGTACGCCACGGACTACTACCACCTCTGGAACAACATCAGCGTCGACGGTGCCTCCGTCTCGGCGGGTACCTTCCTCGGCAACACCGGCACCGACATCACCTGCGGCGGCTCCGCCAGCAGCCGGCACGTGCACCTGGGGCTGCGGCAGAACAGCGCGTACGTGGCGGTCGCCACCCACAACCTGGGCAAGTGGGTGCCGCGAGAGGGCAGTGTGGCCTACGAGGGCTCCGCGCTGCACGGCTCGAAGCGCGTGAACGTCAAGGGCACGCTCTACAACTACGGCGCGCTCGGCTTCACCGAGGGCATCGTCGACAGCAACGGCGGCACGTCGGTCAGCCGGCGGTCCGGGCCAGGCACCGGGTACGGCGTCGTCGGTTCGATCGCGGACGGTGCCACGGCGGCAGTGGCATGCTCGTCGAACGGCACCTCCCACACCGGCCGCTGGGGCACCAGCACCCTGTGGAACCGGCTCACCGACGGCACCTGGATCCCCGACGCGTACCTGTACACCGGATCGGCCAATCCGGTCAACGGCTGGTGCTGACGCCCTTCAGTGACCGCTTCCCAGCCGCCGAGACCTACTAACCAAGATCGCCGGAAACTCTTAGCGAGACAGGCCCGGGTCCGCAGCCGTTCAGGCTCCTACCAGGCCGGCTCGCTCGGCGGGTCTACGACTGGGTTTCCAGTGGTTGGTGGGTCGGTGCGTTGATGGTTTCCCGGTCTGAATGCGGGGGCGCGGGGCTGCGCCATTCGACGAGCAGAACGGTGGCGTCGTCCTGAAGGCGGTCGTCCTGATGGTCGAGAATGGCGTGCACGAGCCGGCGGGCGGTCTCGGGCAGGGGCAGTTGATCGGCGACCGCTCTGGTGGCGAAATCAACGAGCCGCTCCATGCCGAACGTCTCGCCGTCGGATCTGCGGGCTTCGATGATGCCGTCGGTGTACAGCAGCACCTGGTCGCCGGGTTCGAGGGCTTCCTCGACGACCACCGGCGGGCGCCGGTCGCCGAGGGTGACCGGGAGGGCGGTCGGGGTGGGCAGCACCTTGACGACCTTGCCGTCGCGCAAAACGATCCCACTCGGGTGACCGGCGGAGATGACCTGCAGGATTCCGGTGCGCTGATCGAGTTCGGCGAGCACCGCGGTGATCATCCCGTACCGGTCGTGGTCGCGGACCGCGACATCGATGTGATGGTAGGTGGCGGTCAGGTCCAGGCCGGTGCGCCGGGCGTTGCGGTAGGCAGCGAGGGCGATGGAGGCGAGCACCACGGCCCGCATACCGCCACTGGAGCCATGACCTGCCGCGTCGAACAACGCCAGGTGCGCCGTGTCACCGTTGACCGCGTAGTCGAACGCGTCGCCGCCCACGTCGTAGCACGGTTCGAGGATACCGCTGATGATCAGGTGCCCGGTCGAGAAGGTCAGCGGCGGTAGCTGCGCGCGCAGCATTTCCGCGGCCAGTTGCATCGGTGCCCGGCGCCGGAGCCGCTCGATCGTGTCGCTGTATGAACTTCGGGTCACGACCAGCTCGGCGAGCAGGGACGCGACCGCGGCGCAGTCGTCGACGCTGCGATCGGCCAGCGGGCCGTCGGTGACAACTTCCAGCACGCCCATGCGTTCGCTGCCGTCGAGCACCGGCACCCATACCCGCACACCGTCATCACCGCTGGCGCTGACGCAGGTCGACGCAGTGCTGAACGCTCGACCGGCGAGGGTGCCGTCAATGTCGATCGGGTCGCGGGCCGGCGCGCTGCCACCCAGCAGCGGGAGCAGCAGCCGCTGCTGATGGTCCACCAGGTAGATCACCAGGGCACGCGCGTCCAGCAGCGGCGCCGCGCGCATCGCCATCTCGGGCAGATCATCGGGACGCGCGTGGTGCGACTGCTGCAGCAACTGCCGCAGCGATTCCAAACTACTCACAGGCATCCTCCCATGGACCAGCCCGTAGATTGTCACTCAGCGCGGACCTGGAGGCTCTCGCTGCAGAGCCACGTCACACCGGGGTCACCTCCGCTACCTGGTGTCGCCGTGCACGTATCCAGCCACTGCTGCCCGGCCGGTGTTGTCGAACCGCTTCGTCGGGGCGTCCCATCCTCACGCCGTCGTCCGTCCCGGCTAGATCAATTCACGCGTGCCGTCCGATCGGCTGAGGCCTGTCGCACGATGAGGAGCGCCCCGTGCGTGAGTGGTTGCCGTCCGCCGGGTGATCGTGCGGCGGGCGAGCGCGGCAGATGTGCCGGTGCCCGCGTCAACTGGGCGGCATCGACGGGAACAAGCTCGGCGCGTAGACCGACTTGGTGGGCGCTCACGTTGAGACGTACCTGCCGTTCGTCGCCTGGGTGGACGGGCACGTGGTCGGCGTCGCGTCCAATCGGCGACTTGCATGGGGGTGAACGGTGCTTGCGCCGTGGTTGCCGTGAGCTGTCGTTTCCTCCTGAGAGAGGCGGCTGTGAGGAAGACTGGAACCATCAAGCGGGCGGTTCGCTCGTTTCGATGACTGCCGCACTCGAATGGGTCGCGTGCGTGCCCGCTCGTGGCTGCTGGCTGACCCCTAGCCTGAATGGGCGGTCGTACAGGAGGGGCAACAGTGAGTAATGCGGATCTTGGCACCCGTAGTGATCGTGGCAGTGCGTACGCCGAGCTGTCTCGCCTGGTCCGAAGCGCGGGTCTTCTCGACCGTCACCCGCGGCGCTACGCGGCCCGGGTGACGGTTCTGCTGGGTTGTCTCGTGCTGATGAGCGTGGTGTTCGTTCGACTCGGGTCGTCGTGGTGGCAGACCGCCACTGCGGTCGGGGTCGCGGTGCTGCTCGCGCAACTGGCGTTTCTCGGTCACGACGCCGGGCATCGACAGATCTTCCGATCCCGACAGGCGAACGACGTGCTCGGCATGATCTGTGCAAACCTGATGACCGGGATCAGCTACGGGTGGTGGGTCGACAAGCACAACCGCCACCACGCCCATCCGAACACCGAAGGCCGCGACCCCGACATCGCGGTGGCTCCGCTGTCCTTCACCGCAGGTCAGGCCGCGACGCAGCGCGGCCTGCGGGCGCTGTTCGTCCGGCACCAAGCGACGCTGTTCTTCCCCCTGCTGATGGCGGAGGGTCTGCATCTGCACGCCGCCAGCGTCCGGGCGGTCGTCAGCCGTTCCGGGCTCCGGCACCGACCCGCGGAGGCCGGCGTGCTCGTCCTGCATTTCGCTGGCTACCTCGCAGCCGTGTTCCTGGTCCTGAGCGTTCCGCAGGCGATCGTGTTCATCCTGGTCAACCAGGCCCTCTTCGGCCTCTACCTGGGTAGCTCCTTCGCCCCGAACCACAAGGGGATGCCCATCCTGACCGAGGCCGACGACCTCGACTACCTACGCCGACAGGTCCTCACCTCCCGCAACGTGCGCGGCGGCAGGCTCCTCGACGCAGTCCTCGGTGGGCTCAACTACCAGATCGAACACCACCTCTTCCCCAGCATGCCCCGACCGAACCTGCGCCACGCCCAGCCACTGATCCGCCAGTTCTGCACCGAGCATGGCATCGCCTACCACGAGACCACTCTGATCCAGTCCTGGTCGCAGGGGCTGGCCCACCTGCGCGCGATCGGGACCGGAGCGAACCGCCCGGGCAACGACTGAGTCTGGTCCGCGCACGCTCTGGTCACCGACCATCGCCGCCGGACACCGGGACGGCAGGTGCGGGGCGGAGGATGTGACGGGCACTCGGTACCGGGCAGGCCACCGCCGAGAGACGGCGTGGGGGTTGCACCTGGCCGAGGGCGGGGGGAGTCGCCGGCGGCACGCCAGCCGCGTGACCTATCCGAGGTCCGACGGTGCAAGAGGAAGCGAAGCGATCGTGCTGTAGAAGCGGTGGATGTCACTGACGACGCGCTCGAAGGTGGGAAGGTCGACGGGTTTCGTGACGTAGGCGTTGGCGTGGGCGGCGTAGCTGCTCAGCACATCCGCGTCGACGGCGGAGGTCGTGAACACCACGATGGGAATCGCCTTCAGCTGGTCGTCGGCTTTGACCGCCGACAGGACCTCCCCACCGTTCATCCGTGGCATGTTCAAGTCGAGGATGATCAGATCGGGGCGTGGTGCGTCGGTGTGGGTGCCCGTACGGTTCAGGAACGTCATGGCTTCCTCGCCGTCGCCGACCAGGTGCAGCTCGGTGGGCAGGTCGCACGCCGCGAAAGCGCTTTCGATGAGTGCGACGTCGGCCGGGTCATCCTCGACCAGCAGGATGCGCAGTGCGGCAGCCAGGGTGCCGTTGGCATTGGCGACAGCGTTCACGAGTACGAGCCTAGACCGAAATGCATCAGCCACCATGACCGACCGTCTGTCCTGCTGGCTGGTGGTCTCGACCATCGCCCCTACCCGCCCCCGCGTGCTGTCAGCTTCCGGTAGCCGCAGTTGCCGGCCGTTGCGGTGGCGGCCAGCCGCCCGGGGGAATCGAGGTGACACCTCGTGGTGGGTGGCTCGTCCGTCCGACCGGATCGGCCCGACGCGTGGGCTGCTCTCGACCCGCGCCCGCCGGCTCATTCGACGATCTCGTCGCGGCCGTGAGCCGCCGCCGCGACGCGTCGCACCGGCTGGGCCTACCGGTCAGCGGGCGGGTGCTGCTCGGGCTTCGGTGAGGTGTTTGGTGATGCGAAGCAGCACCTGGCCCGGCGCTCTGCTGACGAAGGCGGCCGTGTCGGCGAGGGCGCCGATCAGGGGCAGTCCACGTCCGCCGATGGTGAGCGGGGTGGGGAGGTCGGCGTCGAGTTTGGTGTTGTCGGGGCTGCGGCCGCGGTTGCCGACCTCGATCCGGCAGACGTGGTCGTCGATGCTGATGGTGATGTCGACGTCGCTGCCGGGGTCGGCGTGGATCACCGCGTTGGCGCATGCCTCGCTGATCAAGACGGCCAGGTTGGCGCGGGTGTCCTCGCTGACGTCGGTGAGGCTCAGCAGTGTGGTGAGTACATGGCGAGCGCGGGTCGCCGAGGACGGTTGGCGAGGGAGTGACAGCGTCATACTCACCCGCATCTGCTCACTCCTCCCGGCCCGTGCCCGACCCGCCGGACCACTGTTCACACCCTAAGGCGGGATGCGCAGGTTCTGATCAGCGCTACCCGACGTCTCATGGCTACCCCGGCCCAGCTGAGGTAAAACGGGCGAGTTGTCCGCTCGATGTGCACCGGCGGCGGCAGTTTCGTCCGCCGGCGAAATAGGGTAAGCGGGGATCATCGGCGTGGGGAGGTTGTGGTGGATCTGCAGTTGTCGGTCCGGGCTGGCCGGGGTTGCAGCGTGCTCGAGGTGCGCGGCGAGCTGGACATGGCGACGTCCCCGCAGTTGCGTGAGGGTCTGCAACGGTTGGTCGACGCCGGTGACCGTCAGGTGGTGGTGGACCTGGCCGGGGTGGGTTTCATGGACTCCAGCGGGCTGGGCGCGTTGGTGGTGATGTTCAAGGCATGGCGGGATGTCGGGGGTCGGTTGTGCCTGGCCGCGGTGCAGCCCGCCGTGCGCAGCGTCCTGTCGGTCACGTCGGTGGATCAAGCTATCGACGTGTACGACAGCGTGCCGGAGGCTGAAGCCGACATGCGTCCCACCGATGTGTCAGCCGGCTAGTCAGCCGGTCGACACGGCGCTGGCGCGCGCCTCGTCAGGGCCGACACTGCTGTCTCCCGAGCGCCGCCCGTATTCCGGCGCGGGCCGCCCTCGCTCAACCTGCCGCCGCCTACCATCGTTGCTCCTCGGCCCTGTCAGTCCACCTGTCGGCGTACGGATGAAGGTGTCCAGCTCGGTACGAATGAACGGGACCAGGTGCTGCCGCCGTTGTAGGTTGCGGCTATGGATCTTGATAGCTTGAGGCTGAGGGCCGTTGCGATCGCTGAGTTGTATGACCGGCACAACGTCGCCGCGGGTCGCGGGGCGTGGAGCACCGGCGATCTGGCGTTGGGGTTTGTCGGTGACGTCGGGGATCTCGCGAAGCTCGTGATGGCTGTCGACGGGCGCCGTGAGATCACCGACGCTCGTGAGCGGCTCGGTCATGAGTTGGCTGACTGTCTCTGGTCGATTTTGGTTCTTGCTGACCGGTATGGCGTCGACTTGACTGCGGAGTTCGCGCGAATGACCGCAGGGATTGAGGAACATCTCGAAGCGCGTGGCCTGCACGAGGCCGGGTAGCTGCCGGCCCCGCCCAAACAACCCTGACCGATCAGGCAGGAGTGACTGTCATCAGGTCGCCGAGGCCTGCGATGGTCAGGACGGGAGCCAGGAGTGGGCTGGTGATGAGGTGGATCCGTTCGACGTGGGGGAACAGGACGGCGAGGCCCGCGCTGTCGAGGTATTGCAGTGCGGTCAGGTTGACCGTCAGTTGGCCGGGGGCGGCCTCTACGGCGCGGGTGAGGGCGGCCGCGAAGTCGGCGGCGTTGCTCATGTCGACCTCGCCGGTCGCGGTCAGTACGGGAGTGCCGTCGGGTCGGTGGCTGGTGGTGAGGGTCAGTGCGGTGCTCATGGAATCCTCGCCTGCATGTCGATGGTGGTGCCGGTGGTGCCGGGCGTGACGGTGATGGCGTCCATCAGGGCACGCATGAGGACCAGGCCTCGTCCCCGGTGGGTGTCCACGTCCGGTCGAGGTGTCTTCCAACGTCCGCTGTCGGTGACGCTGAGGTGCAGGCTGTCGGCGGTGGCGGTGGCCCGTAGCCGGATCCGTCCGCCGGGGTTGTCGCGGTGGCCGTGCTCGATGGCGTTGGCGCAGGCTTCGCCGGCGGCCACCAGGACGTTGTAGGCGTTGGTGGGCTCGAGTGCGCAGCGCTCGAGCCAGCTCCGCAGGGCGGTGCGCACGGGTGCGAGACCGGCGCGCTCGGCGGCGAAGTTGAGTTCCAACGGGCCGGGGTGGCGGTAGAGCAGGACCGCGACGTCGTCGTCGTATCCCCCCGGCGGACTGAGTTGGTTCATGACGTCGGTGGCGAGCGTCTCGATGGGGTGGGCGCGTCCGTTCTGAATCACCGTCACGACGCGGTCGATGCCCGCGGTGAGTGGTTGGCGGCGGCGTTCGACGAGCCCGTCGGTGTAGAGCATCAAGGTCGCCCGCGCCGGCACGAATTCCTCAGCTTCGGGCCGTTCGGCGCTGCCTCGAACTCCGAGGGGACGGGAGTGGCCCTGGTCGAGCATCCGGGTGGTGCCGTCGGGAGAGGTGACGATGGCGGGAGGATGCCCGGCGCTGGCATAGCGCAGCTGTCCGGTCGTCGGGTCGAGGACGCCGCAGAAGACCGTTGCGCACAGGGCCCCGGGTAACTGGGCGGCGAAGCGGTCGAGTGCGGTGAGGGTGCGGGACGGGCTGGAGTCCTGTAGCAGCAGGGCGCGGCAGGCGCTGCGTAGTTGTCCCATCACGGTGGCGGCCTGCAGTCCGTGACCGACGCAGTCTCCGACGACGATGCCGATCTGCCCGTCGACGAGCGCGATGGTGTCGTACCAGTCACCGCCGACCTTCAGCGGTCGCGTGGCGGGTGCGTACCGCACGGCGAAGCCGCTGGGCAGCTGTGCGGGGCCGAGGATGGCCCGTTGCAACGCGAGGGCTGTTTCCCGCTGCTGATCGATCTGCTGTACGCGGTGCAGTCCCTGACCGAGGTGACCGGCCAGCAGGGCCAGCAGGGTCTCGTCCTGCTCGGTGACGGGGCGCCTCTCGCCGAGGTCGACCCACAGGGCCATCCTGCCGTAGGGGTGCTCGACGGCGATTCCGACGCCAGTGGTCTGGTCCGCGACCGTGGTGAGCAGGGGCCGTTCCCGCAGGGCGGTGAGAATTCGCCGGCGTTGGTCGGTGAGGGTGTCCCAGCGTTGGTGTGGGTCGGTCGTGGCGAAGGTTGGGGTGTGGGAGCCGTCGAAGACAGCTGCGAGGACGCGGGTGGCGCGCCACAGCCCCTGTAGCTCATCAAGGACGCCGTGCAGGGCGTCGGTGAGGTTGTCCGCCTGCGACAGCCGGATGCTCAGGGCGGCCAGTGCGCTTTCTCGTTGCACGGCGTAGTGCTCCGCCGTGACATCGCGGAAGGTGCCGACGATGACCCGTCGGCCGGTGTCGGGGTCCTGCACCTGGTTGAACGCGGCGGCGACCCACAGACGATGCCCGTCGCGGTGCGTCACCGGGATGGTGTACGTGCCGCTGGTCTGACCGATGAGCAGGGTGAGGGCCTCGACGACTTGCTGGTGTGCCTCCGGCTCCGTCTCCCGGTTCGGCCACCAGGGGGGCGTGGACGCGTAGGGGAGCCCTTCGGGGCCGTAGCCGAGGATGTCGGTGAAGGTGGTGTTGATCTCGATGACGGCACCGCTGTCGTCGCAGACGAAGAACGCCTCCTGCAGCGAGTCGACCAGCGCGGTGCGCCACCGGGCGTGGTGATTGCGCAGGCGGGCCAACTTCACGTTCGTCCGCACCCGGGCCAGCAGCTCGGCGGCGGCGAACGGCTTGACCAGGTAGTCGTCCGCCCCCGCCTCCAACCCCTCGATGGAGGCCTCCTGCCCTGCCCGCGCCGACAGCAGCAGGACAGGCGTTCCCGTCGTACGGGGATCGGCGCGCAGCGCGGCTACCAGCTGCAGACCGTCCAAGTGGGGCATCATCACGTCACTGACGACCAGATCGGGATGGTGGAGGCGTGCCGCTAGCAGTGCGGCTTGACCGTCGTTGACCGCCTCAACCCGATAGCCAGCCATGCGCAGCATGCGGGTGAGGTACTCCCGCATGTCCGCGTTGTCGTCGGCGACCAGAATGTGAGCCGGGCTTGCACTCACGCCTGGCGTCGTCTCCTTCACCCTCGAAGCGACATCCTCGTCGAAAAGCACGGCTGGATCCCCGCTCGCTGCCGACTGTGCTGGCAGCCATCGCAGCGCCTCCTGAACGAACGGCTCGGCGGTGGCGGAGATGTCGTCATCCGCGCGGGCGACGCTGCCAGGCGGCAGGTGAACGCCGCCAAAGGGCAGGCCGATGGTGAAGGCTGTGCCGTGTCCGATGGTGCTGTCGGCGGTGATGTCGCCGCCCTGCAGCCCGACGAGTTCCCTCACCAGCGCCAAGCCGATGCCGCTGCCTTCGTTCGAGCGTGAGCGGACGTTCTCGATGCGGTGGAACCGCTCGAACAGCCGCGGCATCTCCTCGGCCGGAACGCCGATCCCCGTGTCGGCGACGGTCACCACGGCCCGGCCGGCCTCGGCCCGCAGCCTCACTCGGATCGAACCGTCGAACGTGAACTTCAGGGCGTTGCTGAGGAGATTCAGGATGATCTTCTCCCACATGCCCCGGTCGACGTACACCGGCTCGGGTAGCGGGGGGCAGTCCACCTCGAAGGTGAGACCCGCGCGTTCGACGGCGGAGCGGAACACGCTGGCGAGGTCCGCGGTGACCGCGGCGAGGTCGACCGGCTCGTAGCGGGCCTGCATCCGTCCGGCCTCGATCCGGGAGAAGTCCAGCAGCGCGTTGACCAACTTGCCGAGCCGCAGCCCGTTGCGGTGCATGACCTGCAACTCCTCGCGCACCCCCTCGTCGGTGTCGCCGAGACGGGAACGCAGCTCCTCCAACGGCCCCATGATCAACGTCAGTGGAGTGCGGAACTCATGGCTGATGTTCGAGAAGAATGCCGTCTTGGCGCGGTCGATCTCGGCGAGTTCCTCGGCCCGCTGCTGCTGCGCCTGGTAGCTGCGAGCGCTCGCGATCCCGGCCGCGACGTGGCCCGCGGCCAGTTCGATGAATCCTCGGTAACCGTCATCGAGTGGCCGGTACCGATTCAAGCCGGCCACCAGGAAGCCGTACGGCGTGTCGCCCTGTTGCAGCAGCGGCACCAGGAGAGCCTGCGTGGGCGGCTGTGACCACGCACCGGTCGGCAGTCCTCCGAACGGGGCGCCATCGAGCGGAACACGTCGCGATTCCCCCCGCGTCAGTGCCGCCACCGGCCACACCGGGGTCGACTCGTTGGCCGGAATCGTGCTGGGCGCTGCGGAGTGACCTGCGGGGATGCCCGCAGCCGCGGCCAGGCGGGCACTGCCGTCACTGTCGAGAAGGTAGATCGCCGTGAACGGCAGGTCGAGGTCGTTGCGGCCGAGTTGCCGGCCGGCGAAGGCCAACATCTCCTCTTCGGTACGCACAACGCTGGGATCGGACCCGAGATCACGCAACGTGGCCATCCGCCGTTCGCCGACGACCCGCTCGGTGTCCTCGCTGACCACGCACAACATGCCGACGAGGACGTTGCCGTCGTCGCGCAGCGGGCTGTAGGAGAAGGTGTGGTAGGTCTCCTCCCGGTAACCGGACCGCTCCAGGAACAGCAGCAACGCCTTGTCCCACGTCGCCACCCCGGTGGTCAGCACCCGATCGATCCGGGGGCCGATGTCCGGCCAGATTTCCGCCCACACCTCACTGGCCGGGCGGCCCAAAGCCCACGGATACTTGCGGCCGAGGGTGTCGCGCCGGTACGCGGCGTTGCAGAAGAACGTCAGCTGAGGACCCCAGGCCATCCACATCGGGAAGCGCGACGACAGCAGGATGCTCACCGCCGTCCGCAAACTCTGCGGCCAGCCCGCGGGGTTGCCCAGCGGAGTCGAGGCCCAGTCCACCTTCGCGAGGTCACGGCCGATCTCGCCGTCGCCGGCGAACACGTCAGCCCTGGTAAACGGCCGCTGTTCAGCGCTGCTCATCGTTGCGACACTCCCTCGAACCGCAGGCCTGACCCGGCGGCCACCAGTCGGGCCGTCCAGGATCGGTGCCGCCCTCAGCGCCGACTCGCCAACGGCACAGACGCCTCGCGGCATCGTAGAACAAGGCCAGACTGCCGGCCCAGGCGGCGGAATAGGGTAAGCGGGATAATCGGCGTGGGGAGTGTGTTGTGCAACTGCTGTTGTCGGTGCGGCCGGGCCGGGGTTGCACCGTGCTCGAGGTGCGGGGCGAGTTGGACATGGCGACGTCCCCGCAATTGCGGGAGGCTCTGCAAGGGCTGATCAACGCCGGTGACCGTCAGGTGGTGGTCGATCTGGCGGGGGTGAGATTCATGGACTCCAGCGCGCTTGGTGCCTTGGTGGTGATGTTCAAGGCGTTCCGTGCTGGCGGCGGTCGGTTGAGCCTCGCCGCGGTGCAACCCGCCGTGCACCGCATCCTGACCATCACGTCGGTGGATCGAGTTGTTGATGTCTATGACAGTGTGCGGGCGGCCGAAGCTGATGTGCTCTCCTCGGACGGTGCGACCGGCCGGTAGTCAGTCGGCAGCGCGCTGCTGGCACGCGTCTGGTCGGCGCCAGCGCTCGTACGCCGCTGCTCGCGGTGCCCACCGTGCCAGTCGAGGATGAAAAGGGTGGCGTCATCGGTCAGGTCCGGTCCGTTGACCTCGAGTACGGCGTCGGCCAATGCCCGGGCAGCCTCGCGCGGGTGCAGACCGGCGATCGACCGCAACATGGCCGGCAGATCCAGGCTGGCGGCACTGCGCTCCTGCACCCCGTCGGTGACCAGGACCAGACGGTCGCCCGGTAGCAGCGTGATCTCACCGGCGCGGTAGTCGGCCTCGGCGAACATGCCCAACGGGTAGCCGGCCGGTAGCGGCACCGTCCGGGTGTTCCCGTCGCGTACGAGCATCGGCGGCAGGTGCCCGGCGTTGAGCAGCGCGCACACCCCGGTGCGAAGATTCAGGCGGCCGAGGATCGCGGTGACGTAGCTGCCCGGCACGGCGGTGTGTCCGGCCACGTCGGCGTTCGCGGTGGCGGCCTGCTCCACCAGACCCACTCCGCGGCGGCGGCTGTTGCGCAGGCTGCCCACACCGAGGGTGGCCGTCAGCGCGCTGGCCACCCCGTGACCCATTGCATCGGTCACGCTGAAGTGCAGGAGGTCGCGGGCGAGGCTGTAGTCAAAGGTGTCCCCGCCGATGCTCGCGGCGGGTTCCAGCCACCCGGAGAGGGTGAACGCGCTGGCCTCACAGGTGAACGAGGCGGGCAGCAGGCGGCGCTGGATCTCCCCGGACAGGGTGAACGGGGTCGTGCGTTGCCCCCACTCGAACAGGTCGGTGTACCGCCGGTTGGCGATCACCACGAACGCCAAAACGTGCGCCGTGCGGGCGATCTCCTCCAACGCCGGCGTGGTGGGCTCGTCCGGCAGGATCATCTCCAGCAGGCCGATCGCCTCACCGCGGTCGGTCACCGGCGCCAACACCGTCCACCGGTCAGACTGCGCGACAACCTGCACCGTCTGCGTGCGGAGCGCCTGCTCGGCGGGCCCGCCGTCGAACGGCATCACCGTGGCGACCTCGGCGCCGTCCCGACGTCCCGCTGCGGTGTCGTCAAGCGGCACGTGAGCCAACCGGACCAACGCCCGACCGCTGAGGTCCGCGATCAGGAACGCGACGGTACGTGCCCCCAGCGCTACACCGAGTTCCCGGGTGACCGCCTCGACTGCGTCGACCGGCGAGGCGTTCTCCGTCGCGTCCAGCATCTGAGCCACGATCCGTCCTCGACTAGTTTCCACGGTCGCAGCCTACGAGACCGGCCGGTCAGCGCCGAGCACGAGGATCCGCACCGCCCGGGATGGCCGGCCGTCGACTCGGTGACCGGTTCACTGAGAGGACCGGGCTGCGCGTCGATGGTGAGACCAAGCGTTCGGGCTCAGCAGCGCGGTGCCACTCGTTGTGGCAGGGTCACGCGGAGTTGCGCCACTTGCGGCCGTGCCGGCCGATGAGCCGGTCGGCGTCGGTCGGGCCCCAGGATGCGGCCTCGTAGGTGGGGATCGGCGAGTTGTCCTTCTCCCAGTTGTCGATGATCGGGTCGACGATCCGCCAGCACTGCTGCACCTCGTCGCTGCGGATGAACAGCGACGCGTCACCGATCAGCGCGTCCAGGAGCAGACGCTCGTACGCCTCCGGGGACTCCTCGACGAACGTCTGGTCGTAGGAGAATTCCATTGTGGCGGTGCGGACCCGGAAGGAGTGGCCCGGCACTTTGGCACCGAAGCGTAGCGAGATGCCCTCGTTCGGCTGGATCCGCAGGATCAGCGCGTCAGCATCGAGGCCGGTGAGTTGGTCGGTCGGAATCGGCAGGTGCGGCGGCCGCTGGAACTGCAGTGCCACCTCAGTGAGCCGGGCCGGCAGGCGCTTGCCGGTGCGCACGTAGAACGGCACTCCGGCCCAGCGCCAGTTGTCCACGTTGAGCCGCATAGCCGCGTAGGTCTCGGTCCGCGACAGGGGATCGACGCCGGCCTCCTCGCGGTAGCCGGCCATCAAATCCTCGCGGGTGCCGCCCCGGGTGTACTGTCCCCGGACCGCGGCCTCAGCGATGTCCCGGTCGGTGGGAAGCCGGATCGCCTGCAGGAGCTTCACCTTCTCGTTGCGTAGGCCCTCAGCTTCGAATGAGGCCGGTGGCTCCATCAGTGCCAGCGCGAGGACCTGGAGCACGTGGTTCTGCACGATGTCCCGCATCGCGCCGGCGTCTTCGTAGAAGCCGCCGCGGCTGCCGACGCCCAGGGTCTCGGCGACGGTGATCTGCACGTGGTCGACCCAGGAGCGATCCCAGATGGGCTGGAAGATCGAGTTCGCGAAGCGCAGCGCCAGCACATTCTGGACGGTGTCCTTGCCCAGATAGTGATCGATGCGAAAGACCTGGTGCTCGTCGAACGCGCTGTGCACGACGCCGTCGAGCTCGCGGGCCGTGAGCAGGTCACGCCCGTACGGCTTCTCGATGACCAGGCGGGAGAAGGAGCCTTCGCGTGGCTGGTTGAGCCCGGCACCGGCCAGTCCGTTGATCACCGGCTCGAAGGCCCCGGCCGGGGTGGACAGGTAGAAGAGCCGGTTGCCGGACGTGCCCCGCTGTGCGTCCAACTCGTTGAGGGTCTCCACGAGCCGCTTGTAGGTCTCCGGGTCGTCGTAGCCGCCGGCCACGTACCGCACGCCGCCCTGGAGCTGGCGCTTGCTGGCGAGGGTACGTTCGCCGAGGGCGCTCTCGGCGAACTGCTCGTCGGTCATCGACGTGCGCGCGACGCCGACCAGCGCGAACTGGTCCGGGAGCCGCTCGTGCCGAGCCAGGCTCTCGACTGCGGGCAGCAGCTTACGCCGGGTCAGGTCACCGGAGGCACCGAAGATCACCAGCGTGGCCGGCGGGGCACTCCGCTCCTGGATGAGCTGAGATGCGTGGTCCATGGTCTGCTTCCTCCGGGCACAAGGGGTGTGGGGTTTGGGGGTGTGCTGTCATGCCAGGAATTGTGGCTATGGCGGTAGTGTCCGGGGGCCACCCGGCGTGGCCCGTTGGTCGCGGAGCTTGAGCGTCGCATGCCGGGCTACCGGATAGGCGATTCGGTGGCCTCCCCATCACCGCCGCAGGCGACATATGGAGATGCCTACAGGTCCTGCGACCGACTGACAATCTCAGACAATGGCCAAGGAGCACCGCCTGGCCCTGGGCCGCCGTCGAGCGGTAGAAGCGGCAGAGCTCCGCGAAGACCGGCGCGAGGAAGCTGTCGAAGTCGTCAGCGCCGTTGACCCATCCGCCTGAACGAATGTCTGCGGCCCTGAGGGCGCCTGGGTCGAAAGCGGTCGCGCGACGCGTCGACGTCCAGCATGCCGAGCGCGATGGCGACGACGCGGACCGTTTCCACATCGAGGAGGCGTGCGGGACCGTAGCCGCCGTCGTCGCCGATCTCCTCGCCGCCGAGGACGGCCGTCGATCTCCCCGGCGGTACGGGCGTGCAGGTGGTGCAGGGAGGGTCAGGACTTGTGCAGATCCAGGTCTGGACCGGGCATGCTTCGGCGGTAGAAACCAAACCAGAGCGCGTACTGCGTCCACCCCGCCTGCGGCTCCAGGTTTCCTAGGACCCGTCCTCTGTAATGACCTCCTCGGCGTATCCGAACGGGTTGTCCGCGCCCTCGGTCTCGGCCAACCGGTCGGCCGGCGCCTGCGCCACCGGGTGACCGGTGTCGTCGACCAGCCCCGGCGCCATGCTGCCACCGTGGGCGTCCTGTACCGCCCGGGTGCCGCGGGCCGCCTCGTCCTGCGGCACCCCGGTCTGCTCCTCGTCACGCTGCTGTTCCCGCTCGGCCATGGGCGTCCCTTCCTCGGTCCTGACCAGCGGCGGTACCCGCACGAGTGGCCGGGAAACCGATCAATTACGCCTACGCCGGTACTACCTGAGAATCGCCGGCGGCGTCATGAGTGGCCATCGTCTCCTGCCGTACAGGTTCCTCTCTCAAGATGGCGCAGTGCAGCCAGGAGTCCGGGATGGCGAAGCCGTCCACGAGCATCCGCATGTGCGGGCGAAGCTCTTTGAGTAGAGCGTTGACCACGCCGGTGATCGCCTTCGAGCGGGCCGGTGTGAGCCGGCCGTGTTCCAGGAACCAGCCCTTGTTGGCCTCGATGACGCTGAGCGCGTACAGGTCGCAAACGCGGGAGAGCAGTGCCCGGACCGCGGTGTCGGTGGTGTCTTCGATGCCGGCGACGAACGCCTCCAGGGTGACCCGGTCGGTGTGCGCGGCGGCGACGGCGAGGACGTGGTCCTGGACGTCGTTGAAGATGTCGAAGGGCTGGTTCTTCTTTGTGGCCGCGCCGTTGCGCAGGCGGCGGACCGCGCCGTCGAGGAGGTGCCTCTCGCGGTCTTCGAAGGCCTTGAGCTGCCAGCCGCGGTCGGTGACGGCGACCTCGTCGTCGCGACCGGGTACGGCGCTGATCAGCCGCTCGATGAGCGACCGTGCGGCGGTGCGTTCGAGCACCATCTCGCGGACCTGCTCGGCGACGAAGGAGGCGCGCCCCCAACCGTCCAGCGAGCCGAACTCGTCCCGGTAGCCGGTGAGCAGCCCTTTGGCCACCAGCTGCGACAGCACCGTGTTGTCGCCCTCGAACGTGGTGAAGACGTCGGTGTCGGCCTTGAGGCTGGGTAGCCGGTTCTCGGCCAGGTAGCCGGCACCGCCGCACGCCTCGCGGCACATCTGGATGGTGCGGGTCGCATGCCAGGTCTGCGCGGCCTTGAGACCGGCGGCCCGGGACTCCAGCTCCCGCTGCCGGTGCTCGTCGACCGGCCCGTCGCCGCCCTGCACCTCACTGAGCGCGGCTACCAGCTCGGTCTGGGCGAAGTGCAGCGCGTACGTGGTGGCCAGGGCGGGCAGCAGCTTGCGCTGGTGGGCCAGGTAGTCGTTGAGCAGCACCTCCCGGTCCGCGTCGGGCGTGCCGAACTGGCGGCGGATGTCGCCGTAGCGCACTGCGATGGTCAGCGCCGACTTGGTGGCCGCCGACGCGGCGCCACCCACGCTCACCCGGCCGCGGACCAGGGTGCCGAGCATGGTGAAGAAGCGTCGGGAGTCGTTCTCGATCGGGCTGGAGTACGTCCCGTCCGGTGCGACCTGACCGTAGCGGTCCAGCAGCATGTCCCTCGGCACCTGTACGTGGTCGAAGGTGAGCCGCCCGTTGTCCACGCCGAGCAGGCCGGCCTTGGGCCCGGCGTCGCCGATGCGCACGCCAGGCAGCGGGTTGCCCTGCGCGTCGCGGATCGGCACCAACCACGCGTGTACGCCGTGCCGCCGGCCGTTCGTGATCAGCTGCGCGAAGACGACCGCCATCCGCCCGTCCCGGGCGGCGTTGCCGATGTAGTCCTTGCGGGCCGCCTCGTGGGGGGTGTGCAGGTCGAAGGTCTGCGTCTGCGGGTCGTACGTGCAGGTGGTGCGCAACTGCTGGACGTCGGAGCCGTGCCCGGTCTCGGTCATGGCGAAGCAGCCGAAGATCGTGCCCGAGACGATGTCCCGCAGATAGGCGTCGTGGTGCCGTCGGGTGCCGAGGGCCGCGACCGCGCCGCCGAACAGCCCCCACTGCACGCCCGCCTTGACCATCAGCGACAGGTCGACCTGCGCCAGCATCTCACTGGCGATGATCGAGCCGCCGACGTCGGAGCTGCCGCCGTACTCGGTGGGGAAAGCCGACGCCATACCCAGCTCGGCGGGGAGTTCGGTAAGCAACCGGGAGATCCGCTCCCGTGCCTGGTCACCGGTCTCGCCGTACACCGGGAGGAAACGCGCGTCGAGGTGCTCCCGGTGCGCGTTGCGGACTGCGGCCCACGGTCCGTCGAGCACGTCCCGCAGGCGAGCGAGGTCGATCTGATCGGGCACGGTTCCCCCTCAGCTAGCGGACATATGCGTACAGGTCGTACTCGATCAAGGATACCGGCGTCAGTAGCCGTTCGCGGAGACCGTGCCACCGCCGTCGCACCGCCCCCTCCGGCGGTGGTGATCCGCCAGCCGCATCCCCGCCGGAAGCGAAGGACGGGCACGGCCAGTCGTCACGAAAGTGGGCAGGAACCGTCATCGTTTCGTCGTCTAGTCCGGGACGTCCTTCGGGTAGCGCAAAGGGAACAGATGCTACGGAAGGAGAAGCTCATGCCACCCGCCACGACGGCGATCCTGGTCAAGCTCGGTGACTCCGGCCAGACGATCGCAGCTGCCGAGCAGGACGTGCGCGGCAGGCACGTCCTCGACGTCGACGGCGACGACCTGGGCAAGGTCGACGACCTGCTGATCGATCGCGACGAGCGCAAGGTGCGGTTTCTGCGCGTTGAGCACGGAGGAGTTCTCGGTATCGGCCCGGTCCCCCCGACCCGACGCTGAGTTCCGGCTACCCCGACCGGTGTTTCGGCGGCCGGACGTCAGCCACCGGAACACCGAAGCACCGAGGAGGCACGATGACCTACGTCCCCTGGTTCTTTCCCGACGACCCGCCATCGCTGTTCCAGACCGGTCCGACCTCTGCTGATGCCCGTCTGGCCTGCCAGCTGCTTGAGCGCATGCAGCGGGATCCCCGGTTGCGTCACGAACGCGTCTGCATCGAGGTGCAGAACCGCGTGGTCATCCTGGAGGGAGTGGTCACGTCCGCTGACGTGAGCACGGAGGCCCACGCCCGCGCCTGGAGCACTCCGGGAGTGCACGACGTCAACAACCGGCTGCGCCTGTTGGAGCGGTGAGCGCTGGTTTGCGACGGTGACCACGGTCAGGCAGACAGGTCCCGACGGCGGTAGCCGACCGTGCCGGCGACCACTCCTGCCGCGGCGATGCCGGCCATCACCGACGCCGCGACCCCTGCCGGCGCGGTGGCCGGCACCGCGGCCAGGTGCGCGAACGGGGACAGCGCCCGGATCCAGGAAGGCGCGCCGATGCTGTCGGCAGTGACCTGCCACATGAACCCGCCAGCGGCCGGCAGTGCACCGATCGCCGCGACGGCGCGCGGTGTCCATCCGAGCGCCAGGGCGGCAGCTCCCAGACACAGCAGCATGACCGGCACGACGTTCCAGGCCCCGGCAAGAGCGTCGCCGGCCGAGAGGCCGGCGTGGACGGTGGCCGTGCCGGCCCACATGGCGATGCCCGCGACCGTGATCAGGAACAGCGCGGCGCAGCCGGCGACGGCCGCTTCAGCGGCCAGCAGCCGCAGCCGGGTCACCGGTGCGGCCAGTAGCAGGGTGAGACGCCGGGCATTCTCGTCCGCGGCGACGGCGGCGAGCCGCACGGCGACGAACACCCCGGCCGGAACGGCCAGCAGCGCGTACAGGGTGGCCGCGTAGCCTTCGACCGTGCCGAGTGCCGGGAAGCCGGCCTGGGCCGCCATGGCTGCGAACTCGGGGTTGCCGGTCAGGAATTCGGTCATGGACCGGGCGATCAGGCCCAGGAGCAGGAAGTACGCGCCGATTCCGGCCGACCATGCGACTAGCGGTCGCACCGTGCGCCGTACAGCGAAGGCGGGCACCGAACCGAGCAACGCGGTACGCGCCGGCCGGCTGCCGGGCGTCGCAAGAATCGCCGCGCCGACGTCACGCCGCGCCGCAAGCCGACCGGCGAGTGCCAGCAGCAGCACCGCGGCGACCGCCAGCAACGACACCGGCAACCCTCGATTGCTGTCGAACGGACGGGTCAGCGCCAAGAGGCCGAACGGGGACAGCCACCGAAGCCAGGCCAGCGCGGGCGCACCGTCGCCGACCATCCGCGTGAGGAGCCCGACTACCAGGACGGCGGCCGCGGCACCGTTGGCCGCCGAACGGCTGACGAACAGCTGCGCGGTGACGCCCCCGACGGCGACGAAGAAGAGCCCGACGGCAGCGAGGCCGGTGCCGTGCAACAACGAACCCGTGGCGTCCACGCCCGCAGCAATCATCGCCGCCGCGGTCGCCGCTCCAACGAGGACCGGAACGACGGCCAGCACACCGAGGTGCTGACGGACAGCCTCAGCGAGGGTGATGCGGCCGGACAGCAACAGACCCCACCGGCCCGCGTCCTCCTCTCCGCGGGTGGTCCGGCTGGCGGCCAGCATTGCCCACACTCCGAGCAGGACCGCCAGGACGGTGCCCGTACGCCACACCGTGAACCCGCCCGCATGGTCGAGCGCAACCGGCTCGCCGAACAGGGTGCGGATCGCGGGATTGCTTGCCAGCGCCGCCAAGGCGGCCGGATCGAGCGCCTCGCTGTGGTAGCCGGCCACGACCAGGGCGGACATGCCCGCGCACACAGCGGTCACGACCAGGGCACCACGGCGCACCTGGCGCACCGCGAGCCCCCTCAGCACATGCTCCGGGCGGGCTGCTGCCGCCATGGTCGCGATCATCGGGCGTTCTGCCCGTAGTAGGCGAGGAAGATCTCCTCCAGGCTCTGCTCGCGGACGATGATCGTCGCCACATCAGCGTCGGCCAGGGCGCGCAGCGCCGCGGCGGGGGAGCCGTTCAGAGTGAACCGCACGGTCGCGGCGCCGTCCGCGTGCAGGCCGTGGACGCCGTGGACGCCCGTGAGGTCCGGTGGCGTGCCGGTGAATGTCGCGGCCACTTCGGTGTGGTGCAGTCGACGTAGCTGTGCGACGGACGCCACCTCCACCAGTTCGCCGGCGCGCAGGATGCCGACGCGGTCGCAGACGGCCTCGACCTCGGCGAGCTGGTGGGAGCTGAGGAACACCGTCTGCCCGTTGTCGCGGGCAACGCCGACCGCCTGCCGGAACTGCAGTTCCATGAGCGGGTCCAAGCCACTGGTCGGCTCGTCCAGCACCAGCAGAGGTGCCCGGGTGGCGAACGCCGCGATAAGAGCAACCTTCTGCCGGTTGCCCGTCGAGTAGGTGCCGGCCGCTTTGGACACGTCCAGCGCGAATCGTTGAACGAGCTCATCGCGGTAGGCGGTGTCCGTGCCGGGGCCGATGCGGGCGAGTAGGTCCAGCACCTCGGCGCCCGTCATTCGTGGCCACAGCGCCACGTCCGCCGGCACGTAGGCGAGCCTGCGGTGGGCCGCGGCGACATCGGCGGCGTCGGTGTCGAAGACCCAGGCCCGTCCGGAGGTGGGTCGGGCAAGGCCGAGCAGCAGCCGGATCGTCGTTGACTTTCCGGCGCCGTTGGGGCCGAGAAACCCGAACACCTCGCCCGCCGGCACGTCGAGGGTGAGGTCATTGAGGGCGAGTAGCCGCCCGTACCGCTTGGACAGATGTTCGGTGCGCAGGGCAGAAATGCCCATCGGAGCCTCCAGAGTCGCAGCACGACATGACCTGCCGACCAGACTTCCCGGCGCACCTGACGTGAGGGTACTCCCGGCTGTCGCGGCGCGGAGGCCGTCCGGTCTGGTGTTCGGACTACTGGCTTCCGATGTTCGGCAACAGCCTTGGCGTCATGTCGGCCGGATGCTGACCTGGATGCCGGGTAGGAAGGCCGGCGACGATGTGGGCATGACAAGCGACATCGCCCTACTCACCGAGGACCTGACCAAGTTCTATGGTCAGCGTCGCGGTATCGAGGGGCTCAACCTGGAGGTTCGTGCCGGGGAGGTGATGGGATTCCTGGGACCGAACGGAGCCGGGAAGACCACCACGATCCGGCTGCTGTTGGACTTTCTGCGCCCCAGTCGTGGACACGCGACTGTGCTCGGGCTCGACCCGCGCAGGGACAAGGCCGCACTGCACCGTCAGATCGGCTATCTGCCCGGCGAGCTCGTTTTTCCCGGGCGGGACAAGGCGGATGACCTGCTGCACTTCTTCGCCGCGGCGCGCGGCGGCGTGGCCTGGTCGCAGGTGACCGAGCTCGCGGAGCGGCTCGACCTGGACCTCTCGCGCTCGGTACGGACGATGAGTAAGGGCAACAAGCAAAAGGTCGGGTTGGTGCAGGCGTTCATGCACCGGCCGGCGGTACTGGTCCTGGATGAGCCGACCAGTGGCCTGGATCCACTCATGCAGCAGGAGTTCCTGGCCATGGTCCGCGACGCCAGTGGTGCTGGGCAGACCGTTTTCATGTCCTCTCACGTCCTGGCCGAGGTGCAGCAGGCGGCCGACCGGGTCGCCATCGTCCGCGATGGCCAGTTAGCCGCGGTCGAGCGGGTTGAGTCGCTGGGGAAGCGGGCGGTCCGCGCCGTCGAGATTCATTTCGATGATCCGGTGGACCCGACAGAGTTCAACGTCCTGCCCGGAGTAAGTGACGTGGTGGTGTCCGGGCCGGTGCTGAAATGCACTGTCGACGGCCGTATCGACCCGCTGATCAAGGCGGCGGCGCGTCATGAGGTGGTGGACATGTTGTCGGCCGAACCCGACCTGGAAGAGACGTTCCTGTCGTTCTACTACCACGGGGAAGGAGCCGGCGATGCTTCCCGCGCTGGTGCGTAAGACCTGGCGTGACGACCGCCTGGCATTGTTCGGGTGGGCCGGTGGCGTCGCCGCTTTCACCGCCATCTACACCTCGTTCTACAGCCAGTTCCAGGGAGCCGCGGAGCTGAAGCAGGACGCGCTGCCCCAGGGCATGCTGGACTTCCTCGGCATCGCCGACATGCTGTCACCGGCCGGCTATCTGCAGGCGACGATCTTCAGCCTGGTCGGCCCACTGCTGGTCCTGATGTGCGCCATCACGCTGACTGCCCGCACGATCGCTCGGCCGGAGGAGGACGGCGGCATGGAGCTGATGCTGGCCAATCCGGTCTCGCGAGCCGCTTTCGCCTGGCAACGGGTGGCCTCCGCCGGCAGCGCGCTCACCGCGATCGCCGCCATCCCCGGGATCCTGCTGATGATCATTGTCCCCTGGATCGGCATGGACATCCCCCTGTCCAACGTCGCCGCCGCGTCCGCCGGCCTGGTCGCCCTGGTGTGGAGCTTCGCTGGCGTCGCCTTCCTCGTTGGCGCTGCCACCGGAAAACGGGCTGCCGTCCTCGCGATCACCGGCGGCCTTGCCGTGGCCGCCTACATGGCCAACGCCATCGGCGGCATGCTCGACGGGTGGCACTGGGTGCGCTGGCTGTCGCCGTTCCACTACTTCATCGGCACTGACCCGCTGCACACCGGCTGGCATCCGGTCGAGCTTCTCGCCCTCGTGCTCCTCGGTGCCGCAACCACGACCGCCGGAGTCATCGTGTTCGACCGCCGCGACATCGGTGTGTAAATCTGAGGCTGGTGGCCTCCGGTTACCGGCGGCCACCAGCACGCCGACAAGGAACAGCCCATGAGCGACGACAATTGGCTGGCGGCCGACTGCCAGGATCTGCTGTACGTCCCGGCCAGTTCCCGGCGTCAGTCAGCGGTCAATCTGGGTGCCCGCGCCGCAGATGAGGGGCTGACGCTGCGTGAGCTTGTTGCCGGTCTGCTGGATGCCACCACTGCCCACTGGAACGCCACCCCGCTCGCCTCGACCGACACCGCCGTCGCCGTGTATTCCCGCGCCGAGACACTGCTGGGTACCGCCCGTGTCCTGCTCACCGACGCTGTCGACGGGTACAACCGGCAGAACCGCGCCGAGCTGGATCGCCACGACAACGAACGTGCCGCGTTCGTCAACGACCTGCTCACCGGCCGCGCCGACCCGGGCGGTCTGGCCGAGCGCGCGCACCGATACGGCATCCGCCTGTCGGCCACCCACACCGTCCTCATCGCCCGTGCGGCCGGCCTGACTCACGGCGTCACTAACCGCATCGATGCCGCACTGGCCTCCAGGTTCGGCGAAGGCAACACCCTCACCACCCTCCGCGACGACGAGCTGGTCTGCATCAGCGCCGGCGGCCTACGCGGCATCGCTGCCGAACTCGCTCACCTGCTCCTCACCGAACTCGGCGCGGGCAACTGGCAGATCGCCGTCGGCCGCACCCAACCGGGGGTGCACGGCCTGGCCACGTCCCTCGACGAGGCCCACCACACCCTCGACTACGCCGTCAGGCTCGGCTTCACCACGCCCGTACTCAATGCCGCCGACCTGCTGGTGTTCCCCGTGTTGCTGCGTGACCGCGACGCCATCACCGACCTGGTGACCACGGTCCTCGGACCACTGACCACGGCGCGCGGCGGTGCCGAGCCGTACCTGGAGACCCTGACCGTGCTCTTCGACAACCAGGGCAACCACACCGCGACAGCCCGGCAGATGCACCTGTCCGTCCGCGCGATCACCTACCGACTCGACCGCATCCGCGACCTGACCGGCTACCACCCCGGCGAGCCGACCCAACGCTTCACCCTGCAAACAGCCGTACTCGGCGCTCGACTACTCGGCTGGCCGCCATAGACCCCCTGGCGCGGCAGCGCAGCACATCCCTGGAGGGTCATTCGCGCCTTGCAATTGGCCCTGAGCCGGAGTCACCGATGATCGTCGGTCACCAGTGGCTTCGCCGCGGGCCGCTGAGCCGCAGTGTGTTGCAGAGGTCGAAGACGCCCGGCACGTCGTAGGCGAGGTCCGCCGCGACCTGCCGCGCGTTCGCGTCACTCACCACGCCGGCGAGGATGACGACCCGGTTCTGCACGGAGACGGTGATCTGCTGGCGCCTCGTGGTCCAGTCGATGCTCAGTCGTTGCGCGACCAGCGCCTCAAGTCTCAGGTCCTCGTGGTCCGGCTCGGGCTGGTGGGAGGTGTCGGCGAACCAGTTCTCATCGGGCAACGGCCATGGCAGGTACACGGTCAGCTCCTTGATGGTGACGAGGCCGGGCGGGATAGCGGACGGTGAGCCGGCGACCTGCCTGACCGTGCTCGTGGCTGGCTCCTGGTGCTGGCTGCGTCGTCCCCGGTTCAGGGGGAGTCGGATGGGTCGGGCCTGGCGGTGGCCACGACGAGTACGACGCCGATGACGGCGAGGCCGGCCTGGATGACCAGGGCCAAGAGGTTGAGGGTGCTGGTGTCGACGCCCGCGAGACGGGCGACGATGCTGCCCGCCAGCGCGGCGACCACCCCGACGGACACTGTCAGCCAGATCGGGGCCTCCTGGCGTCCTGGGACGACGAGCCTGCCGAGCAGGCCGACAGCGACGCCGACGAGGAGCGCGGTGACGAGACCAGCGATGCTCATGGGCTCCCTCGGATGTCCTTCGAGTACGAGTGCTACGACAAGGTGGGGTTGGTTCTGGAGAATCAGCCGTGCACCAGCGGCCATTCGAACGGCCTTGGCTCCTTGCGATCCGATCCCTGGGTACCGGTTGTCGCTACCGGTGGCGAGGATGCCCTCGGCCCGGGACCGAGTTCGATCAGGAAGGGGCGGCCGTGGCGGCGGTGGCGGTTGACCGCTCCGACACCGACCCCTCGGACAGTTGGGCGAGGGCGTCCTCGCGGCTGTCAAAAGTGGGAAAGGCCCCGTCCAGGCGCATCGTGTGCAGGACGGTGCGGATGAACCGCGACGGCGCGGCCAGGCAGAGGGTGGCCCCACGGTCTCGGGCCTCGCGGTGGGCACGGACGAGGTGACCGAGGCCGGTGGAGTCGATGAGGTGTACTCGACTCAGGTCGACCACGACGTGTCCGCCCATGTCGGCCGCGTGCCGCAGGGCGGTGCGCAGGGTGTCCCCGCTGTCGAGATCGACGTCACCGCCGGCGGCGACAACGGTCACATCGTCGAGGTGGTCGATGCCGAGGATGCCACCAGGACCGTGATCGCCGCACGACGCGTGGCCGCCACCAGAAGGCGGCAGCAGGCTGCAGTGCGGGCAGCGGTGCGGACCGGTGGCGAACGGGGAACCGCTCCAGCCCTGTTCGGACACCAGGGTCCAGACGACCTCCGCGTCGGGGAGCACGCACGCGGTGGCCTTGACGGTGTCGCCGCAGGTGTCGCAGATCAGGGTCATGAGGTGGTCGTCCGGGACAACTGTCATTCTTCTGGTCCTTCCTGGGTCCGTGTCTCTCCAAGCAGTGGGACACGGCATTCGTGCAGTGCCGAAGCGGCTTGGCTTCCGAGCCAGGTGTCTCCGTGCCGGGTGGCGGTCCAGCCCGATGGTGGGAAGGTGAGACCGCTGGCGCTCGTCAAGGCCGGGCTCTCACCGGGGCGCGGCCATGAGCGACCAACGCCGGTGGTGCGGAGGCGGGTTCCTGTCCCGTCCCGGGCGTGCAGGACGGCAACGATGAGGCACCGTCGACGACCGGCAGGATCTGGTCCAGATGGGCGGTGTGCAGGATGCGCCGGATGCGCGGGTTCGGGTTGCGGATGGTGAGGACCCCGTCGGCACGGGCCAGCCGCCGGTGCACGTCGAGGAGGAGGCCGATGGCAGCGGCGTCGATGTGCCGGCACCCAGACAGGTCGACCACCACCTGTGCGGGGTGTAAGGCCAACAGTCGGTCGAACACTGCTCCGGTCGCCGGCAGGCAGGCCAGGGCGAACTCGCTGATGCACACCTCGACCAGCGGCAGCGTGCACGTCGTGTTTGCCAGCGGTCCTGTCACGGGCACACTCCTCTCCTTCACCGACGCGGTCGTCTAGGACCCTGCCGTGCTGGCTTGGCGATCACCACGCGGATCTGTGACAGTTCCGTGACAAATCAGCCAACCGGCTGCCACGGTTGGCCGCCGAGCCGGTCGTCTGGGGATGATGCCCGGTATGACGGCCGTACTGGTGATCGAGGACGACGACCGCATCCGTCTGGCGTTGTTGCTCGCGCTCGAGGAGGAGGGCTACGACGCTCTCGGGACGGCCACGGCCGAGGAGGGGCTGCGCGTGCAGCGCCGCGACCCGGCCGACTACGTGCTGGTCGACTTGATGCTGCCCGGCCTCGACGGTTTCGAGTGCATCCGGCAGTTGCGCCGTCACGACGACGTACCGATCGTGGTGGTCAGCGCCCGCGACGACACGCACGACATCGTCACCGCTCTCGAAGCCGGCGCCGACGACTATGTCGTCAAGCCGGTGGCGATCAAGGAATTGACCGCGCGGCTACGCGCCCTGCGCCGCCGCGCCCGTACCAGCGTCGCAGGGCACGTGCCGGAGCCCGTGCCTGTGCTCGTGGTCGGCGAGCTGGAGATCAGCCCTGACGGGGGAGAGGTGCGCCGAGCCGGCCAACCTGTACCGGTCACCCGTACCGAGTTCCGGCTGCTGTGCGAGCTGGCCGAACATGCCGGCAGGGTGCTGTCCCGCCAGCAACTGCTCGAACGGGTATGGGGGTATGACAGCGGCGACGAACGGCTGGTCGACGTGCACGTGGGACGGCTGCGGCAGAAGATCGAGTCGGACCCGGCGAACCCGCGGCACCTGGTCACCCTGCGGGGCCTGGGCTACAAGCTGCAACGATGAGACGCCTCGGACTGCGTACCCGGGTCACTGCCGTGTTCGCCGTCGGGGCGCTTCTGCTCTCGGCGTCGATGGCCCTGGTCTCCTACGAGTTGACCCGCCGATCCCTGCTCGACGAGCGGGAACGCACCGCCCTGCGCGCGGCCTACTTCGACGCCACCGTCGTTCGCGCCGGGCTCGACACCGACACCCCCGATGTGGTGGAGGTGCTTCGGTCGCTGGACACGGGCGGGATTCGACGGCCGGTGCTGCACCTGGACGGCGAGTGGTATGCCCGTACCGCCGACCCCACCACCACCGCTGCCGTTCCCGTCGAGCTGCGTCGGGTCGTCGCGGCCGGCGAGCCCGCGGTGCAGCGGGTACGCGTCGACGGCCAATCTGTCCTGGTCGTCGGGGTGCCCCTGTCGGCGTCGGCGACGTACTTCGAGATCAACTCGCTCCGGGAGCTGGAACAGACGTTCCAGGTTCTGGCGCTCGCGCTGACCACCGTCGCGATCATGGTGGCCGGCTCTGGCGCGGCGCTCGGCTGGTACGCCACCCGGCACGGGCTACGCCCGCTGACGGCGGTCGCCGACGCGGCCGAGAAGATCGCTGCCGGTGACTTCACCGCCCGGCTCGACCCGGCCACCGACCCCGATCTGACCCGCCTCTCTTCGTCGTTCAATCAGATGGTCGACCAGTTGGCCCGCCGCATCGAGCGGGACCGGCGCTTCGCCGCCGATGTCAGCCACGAACTGCGTTCCCCGTTGCAGACCCTCGCTGCGGCGGCCAGCGTCCTTGCCCGCCGTCGGCAACACCAGGATGAACGAACCGCCATCGCGGCCGGGCTCGTCGCCGACGAGATCGACCGTTTCCAACGGCTCGTCAACGACCTGATCGACCTGGCTCGCAGTGACCAGCCCGCCCACCGGGACCCTGTGGACGTCGTGACGCTGGCCCGCGATGCCTGCCGGGCGCTCGACCTGCCCACGACCCTCGTCCATCTCGCACCCGACGTGCCGGCGGTGTGGCTGGTCGAGCGGCGCCGTGTCGCGCAGGTCCTGGCGAACCTGCTCGACAACGCGGTGACCTACGGGGGCGGTCCCGCAAGCGTCCAACTGGGCCGCGACGGTAGCGCCGGCATCATCGAAGTCGACGACGACGGACCCGGCGTGTCCGTCGAGGATCGTGAAGCGATCTTCGACCGTTTCGTCCGGGGGCGGGCAGCTCACACCCGTGGCACCGGCGACGGCACAGGGCTAGGACTTGCGCTCGTCGCACAGCACGCCGCAGCACACGCCGGACAGGTCACCGTCGGGGACCGGCCCGGCGGAGGCGCCCGCTTCCGTGTCACCCTGCCGGAGAGCCTGCCATGAACCGCCGTCATCTCGTCGTGCTGGCGCTTGCCGCACTGGTGACCGGCTGCAGCATCCCCACCGACGATGCCCCCCGCGTCGTGCAGGCCCCGCAAGGACCATTTCAGAGCTCCGCGCCCGCCGACACCACCGCACCAGCCGGCCCTGCCGCCGAAACACTCTGCTTTGTCCGCGACAACCGCATCATCTCTTTCGTCCGGCGCGTCGACCGGCTACCAACGATCGAGGACCAACTGCGGCATCTGCTGGCCGGACCCACCGCAACCGAACGCGACACCGACTTGACCAGCGCGCTGCCGGGAGCGGTCAACGCCGCCGGTGTCACCGTGATCGGCGGCCAGGCCCGCGTCGTGGTCGACAAACCCGGCGACGACGCCGGCCGCAGCGACGAGGTCCTCGCCTTCGGGCAGATCGTCTGCACCCTGACCAGCCGCGACGACGTCGCCACCGTCACGTTTTCCCGTGACGGCCGACCTCTCAGAGTGCCTCGGTCCGACGGTTCACTGTCCGACCAGCCCCTCACTCGCGCCGATTTCGCACCACTGATCACCCCGCGTTGACCTTCATCTCTTCCGCACGCTGAGCCTCGATCCCTGCCCTGAGGAGGAATGTGCGGCTTGTTGGGAACAGCGCGCCGCTCTTCGCGGTAGCTCGCCGGGCGTCGCGCAGGCTGACCGTGGCTTGCTCAGAGGCCGCTGACCCAGGTGCCGCAGGCCGCACGGATATGCGAATCGGCGGTGACCGTCCGAGTGACGGTCACCGCCGATTGCGTGGTCGAACCGGTCAGGCGGCCGAGCAGGCGGTGTCCAGCTCCTTGACGGCGGCTTCCAGGGCCTTCTTGCTGGGCTTGGCCTTGGCGGACTTGTTGTACGCGTCGCTCAGGCCCATCATCTCGTTCTGGATCTTTTCGGAGGCGGCGGTGACTGCCTCGTTGGCGCCTATCGAGTGCGCCAGGATCGCGACCGAGCCGGCGGCCCACTGGGCACTGACCGCGAAGTGCCCGGCTGGCGGGCCGATCTTCTCGGCCTCGGTGACCTTGGCCGCGTTGTCCTTGATGTCCTTCTTGATGTCGGCGCAGGCCTTCACTGTGGCCGCGTCGTTGGCCGCGGTGCTGGTCGCGGTGGTGGCCGCGCCGCCGGTCGGGGCGGCGCTCGAGGCCGCCGGGGACGGTGAGGTTGCGGCGCCCTCAGATTCGGGCTGCGGATCGCAGCCGGACATCGCGATCGCCGCCGCAACGGCCAAGCCGGTCAGGACGAGTCGAGTTCGGTTCATCGATGTTTCCCCCGTGATCTTCATGATCGGCGCACGCTACCAGCCCCGTTCGGACGGGTGGGATCAGTTTTTGGCCGACGAGCACGGAGCTCCAGGTCTGGAGCGCACGGGTGTCCTCTGTGGCTGCGACCGCGAAGCAAGGGACGTACTGAACCGACTGGAGCGCTCGGGCCGGCGCCGGCGACCCGGACGGTCACTATCGTCGTCCACCGTCAGCGGTGGTACTGGACCAGGCAGAACTCGTGGTCCTCGGGGTCGGCCATGATGACAACCACGCCCTCGTCGTGGTCGTGCCGCTCGCCGGTGAACCGGCCACCGAGATCGACGACCAGGGCCATAGCCTCGCCGATCTGGTCGACGGTGATGTCGAGGTGGATCCGCACCTTGCCTGTCCTGGCTTCCGACACCGGCTGGAACACCAGCCGTGGCTGAGGTTCACCTCGTTCACCGAGGTAGACCCAACCCTCCTGCGACGGACCGGGTTCGCGGCCGAGCACGCCGCTCCAGAACCGGGCTACCCGCTCGGGGTCAAGGCAATCAATCGTCTTTGCCGCGGCCGTGGGACTACCCATAGCCGGGACACCAGGGCGACCGTGCCGCCTCAGCGATGTACGCAGAGGCGGCACGGTCGCCGATAGTCGAGCCGCGACGCCTACTCCTTCACACCGATGTTGTCGATCGGAGGTGCGCTGAGCAGCCGTCGGACGGGCCACACCGTGGTCGCCAACGCCAGCAGTGTCGTGCCGCCGAGCACCGCCACCCAACCGAGCGGAGGGACGTACGGGATCGGGCTGCCGGTCAGTCCGTTGACGATCGCGCTCAGGGTCAGCGCCGCGATCGTCGCGCCGATCAGTACCGCGGTGCCGAGCAGCCCGGCCTGTTCGGCCTGGACCATCCTCCGAATCTGCCGGCGGGTGACCCCGACCAGTTGGAGCAACGCCAACTCGCGGCGGCGGGCCAGCGCGGCCATGACCATCGTGGTGGCCGCCGCCAGCGCCGCGTACCCCACCATCACGCCGATCAGCAGCCGGTTCAGCCAGGCGCCGATCGCCAGATCGGTGCTGATCAGGCGCGTTCGGGTGGCGGCGTCGAGAACCTCGGTGCCCGGTCGCCCAACCGACCAGGTGGCCAACGCGGTGTCGGCCTCGGGGCCGGCGCTGACCAGGATCTCGTCGTCGGTATCCGCGGCCGTGTGCCCGGCGACCGTCTCGGCGGCCAGCGTGACGTCGCCGAAGCCGAGGCCACGGCCGTAGATCGCGATGACGTCCAACGTGACCGGCGTGCCGTCGCCCAGCCAGAGTTCCGCCTGATCGCTGACGTCCCAGCCGGACGAGGACGCCTGCGTCGCCGACAGGGCGACAGTGCCCGCGCGCAGGTCGGCCAGGTTGCCCTCGCGCACGTCGAGGTCCATCGTCGACGTGATGCCCGCCGGGTCGACCGACTGCGCGCTGACCGGCTCGATTCCGCCGAGCACCCGCATCACCACCTGCGTACGGTGCACACCGGTCGCCGCCCGCACCCCCGCCAACTCGCGGATTTCCCGCGCCGCGTCCGCCGGCAGCCCGCCCGGAGCGACGAGCACCCGCTCGGCGAGGGTTCCCGAGCTGCTCTGCGTGGTGGTCTGCCGTTCCAGGTTGTTCTGCAGGAACCAGACCGAGCCGCCGAGCCCCACGGACAGCACGAGGGCGGTCAGGACGCTCGCCATGCCCTGCGCGTTGGCCCGCAGATTGGCCGCAGCCAGGTAGCCGCTGACCCTCCACACCCCCGGCAACAACGGTGTCAGCAGGCGTGCCGCGTACGCGTTGATCCTCGGTGCGAGCAGCGCCACCGCGATGACGAACAGGTACAGCATGCCGACCGCGCCGGCCAGCGCCCCGGTCGACCCGGCGGCACCGAGCGTGAACGCCCCGGAGGTGCCGGCCGCCGCCAGCGTCAGCACGCCGGCGATCAGCCGCACCCGGCCGCTACGCCGAGGCTCGACAGCGATCTCGCCGAGCGCCTCGATCGGCTTGATCGCGGTGACCCGGCGTCCGGCGACCAACGCGGCGAGCACGGCCACGAGGACCGCCGTACCGACCGCGGCCGGCACCGCGAACAGGCCGCCGGCCATCGGGAAGCTGGCCGGCACGAACCCCCGCTCGACCAGTTCGCCGTGCACCCAGCGGGCCGCCAGCAGGCCGGCCGGGCCGCCGATCGCAGAGCCGACCAGGGCGAGCAGCGCGGCCTCGGCGATCAGCATGCGGCGCACCTGCCCCGGCGTGGCCGCGACCGCGCGTAGTAACGCCAGGTCACGTCGGCGGTGCCGGACGGACAGCCCGATGGTGCCGGCCACCACGAAGACGATCAGCAGGACGACGTACCCCCCGAAAGCCGATCCGGCCGTGACCAGCAACGTCTGGGCGGCCTGGTTCTCCGACTGCTCGACGTTGCCACGGTCTTTCCCGGCGTATGTCGTGGCGCCGGCCTCCGACGCGATCTCGCGTACGGCGCCGAGGTCGGCGCCGGGCACCATCCGCACGCCGATCGCATCCACCCGGCCCGGGTGGGCGGACAACCGGGCGGCCTGCGCGTCGGTGAAGAACACCTCCGCCGAACCGGTCTCGGCGGTTCCGCTCACCCGGTACGACCGGCTGACCCCACCGACGACCAGGTCGATGCGGGTGCCGGGTGCCACGCCGAACCGGGTGTCGACAAGCACCTCGTCGTCGGCCCGTGGCGCGGCACCCGCGGCGATGGGACGACCGGTGAAGGCGTACGTGTCCCAGCCGTGTCCCACGGCGGCGGGTGAGCCGATGACCACCTTTTCGTCGCCGGTGACGGCCGTGACGCCCGGCACCTGGCGGATCCGGTCCACCACTGCCGCGTCCACAGTGCCGCCCTCGGGCAGCGTGACGGTGCTCGTGGTGGTGTCGCCGCCGAACTCCTTGAACGTGTGGCTGACCGTGCGGTTGGCGACGACCACGTCGGCCGCGGCCCAGAGCCGTGGCTCCGCGCGGAAACGCAAACCGGACTCGACGAGCGTGCCCATCGCCACCAGGATCAGCACGCCGGCCATCAGGGCCAGCAGGGTCGCGGCGGCGGGGCCGGCGCGGTGCCGCAGCAGGCGGGCGGCGAGGCCGGTCATCGGAGGACCCGGCGATCCAGCGATGCCAGGTGCTCGGCGATACCGCCGGCTCCGAGCTGCGGAAGGTCGGCGACGATCGCACCGTCGGCCAACACGAGCACGCGGTCCGCGTACGACGCGGCGATCGGATCGTGGGTCACCATCACCACGGTCAGCCCGTGTTCGTCCACGACCGCGCGCAGCAGCGTCAGCACCTGCGCCGCGGTCCGCGAGTCGAGGGCGCCGGTGGGCTCGTCTGAGAAGATCACCTCGGGGCGGGTGGCCAGCGCCCGGGCGATCGCCACCCGCTGCTGCTGGCCGCCGGAGAGCGCGGCAGGCCGGTGGTGCAGTCGGTCGGTGAGGCCGACCCGCTCGACCACCTGGGTCAGCCAGGCCCGGTCCGGCCGGACGCCGGCCAGGCGCAGGGGCAGCACGATGTTCTCCTCGACGGTGAGCGCGCCGATCAGGTTGAACGCCTGGAAGACGAACCCGATCCGGGTACGACGCAGCTCGGTCAGGCGGGTCTCGGACAGGCCGGACAGGTCGGTGCCTCCGATGACCACCCGACCGGAGGTGGGCCGGTCGAGCCCGGCGGCGGTCTGCAGCAGCGTGCTCTTGCCGGAGCCCGAGGGCCCCATCACCGCGGTGAAGGTGCCCCGGTCGAACCCGACATTGATGCCCGCAAGCGCAGTCACCTGGTTGCGGCCGGCGCCGTACACGCGGGTGAGGTGTTCGACGCGTACCGCCGGTTCGATAGTCTGTCCCGGATACTCCGGCATTCTGGTGGCCTCTCTCCGTGTGATCGGCAAGAACTGCGCGCACCAGAAACGCTATTGACGTGGGAGAACGGCGACCATCCCGCGGGCTGCCAGGTCCGGGTACAGCAGGCGCTACCGCCGATCGCCGTCCAGGTAGCGCAGCACAGCGGTGACCCGCCGGTCGGCACGGTCGTCCGGTGGAAGCTGAAGCTTCGCGAAGATGCTGCGGATGTGTTTGTGCACCGCGCCGTCGGTGACGAACAGCCGTTCGGCGATCGCGCTGTTGCCGAGCCCTTCGGCCATCAGCCCCAGCACCTCACGCTCACGCGGCGACAGCTCGCTCAGCGCCGTGTCCGTCCGGCGGTTGCGGGCGAGCAACTGCGCCACCACCTCTGGGTCGATCACGCTGCCGCCGTCCGCGACGCGGTGCAGCGCGGCGAGGAACTCCTCGACCCGGCCCACCCGCTCCTTCAACAGGTAACCGAGCCCGACTGCGCCGACCGAGAACAGGTCGGTGGCGAACGCCTGCTCCACGTACGCCGACAGGACCAGCACCGCGAGGCCGGGGCGGCGCCGCCGGGCCTCCACAGCGGCCACGATGCCCTCGTCGGTGTGGGTCGGCGGCATCCGTACGTCCACGATCGCGACGTCCGGCGCATGTTCGTCGACGGCGACCAGGAACTCGCCCGGAGTGCCGGCCGTGGCGACCACGTCCAGATCCTCCGCCCGCAGCAACAGGGCCAACCCCTCCCGCAGCAGCGGGTCGTCCTCGGCGATCACGATCCGCATGGCAGCTCCACGTCCATTCTCGTCGGCCCTCCCGGTGGGCTCGTCAGTGTCATCCGGCCGTCGTACGCCTCGACCCGCCGGCGGATACCGGTCAGCCCTGAGCCACGTGTCTCGTCCGCGTCGCCCTGCCCGTCGTCCTCGATGCACACCAGCAGCCGGCCGCGCTCGCGGCGTACGGCCACGTCCACCTGGCTCGCGCCGCTGTGCCGGACGACGTTGGTCAGCGCCTCGGCCACCACGAAGTACGCGGTGGCCTCGACCGAGGCCGCGCAACGCACGGTCACGTCCACCTCAAGTCGGCAGGGCACCACGCAGCTGCCGGCCAGGCCTGCCAGAGCGCCGGCGAGACCCCGGTCGTCCAGCACGGGCGGCAGGATCCCGCGCACCACCGTACGCAGCTCGCCGAGTGCCTGTTCCGCGGCGTCCTGCGCCTGCCCGAGGATCTCGTCGGCGCGGTCCGGGTTTCGGCGCACGGCCCGCCGCGCGGCGCCCAGCAACACGTTGACCGCCACCAACCGGTTCTGCGTGCCGTCGTGCAGCGACCGCTCGATCCGGCGCAGTTCGACAGCGTGGGCGTCCAGCGCCGCAGCGCGGGTGGCGGTCAGCTCGGCCACCCGCAGCGACAGGTCGACGCCCGGCGGCGGAGGCAACAGCAACCGGCCCGGCCACGCCTGGAGACGGGCCAGGACCGGGCTGAACCAGATCGCGGCGGCCAGGCAGCCGACACCGAGCACCCCGACCCAGAGCGCGTCGGACAGGCCATCGATGCGCCACCAGACGATCCCCGGCGCGGCGTCGGGGGGGACCAGCCGGTACCACAGCGGGAAGGTGCCGTCCTGCACCGCGTAGAGCGGCAGCGCGATGCCGACCAGCCCGGTCACCAGGCCGACGAGCGAGTACAGCGCGACCCAGCCCAGCTCCCGGCGTACGAAGGGATCGCGCGTCGCCGTCCGCAACCCGGCGGGCACCGGCCCCGGCGTGGGGATCGGCTCGCCCCAGCGGGACAGCCGGGTCCTCTCGCGGTCGCTCACCCAGCGCACCGCCCGCAACGCACCGGGTGCCGCCAGCAACCCCACCCCGACCAGGCAGGTCACCGCCACGATCGCCGCCCAGAGCAGCGCGCCCAGCGCCAGCGTGGCGGTGCCCAGCCCTCCGACCAGGTGCTCCAGAGCGTCGACCGAGGCGCGAACCCGGCCCCGCACGTACGCCATCGACCCACCTCCCCCGCCAACATAGGCCACCGCAGGCCGCGCCCGGCAACGCTCGGCGCGGAAGGTACAGCCTGCTGTACCACGGTCGTCGAGCTGGCGGGATCGTCCCCGCCGCGCCCCGCGCCTAGCGTTGACGGCATCGAGGAACGTTCGCTCAAGGAGGCAGTCATGACCGATCCGTACCGCATCACCGAGGCCCCGGTCGCCGCACCGAAGAAGCCGGGCGGCCTGCTACGCCCGCTGCTGTGGCTGGTGCTCTTCATCAGCGCGGCGGCCAACGTGGTGCTGTCGACCGCGGCGGACAACCAGTGGATCAGCTCGGCGTTCGGCCTGGTGGCGGTGCTCTGCGCGGTCGCGCTGATCGTCCATCACCGCCGTAACCGCGCGCGAGAGTCGTAGGGGTCAGGCAGATGTCGGGCAGGGGGGTGGCGTCGGATGCGTCGGCGGGACGGCCTGACAGCAGCGGCGTTTCTCTTCTGGGCCGTGCGGCGTCCCCAGCTGACGGACCTACCCGAGCAGCGCCGCCGCCGTGGCCAGGGTTGCCAGCGACAGCGTCGTGGTCACCACCACCGCCCGATTGGCCACCGCCTCGCCGACACCGTACTCCTGGCCGTAGATGAACGTGTTCTGCGCTGTCGGCAGGCCCGCGCACACCACCACGGCGAGCAACTGCGGCGCGGACAGATGCAAGGCCAGCCCGGCCGCGTACGCGATGACGGGCTGTGCGACGAGCTTCAGCGCGGTGATCACGGCCAGTCCGGCCAGCTCGGCCGGCTCGGCCCGCGACGGCACCGTGCGGTGCAGCGACGCGCCGAGCGCGACCAGGGCGGCCGGAACCGCGGCGCCCGACAGCAGGGTGAGCGACGCGTCGGCCGTCGACGGCAGATGCAGGCCGGCAGCCGAGCACGCGACACCGAGCAGTGACGCCAGGATCACTGGGTTGCGTACCGGCAGGGAGGCGATGCGGCGGACTCGTATCCGCCCGGCCGGGTCGCTGTGCCGGTCCAGGGCGACCAGGATCACGGGCGTCACCACCAGCACCTGCAGCAGCACCACCTCCGCCAGGAACGACACGTTGCCGAGAACCTGCGTTGCGATCGGGATGCCGAGGTTCGCCGAGTTCACGTACCCGGCGGCCATGCCCCAGATCGGCCGTTCGCCGGCGTTGCGACCGAACAGCCAGCTCGCTCCGACCCACCCGAACCCGAGGACCACGGCCGTGCTGACCGCAAAGGCGAGCAGCGAGCGGCCGGCGAACCCGGAGAGCGGCATGCGGGACAGGGCCAGGAACAGGGCGGACGGCATCGCAAGATGGAACACGAATCGGCCGAGCACCGACGCCACCGCCTCGCCCAGCAGGCCCCGACGGCAGGCCGCGTAGCCGACCGCGGTAAGGATCCAGATCGGTGCGAACGCCGACACCAAGCTCATGCGGGCATCACCGGCGGGCGGTGATCGTTTGTTCGATGTGGCGGGGTGCGAAGGCGGAGGCCAGCCAGGTGTCGATCGGGTCGGTGCGGACGTGTTGTCGGCATCCGGTCACCGTCCTGTCGTCGTCATTCCCGGCGGATGGTGAAGTTCCTACACTTGTGAGCCAACACCACCTCCGATACATAATGGGCAGTGCACTGAGCGCCGCTTCAGCGACCAATGTGATTCGCCGACCCGATGGAGGCCCGTCCATGGCGTTGACCCCGGCGACTGGGGGCGGTTGCGGCGAGTCGACGCCACACTCGCCGATTCAGTCGCCGAGGCCGGTCAATTCCGACGTCGAGTGGGACAGCTTCGACCCGCAGGCTTATGTCCGGCACAACTACGCGGATCTGCGGTCCGACGATCGGGAGATCCTCTGCCGCATCCGAGACTTCTTCGCCGAGGCGAAGCTCTCCGACGCGCGGTGCGTCGACGTGGGGTCGGGAGCGAACCTGTACCCGGCGCTGTCGCTTCTGCCGTTCGCGAAGGCCGTCGACCTGTGTGAATGGTCGACGGCGAACGTGAACTGGCTGCGCACGCAGGTCGACAGCTACGACGAGCTCTGGGACCCGTACTGGCAGGTGTGCGCGGAGCACCCGGCGTACGCGGCACTGGCGGATCCGCGCCGGCGCCTGGCGCAGGTGGGCCGGGTGGTGCGGGCCAGCGTTTTCACTCTGCCGAGGCACGCCTGGAGCGCCGGCACGATGTTCTTCGTGGCCTGCTCCATCTCGGCCGACCGGGCCGAGGCCGAGCACGCAATCGGTCGGTTTCTGGACGCGCTGCGGCCCGGGTCGCCCTTCGCCGTGACGGTCATGCTCGGGTCCCTCGGCTACAGCGTCGGTCGGCGGATGTTCCCGGCGGTGGCACTGCAGCGCGCCGACGTGGTGGCCAGCATCGCGACGGGCGCGTACAACCTGGACGTCCACGAGGTGCGGCCCAAGCCGCCGCTGCGGGACGGGTATTTGAGCATGCTGCTGGCCACCGGCCGTACCCGCGGATAGCGCCGATGCGTGCGTGTGGGATGCGCCGATGTCGTGCTGTCGGCGCAGCGTGGCAGCGCGGCATTCCATCGCGCCCGATTCGCGGGAGTACCGACACGCGGCCATCGACGCCTTTCAAGTGGCACTCGACTGGCCCGCTACCATGATGCTGTACGTCATAGTGGACCATCGTGGGCACGGCAATACCAGAGGTTCCGAGTCGACGACTACAACAGACGGCGGTGGGTCATGCGGATGCAGCCGCGCCAGGAGATCCTCGACATCTGGCGGGCTACGGTTCGCAGTTGCTGGGCGAACGGGGAATGGCACTGGGGCAGCCGAAGTGGTAGCAACTCGATCAGCGACGCAGAGCAACTGCTGACCCTGTTGCTCCCCGCGGCCAAGGTCCCCGTGTTGTCACTGGACGACCCGGACCGCGCCGACGAAGAGGTGATCGAGGCGCTCAGCCCGATCGGCGGTGCGATCGAGATTCCCCGCCGGCTGGTCAGCGTGATGATCGACTATTTTCGGCGGTACACCGACGACGCCGGCGCTCCGATCTTCGGCGGGGGCAGTTACCTCACCCCGCTGGAGGGCGGTCCGGAGCTCACCGACGAGCAGCGTTCCCTGGACATCGTCGACTCGTTCGCGGTGTCGGTCACACTGACGCTGGCGACGATCGGTTTCGTCAAGGTCTACCGGGGCTCCACCCAGCGGCGCGACCTGTTGGCGCATCTGGACGAACTGGAAGAGATGGCGGGCGTGCGCCTCACGGCGGCGATGGTCGGCCTGCTCCGCAGCTTCAGCACCTTCGTCTTCACCTCCACCGACGAGTACGGCACCCGTCTGTGCGACATGGTCAACCAGGACGAGCTACCGCGCCGCGAGTTGGTGGCGGCGCTGCGCGAGCAGTTGCGGGACACGATGGCGAGCCTGCGTAGCGTGATCATCGGGTCCGGTCGGGTGACCGAGGACCTGGACAACAGCGAGATGCTGTTCGAGTGCGGTTGGTCGTGGGGGATCATTTCCGGGGCCGAGGAGGTTCCGACCACAGAGCCGATCGGCCTGCAGCGTGAGGGCTCCGCGGAGAACGCCCCCTACCTCTACTTCACCGTGATCGCGATGGACGCCATCGAGGACCTGAACTCCGAACGCACCCGGCTGCTCGGGTTGCTCAACGAGGAGCAGCAGCGGCTGTCCCGGGCGCTGCAACTGCGCTGGGAGCTCACCCGGACGTACTGGGCGACGGTGGCGACCTTCGGCAACCGACGGCGGTGGCCCATCGAGGACATCCCCTGGCGGACGACCGACGGTGACCGGACCGACTACTACACCCTCCAGACCACGTCGCTGGCGGTGAAGGGCCTGATCGCCGTCGGGCGCGGCGGTGACGAGGAGCTCGGGCGGATCGCCTCGGTGCTGGTGGAGCTGGCGCAGCGGGCGAGGATCACCCGACGGGCGTCGCCCGGTGAGCCGGCGCTGTTCGTGCACGCGCCAGGCAAGCGGGTGACCTTGAACGACGACACGTCAAAGCCGATCATGACGTGGAACGTGAACGAATTCTCCACGGTGCTGCTGCAGCGGGCGACCACCGTCGCCGGTCTGCTGAGCAACGCCCGACGGCGCAGTGAACTGCTCGAGCTGGCCGACGAGGTGTGGGACCACCTGCTGCTGCGGCGCATCCCGGACGGCCGGCACCAGGGGCTGTGGGACCACGCCGGTGGCGCTTTTCCTGGCCTGGCACCGAAGCCGGACGCACCCTCCTGGTATCTGACCGAGCGGGTGGTGCAGGCTCTGGTCACCTCCGGTCAGCTGCTGTGGGAGAGGCCGTTCCCACGAGCCGGCCGGCTGGCCGACTACGCGCAGGACCTCATCGACGAGGCCGAATACCTGTTCGACCGTGAGTTGATGCGCGGCACCTTCGACGGTGAGGCGATGCAGCGCAGCATGCGCAGCATCCGAGCCAGCCTGGGCCAGGCGCAGCTGTTGGTTGACGAGCGTCCCGGCACGGCGGCTGCTCTGGCGAACACTCTCCTGTTGCTGCTCAACGACGTCGCCACCGGGCAGCAGAAGGCCAGCGAGGGGATCTGAATGCTGGTCTTCGTCACGTCGCACAAGGGCGGCACCGGGCGGTCGGTGACCGCGGCGAACATCGCCTACCGCAGCGCGTTGTCCGGTCGCCCCACCTGCTACCTGGATTACGACTTCGGCTCGCCGACCGCCGGCATCACGTTCCAGATTCCGCAGGCCGTCAACGGCGTCGAGGGCGCCGGTCCCAACGGTGGCGGCCTGCACCGATATTTGCGCGGGGAGATCCCGTCTCCGGAGCAGTTGGACGTGTGGGGCACCTCCGAACGTGCCAGCCTGCGTCAGAGGCCCATCGGGTCCGGTTCGCTGGTGCTCCTGCCGGGGCAACGCAACGGCAGCGAGTTCGGTTTCACCAACGACATCGCCAAGCGCTGCGCCGAGCTCTTCCTCCGGCTGGAGGAGGAGTTCGACCTGACCCTGGTGGACCTCAGCGCCGGCCGGTCGTACGCCAGTCAGATCGCGCTGGCCGCCACCGCGACCTCGACCCTGCGCAAGGTCGCCGTGCGCTGGTTGGTCTTCCACCGATGGACTCCGCAGCACGTCACCGCAGCGGCGGACCTGGCCTTCGAGGCGGGTGGGATCGTGGCGATGGGCAAGGAGTACGGCCACGAGCCGGACAGGCTACGGGAGTCGCTGCGCTTCATCCGTACGGCGGTGATCGACTCACGTGGCCCGGAGGTCGGCCACCTCGGCCTCGCCCAGCAGGCCTTCCTGCGCAAGTGCGACGCGGAGCTGTCGGAGCTGGCCCGACGGCGAGGTGTCGGGCGTACGACGCTGCTCGGCATGGTGCCGCTGGATCCTCTGCTGCAGTGGCGGGAGCAGCTGATCTCCGATCACGACGTGCAATCCAAGATTGCCAACGTCAAAACGGTGGACGCCTTCGTTGACCTGACCGAGAAGCTTTTCGACGAGACGGCATGGGACACCGCGTGATCGGCATGGATGTCAGGTTCCAGGAGGCAGCTGCGGTGCGTCGTACAGAGAGCGTGGCGTACTCGCACCTGTCCGTGGAGCTCGGGCACTTCTACGCGGAGGACTTCGGCGACGGGTGTGAGGAGCTGAGGCGCAAGTTCGAGCGGATCGCGGACTGGTCGGCCGCGATCCCGGCTCTGGCCCGACGAGGGCTGCCCGCACACCGGGAGCCCCGGATCAGCACCTGCTTCATGTTGGACGACTACTTCCACCGCTTCGGTACCCCCCGCGAGGTGATCCCGCAGGTGCAGAGCGCCGCGGCGGAGCACGGCCTGATCTTGGACTACGTGGCCCGAGAGTCCAGCTTCGCCCGGCACGACGGTGCCGAGCTGGCCCGGTTGGTGGTCGACACACTGGTGGTGGAGCCCCCTCGGCACACCACCGGGAGTCGTCCACCGTTGAGCGAGTCGGGTTGGCTGTCCAACGGTAAGCGGTCCCCCGGGCACGTCGACGCGCCGGCGATGACCCTGCCGCGTCCGTGGTCTCCGCCTTTGCAGTCCGGCGATCCCCGGCACTCCATCTTCGTCGACATCGAGCTCTGGTCCGACGAGCCGGACACCCGGGTGTGGGCCTGCGCCCTGCTCGCCTCGGTCTGGCAGATGACCCGACTCGGCGTGCTACGGCATCGGGGCGAGACGATGACGCAGCCGTGTCGGCTCGCCGGCGAGCTGCCGACGGACTGGGACGAACTGCCGGCGGTCGTCCAGCTGAACCCGGCGGCCGCGCCGTTCTGCGCGTATCGCACGCTGACCCTGATGGGCACCCAGTACCTGCCGGTGGAGCTGGCCGTACGGACAATCCTCGGCCAGGTGGCGGTGCCGCCGGCGGTCGCGCAGCAGGTCGCCAAACGGGCCGGCGGCGAGGGTCTGCACCTGCCCAGCGAACTGGTCGACCGGCTGAGCTACGTGTTCATCAGTGACTGAGCGTGTTCAGCGTCGGCACGGCTCGTCAACGGCAACCCGCCCGGCCAGGTCGCGCAGCAGAGCCATGTTGCTCACGCTGATCTGATCCCGGATCCAGTTGACCGACGAGTTCCACTGACGGCTGAACCCGGGTACCTGCTCCAACTGGTCCCAGATCGGCCGCAGCCGCGGGTGCACCCGCGCGCCGGGCAGCCACAGGTGCAGCAGGTGCTCCAGCACCGGCCGCAGCCGCTCGACGTGCTCCTGCCCGGAGGCCGATCGGGTGACCACGGACTCCACCAGCGAGGACAGCATGGTCAGCAGCCAGTCGTGCAACGCGAGATCTTCGCAGAGCCCGGCCACGGCGGCCGGCACGTCCTGCGGGTCGAGCACGAGTTCGACCGTACGCAGGGTGGGCGAGTCCACGGTGACCACCGCCGAGACGTCCCGGTTCGGACGCTCGGCGGCCTGCGCGGTCCAGCGCAGCCGTGTGCGGGCGGTGCGCAGTGGCGGGCGCCGGTCCAGCAGGTCGGACATCTGCACGCCGTCGAGCACCCTGCCGGTGATCGCCTCCAGGTTCAGCACGTCGGCGTTGTTGCCGTGCAGGAAGCCCGCGCCCAGGTCGGCGACGTCGAGCTTGCCGACCGTCTCCAGGACGCCGGGGTTGGCCAGATAGTGCGACCACGGCTGGCGGCGCTCGCCGGCGACGACGTGGATGACCGAGGAGGCCTGCACGATCCGGCCGCCGGTGATGATGGCCCGGGTGACGACGGCCCCCACCCCACGTAACTGGCGCTGTCTGGCGCTCGGGAGCCAGCAGTCGACACCGGTGCGGACATCGGGTGACACCGCGTACAGCGATGGACGCCGAGAGGTCAGCACGGCCTCGCCCTCGATCAGGCTGAGTACTTCGGCGCTCTGCTCCTGGGCCAGCGCCGTGCTGTGCTGCAGAAGGCTGGTGTGCACCTCACCGACCGTGAGCATGGCTTCCTCCGCAACGCTGCCACCGATCCGCGCTCATCCTGCGGAATGCGGCTCATGCTGATTGACGTACACACCTCGCGACCGGCACTGACACGGATCCGCGTCGGACAACCGAAACTCCACGAGTACGAGATTCGACCGCCGGATCCGTATCTGTTGATGGCCATCATAAGCCCGGGGTCGGCGGGAATCCCATGCACGGCCGGCGTTCGGAGTGTTCGCGGGTCGGACGGACGTGACAACTGCTGATATTTTCAATGGTGCGGTCGCCAGCCACCCCCTGGAGTTTGCCGTTCATGAAGGTCTACATTTCGGCCACACAAAAGGACCTGCTGGAATACCGCGCTGCCGTGCACGCCGTGGCTCGCCGTCTGGAGATCGACGACGTGGCCATGGAGGCGTACGGCGCCGACATCCGGCCGCCGCTGGAACGCTGCCTCGCCGACGTGCGCCGGTGCGACCTCTACGTGGGGCTTTTCGCCTGGCGTTACGGGTTCCGGCCGCCCGGCCAGGAGTCCTCCATCACCGAGTTGGAATACCGGGAGGCGCTCGCGGCGGGAAAGCCCTGCCTGGTCTTCCTGCTCGCGGAGGACACGCCCTGGCCGGTCGACATGATCGACCGGGATGCCGACTGGCAGCAGATCGTCGCGTTGCGTCGTGAGCTCAAGGAGCGCCACCTCTGCGCCTTCTTCTCCGGCGTGGACGACCTCACCGCCAAGGTGACCGCCGCACTGGCCGACGTACGCAGTGGCAGGTCCCCGGCGCGCGAGCCCGCCGACCCGGACACCCACCTGCCGACGGCCGTTCGCAACCAGTACTACAAGCAGTTGTCGCTGAGATACCAGGCCGTCTCGGTGGACGCGGTCTCACCGCGCCCCACCATCGGCTACCTCACCGTCGGGCTGCCCAAGGTGTTCGTGGAGCCCCGCGTCCACGAGGACGCGCGACCGGAGATGCCGCTGGCGTGGTGGCGTTGGGCCGGGTCCACGCCGGGCGACGACGTCGGCGGGCTGCCCGGGGTGGTCAACCCGGAGGAGGTGGAGCGGCTCTGGGAGGAGTACGCGGCCAAGGACGAGTTGTCGTTGTTCGACGTGGTGTCCGACCCGGGCCGGCGCACGATCGTGCTGCTCGGCGACCCCGGTTCCGGCAAGTCCGCAGCCGCGCGGTACCTGGCGCTGACGCTGGCCGAGGTCTGCGTCGAGCCTCGACTGAGTGCGCTGGACCGGTACCTACCCGTCCTGATCGAGCTGCGCTCCTACGCCACCCATCACGGGGACGGCAGGTGCGACGGCTTGCTCGACTACGTCGGCCACCGCCACCAGCAAGGGCTGGCCGGTATCGACCAGAACGTGCTGGAGGCGTACCTGCGCCAGGGCGGCCAGGCGCTGTTCCTGTTCGACGGCCTGGACGAGGTGTTCGACCCGGCGCAGCGGGAAGAGGTGGCCGCGCAGATCGCCACGTTCGCCAACGAGTACCCGGGGGTGCTGACCGTGGTCACTTCGCGGGCGGCCGGCTACCAGCGGCACACCTTTGCCAACGCAGGCTTCGACCACTTCACGCTGGAGGATCTCGACGACGAGCAGATCGCGAGGTTTCTCGGCAACTGGTACCGCTATGTGATGCCCACGCCGGCTGCGGAGGCAGAGCGGCAGCGGCGGCAGATCCTTGACGTGGTGGGCAGTTCTCGAGCGATGCGCGAGATCGCCGGCAACCCCCTGCTGCTGATGCTCATGGCGATCGTCGGCCGGGGTCACCCGCTGCCCCGCAACCGACGCCGGCTCTACGCGCACGTGACCGACGTACTGATCTCCGAGTGGGATGTGACCAAGCAACTGCGCGAGAGCCACGGCGACGTGCCGTCGCTGGACCTGCAGGCGAAGCGTCGGCTGCTGCGTCACCTGGCGTATTGGATGCAGTTCCGCGAGTCCGGCCCCGCCGGAAACTACATTGAATCCGACGAACTGGCGCGCATCTTCCGGGACCACCTCGTCGCGTTCTACGGTTTTGAGAATGAGCGGGCGCTCGCCATGGCCTACTCGATGATCGACAAATTGCGGCAGCGCAGCTTCATCCTGGAACGTTACGGACTGCGACTGTTCGGGTTCGTGCACCGCGCGTTCCTGGAGTTCTTCTGTGCCGAAGAGATCGTGGACAGATGCGAGCACGATCCGACCTGGGGCCTCGATCGTCTGCGTTCGCTGTTTCGCGAGCACTGGGCCGATCCGTCGTGGCGGGAGGTGCTTCGACTGGTCGCCAGCGCCCTGCCCGCCCAGATCGCCAACGAACTGGTCACCCTGCTCGCCACCGAGGCCACTCAACCGTGGCCGCCGCTGAACCTGACCGGCCCGCCGTGGAACCTGGTGCTGGCGGCGCAGTGCGTGGCCGAGGCGCCGCAGCCCGCCGAACTGGCCGGCGCGGGCGGCGCCGTGCTGCGCCAGGTCGTGCGTCTCATCGAGCATGGCATCTCCGCCGACGACCCGAACCTGGTGGATCTCACCGAGCAGGAGCTGCTGTCCTCGATCCGGGCGCTCGGCCCCAGTTGGCCCGGCCGGGAGATCTTCCTGCACTGGTACCGCCGCCGCGGGGTCCGGACCAGTTGGCGATCCGGCTCTCCCTTCGCCACCCGGATCGCGGCGGTGCTGTCCACCGCCGAGGAGCAGATGGAGGACCTGCTCGTCCGGGAGCTGGGGCAGGGCCGCGAGCGGCAGGCCCACCTCACCCTGGTCGCCGGGCTGGCCGAGGCCGCCGGCCGCCTCGAGGCCACCGGCGGCAGCAGTCGCCGATGCCGGGACGTCCTGCTCGCCCAGGCGCAGGCCGAGGTCTCCACCGCGGTGCGGCAGGCCGCCGTCCGCGCACTGGTCGCCCACTTCGGCGCCGACCTCGACCTTGTGGACCTGCTTCGCAACCTCGCCAACTCTCCCGATCTCGCAGTGCGGGCGCTGGCCGTGCAGGCCCTCGGCACCCGGCCCGAACTCTCCGACGACGTCCGTCAGGTATTGGCCAGGGCCACCGGGGACACCGCCGTCGCGGTGCGGCGAGCCGCCGCCGGAGTGCTCACCGCGCGTTGCGCCGACCTGCCGGACGCACCCGAGACGATGCAGCGACTGCTGGCCACCGACACCGACCCCGGTGTGGTGCAGTGCGTGCTGAAGGGTCTGCTGGTTCTGCCGGAGTACGCCGAGACCGCACGAACCACGGCGTTGCAGCGGGTCACCGGCGATTCCCCGGACGAGGTCCGACGCTGCATTCTGACCCAGCTGCTGCCCGAGCGACCCAGCCCGGAGAGCACCGAGCTGTTGCTGAAGCTGGCCTGCTCGGACACGTCGGCGCGGGTCCGCGCGGTGGCTGTGCAGCGGTTGGCGCTCGTACCCGACCCGGAGGGGCGCTGCCGGGCCCGGCTGATCGACCAGATCGAGCAGGACGAGGAGTCCTCCGTGCGGGCCGCCGCGGTCACCGCTCTGATCGACCAGGACCGCGCCGACGACACCGGGTGGACCGTGGTGGCCCGCTCGGCTCACGTCGACGAGGACGCGACGGTACGCCTCGCCGCGGTGCGCGCGCTGGCCGAGGCCTACCCCGACCACCGCACCGGGGAACTGCTGTTGGAGAGCGCTCGACGCGATCCGACCGCGAGCGTCCGGCTCGCCGCGGTCGACCTGCTCACCGGGCGACCGCTGTTCGGCCACGCGACCCGGGATCTGCTCATCAGCCGCGCCTCCCAGGAGCGGGACCCGATCGTCAGGCTGCGGGTCACCCGTAGCCTGGCCCGTCTCGCCGACCCACCGGACCTTGAGGTGCGGGAGTGCCTTGCCGAGCAGGTCAGTCGGGACCCCGACCCGAACGTGCTGTGCGCCGCCGCCCAGGCGCTCGCCCGTCACGGCGACGCCCCGGGCCTGATGGAGACACTGTGCCGGCGGGCTCGCCGAGACAGCTACGTCGGCATCCGGTTGGCCGCCGTACAGACCCTCTGCGCGTACGGGAGCCCGGAACTGGTGACCGACGTGCTGCTGGAATGCGTCGAGTCCGACACCGACCCGACCGTGTTCGATGCGGCCGTGCGCTGTCTGACCGAGCAGGGCTCGGCGTCCATGGCGGTGACGCTGCGGCTCATGCGCCGCCTGTCGGACCAGGACCCGGCGATCCGCGCCCGCATCGCCGCCGCGCTCGGCGAGCACTTCGGCGCCGACCCGGAGGTTCAGGTGCTGCTGGTCGGGCTGGTCCGCGACGATCCGGCCCTGGAGGTTCGCCGCCGGGCCGTGGAGCAGTTGGGCGCCAGCCTGGCCGGCCGCACGGGGGTACGGGACCTGCTGCTGCGGCTGGCTGACGACGATGACTGGGAGATCCGTCGGACCGCGCTGCTCGCGTTGACCCGTCACTACGACAGGGACACCCGGACCCGGGAGGTGCTCGTGCGGTTCGCGCATCAGGAGGATGACGGCGCGGTGCGGCGGCTGGCCGGGCAACTGCTGGCCACGCTGCCCGACACCCGACCCGACGACTTTCCGTGATCGACCCGGAGCCGTAGGTGCCTGCGCGTGCGCGTCGAGCGACGATCCGATCGACCTCGTCAAATACCATGACCTCATGACGGATCCGGTCGCCGGCTCGTCCCGCTCGGCCGGCTGGAGTCTGCGAGTCCTCTTCGGAGTGATCGGGCTGGCCGCTCTCGTCCTCGGCTATGTCGGCTTCGAGCGCCTGCTCCAGGCCCGACCGGACGTCGCCCACGATCCGTACGACGTGCTCTACTACGACCTGCAACTCTTCGTCTTCGGCGCCGAACCCTTCCAGGACGCCGGCCCCTACCCGTGGCAGCTGCAGGTTGCCCGGTTCGCCGCCCCGCTGTTCACGCTCCTCGCCGTGGCCGAGGCCAGCCGGCTGCTGCTGGCCGCCGAGAGTCGCCGCCTGCGCGCCCGGCGGGCACGTGGTCACGTCCTGGTCTGCGGCGACTCCCAGTTCGCCCATATGCTCGCTGACCGGCTCTTCGCCGACGGTGAACGTGTGGTGGTGGTGCGCTCCGAACCGTTCGGGCCGCTGGAGTACCGGTGGCGCCGGTACCTCGGCGTGGTCGGCGACCCGACCAGCCCCGAGGTGTTGCGCGGCGCCGGCCTTCCCCGAGCCCACACCATCTACGCCTGCAGCGAGGACGACGACCGCAACCACGCGATCGCCAACACCGCCAACCGGCTCGTCCAGGACCGACGACAACCACCGCGGGTCTACATCCTGGTTCACGACTCGGAGATGTGTCTGTCCCTGCAGGCCCGACGACTCGGTGCCGCCGGGTCCAGCCGGCTGCGGCTGGACTACTTCCACGTCGACGACGTCGCCGCACGCGCACTGCACCGGCACCACCCGCTGCCCAGCGGGGGAGACCAACCAACCAGGATCCTCATCGCGGGCACCGGCACTTTCCGCCGGGCTCTTTTGGTGGAGACCGCCCGGCACTGGCGCGCATCGCGAGCCGACACCCCGGGGGGTCACGCCGTGCCACCCCTGCGGGTGGACGTCGTGGCACCGGATGCCGGCACCGAGATCGCTCTGGCGTCGTCGCGTTACCCGTTCCTGGCCACCGTCTGCCAGTTGACCGCGTACGACCTGGATCTCGAGGGTGTCGTCGGTCTCGGCCGTGACCGCTACGACCGCATCTACGTCTGCGCACCGGACGAGACCAGCGGCCTGCAGTTCGTGCTGGACACGCCCGCCCTGTGGCAGGGCGCCGAGAGTGCCGTGTTCGTGCCGGTCTACCGGCAGGCGGCGCTCGCCGCGGCCTTCCACGGCGACTCCCGTCACGACCTGCTCGACGAGGTGCACGGCAAGCTCCGCCTCTATCCGGTGCTCACCCACGCCTGCGACGCCCGGCTGATCGCCGAGGACCTCACCGAGCGGCTGGCCCGGCTGATCCACGAGCGGTACGTCCAGGCCCAGCAGCGCGCCGGGGTACGGCTCGGCGATGCCCCGGCAATGGTGGACTGGTCACGACTACCCGAGTCGCTGCGGCGGGCCAACCGGGCCCACGTGCAGGACATCGCCGCCAAGCTGTTGGATCTCGGTTGCGTCGTGGCGCCCCGGCACGGTGGCACGGGTGACGCCTCGGCCGCCGGGCAGGCCATCGACGACCGGATCGAGGAACTCGCCCGCCTGGAGCACGACCGGTGGTGCCGGGAACGGCGCGGGGACGGCTGGACGTACGGCGACCCGCGTGATGACGTCCAGCGGCGGCATCCCGCCCTGCGGCCGTGGGAGGAGCTGCCGTCCGACGTGCAGGAGCAGAATCGCGAGGGGATCCGGGCACTGCCCGACGTGCTGTCCGACAGCGGGTTCGAGCTGATCCGGCTGGCACCCCCGGTGCCCGCGCAGCGGAGAGGCCCGAGGGATGCCGCCTGACCTGGGCCCGGTCCGCGTCGGCGTGACCGGGCACATCAACCTGACCCGCGAGACCGAGCTGCTCGTCGCCGACGCACTCCGCGTCGAGTTGGGCCGGATCAGCGACCGGCCCGTGCACGGCGTGACCTGCCTGGCGGCCGGCGCGGACCAGGTCTTCGCGCGCACGATCCTCGATCTGGGCGGCACCTACGAGGTGATCCTGCCGGCCCGCGACTACCGGGTCGCGGTGATCAGGCCGGAGAATCGGCCGGCCTTCGACGAGCTGCTCGACCGGGCGGCAGCGGTCGTCCACACCGGCTACGATCGCTCGGACACCACCGCCTACGTGTTTGCCAACCGGGAGCTGGTCCGACGGGTGCAGCGACTCGTGGCGGTGTGGGACGGCAAACCTGGCCGTCACCCCGCGTCGACGGACCGGACCATCGACTGGGCGCGGCACCACGGCGTTCCGACCACGATCCTCTGGCCTGTCGGTGCCCTCCGGACACCCATCGAGGGCTGACGGGCCGGTCCTGCTGTCCGTGGCGAAGCACCGGCCAGGGCGTCTGACCCCGACACATACGTTCGTACGGTGAGTCACCGTAGTGCTGCTGCGAGTTCGGCGGCGTTGTCGAACGCGGGTGCCGCCCTTTCGGATTCGTCTTCCGTGAGCGTGACGGACTGGGCGCGGGCCAGCATCTCGGCCGCAGTGTTTGGATCGTGCAACACCATCGCGAGTTCGGCGCGGTAGACCAGTACCTCTACCTGCTCGACCGGGTCGTCGTCGGCTTGCGGGCGGGCCAACGCGCTGTCGAGGATCCGAACCGCCTGTCCGACGCTTCCCCTGGAATCGGCCTGCACGACAGCATTCGCCAGGGCTTTGGCCAGCCGCCCGACAGGCGTGGCGGCCGGCATGGGCGCGGTGGCGGCGTCCCGAAAGACGCGGATCCAGTTGCCGCCCGGGTCGATGACGGTGAATCCGCCCAACCTGTCGGCGTTCTTTCGCGCCCTGGGCCGGGTCATCCGCGGCGTTCCGGACACCAGCACCTTGCCGTACGCGGCGCGCATGCCGGTCGCGAATGCCCGATGTAGTCCCTCGATGTCCGCGGTGAGTACGAGACAGGAGCCATAGGACTGCTCGGGGTCAAATCCGGCGATTTCGAAGAACTGCAGGTGCAGGTCTTCGCGCTGCACCCCCACACACGCGTTGGGCTTGCGTTGCTTGTAGGTGGTGCGGAAACCGAGAACTCCGTAGAAGGTTTCGATGTCGTCGATGGATGCGCACGGCAGCAGGGGAACGGTCCGCTCGTTGGTCATGCCTCCTTCCTAGGCATCACAGGGTGCCTGTCGCACATGGAAATAGCCGATCATCGCCTTCGGCCGGCCGATCGGCTGATGACCCAGAGGCCTGACGCTACCCAGCCGAGCCGTCGGCGGTGCCTTCCTGCCTGCCAGATGTCTCGCCAAGATCAGGCGCCCGGATCTGCCGCTGACACGGCGCGGCGATCGTGGGCGTGCTCCCCGGTCGACCGATGCGGCTGCGGGCGTCGACGTTGTCGGCAGCTATGACATAGATGGGATTACATGTCTTGCGTGATCTCAGGTATGAAGACCGAAGGCACGTCTCGGTGCTGATTCCTGAGAAGGAGCGACAGATGAAACATGCCCTGCGCCGCCTACGAACGGGGGCGGTTGCGCTCGCTGCCTGCACACTCGGGCTGAGCCTACTGTCGGTACCCGCCGCCGAGGCGTACTCGGTTGCCCCTCTCGCGCCACAGTCCGAACGGGCACCGGAAGCGAACCAGTTCTCGGCAGAGGGTGTGACCACGATCGGTGAACTCCGCACCCTCGACAGCTCCCTGTCCTACGCCCCCAACGGCGGAACACAGATCATTCAGCATCCCGGCGCCACCTACGTCAAGGTGCACTTCAGCTCACTGCGACTGGCCGAAGGCGACTACGTCACCGTGTCGAGCCGCGACGGCAAGGAGAGCTACCGGTACGACCGCCACCTGAACCGGGCGACCGGTTCGGACTACACCACCGACGGACAGCCGGGTTTCTGGGCGATGTCGGTGGAGGGCGACACCGCCGTGGTGACACTGCACAGCAGCCGCCCCGCACGTGGTAGCGCCGCCACCATCGACCGGTTCTGGCGCGGATACGACCGCACGGAAATCGCCGCGCACAACTTCTCCACCCAGTCCGTGTGCAGCACCGACGCCCGCCGGGACGTGGTCTGCTACCAGAACAGCCACCCCACCGAGTACGCCCGCGGCAGGGCGGTGGCGCGGCTGCTGATCAGCGGCGGTGGACTGTGCACCACCTGGCGGGTCGGCAACACCAACCGGATGCTGACGAACAAGCACTGCTTCTCGACGCAGTCCGCCGTGAGCGGCAGCGAGATGCAGTTCAACTACCAGTGCGCCACGTGCGGCGGCGCGAATCCCGGCGCCGGCACCAAGGTCAGCGGTGCCACCCTCTACCGGGTGAGCAGCGGCGGCTCCAGCCAGCTGGACTACGCCCTGTTCTCGGTCAACAACTTCGCCGCCATCCAGGGTTTCGGCACGCTGTACCTGGCAACTACCGCCACCAGCAACGGCACCCGGATCTATGTCCCCGGCCACGGCGACGGCACTGCGAAGCGGCTGTCGATCTTCGAGGACACCCAGAACGGCGCGACCTGCGCCGTCCGGAACGCGAACTACAACACCTGGAACATCAGTTACAGCTGTGACACCTCCGGCGGCAACTCGGGTTCACCCGTGCTGAACGCCAGTCACCGTGTGATCGCCCTGCACCACCTCGGCGGTTGTCCGTCGAACCAGGGCGCGAAGGCGCACCTGATCTACAACGAGATCGCCAGCCTGATCGACAACGGCTGATAGCCCGCATCGCCCGCACCGGCCACGTCCACGACACTCGCGATGACCGTCGCCGACCTGCTGTGAACTCTGGGTCGTAGTCGAGGAGTGGGATGAACCCGGTTCAGGCGTTGTTCTGCAGGTGAATCACCGCCGGTCACCGGTCGCCCCGGCCCGACTGGTTGCCAGGGCCCGCCGTTCGGCGGGCCCTGGCAACCGGGAGAAGATCAGCGCAGGGTGTCGATGTCGATGACGAACCGGTACCGCACGTCCGAGGCGAGCACCCGCTCGTACGCGTCGTTGACTGCCTCGGCGCCGATGACCTCGACTTCGGGAGCGATGCCGCGCTCGGCGCAGAAGTCCAGCATCTCCTGCGTCTCGGCGATGCTGCCGATGCTGGAGCCGGCGAACGAGCGTCGATTGCCGAACAACGCGAAGACGGGCACCGGTAGCGGCTCCGCCGGGGCACCCACGCTGACAAGCGTGCCGTCCAGACGCAGTAGACCGAGGTAGCTGGCCATGTCGATGGGCGCGCTGACCGTGTTGATGATCAGGTCGAAGCTGTTCTTGAGCGACTCGAACGTCGCCGGGTCCTTGGTGGCGTAGTAGTGCTCGGCTCCGAAGCGCAGGCCGTCGTCCTTCTTGCCCAGCGTCTGTGACAGCACGGTCACCTCGGCGCCCATCGCTGCGGCGATCTTGACGGCCATGTGGCCCAGACCACCCAGGCCCACCACGGCGACCTTCTTGCCGGGACCGGCGTTCCAGTGCGCCAACGGAGAGTACGTGGTGATGCCCGCGCACAGCATCGGCGCAGCCGCCTCGTACGGGATGCTTTCCGGCACCCGCAGCACGAAGTCCTCGTTCACGACGACATGGGTTGAGTACCCGCCCTGGGTCACGGTGCCGTCCCGGTCGACGCTCGCGTACGTCTGGGTGTTGCCCTTGAGGCAATACTGCTCGTTTCCGGTGCGGCAGTTCTCGCACTCGCGACACGAGTTGACCATGCAGCCCACACCAGCACGGTCGCCGACCGCGTGCCGGGTGACGTCGGCGCCGACCTCGGTGATGCGGCCGACGATTTCGTGGCCGACGGTGAGCGGGTAGGGAACGCTGCCCCAGTCGCCGCGCACGGTGTGGATGTCGGAGTGGCAGATGCCGGCGTAGCGGATTTCGATGAGAACATCGTGCGGGCCCAGGTCCCGCCGTTCGATCGTGGTACGCACGAGCGGTTCGGTGGCAGAAGGCGCGGCGATGGCGTTGACGGTGAAGATGATGTCCTCCGGTGACGTGATGCTGACCTACCCGCAGCTCACCACAGCCGTGGCGGCGCTGCGAGTCTCTGTCGGGCGCGTACTGCTGGTACCCCTCAGGCGCGCCGGGTGGTCGCTCCGGCTGACCAGGCTACTTCTTTTGCTGCGCCCACTTCCCTGGCAGCACCAGCTGGCAGGCAGTGAGCGGTGATGCCGGCTACAGCGCCGCCATCGCCGACAACGATGTGAGTGTTCGTGCGGCTGGCGATCTCGACGTCCCTTGCTGGCCGGCGACGAGGCGCAGGCGACCTCACCGACGACCCGGTGAGGTGTCATCCGGGCATTCCCCCCGACCGGACAGTTCGGTGGCTTATGGTGAAAAGCTGGCGCGTCCAGGGCCGTGCGACGTCCGGATCCGGACCACAGACCTTCACGTTGTCCACCGAAGGGCGGACCGATGACCGAGAAAACGTCGCGGTGCCGCGTGCCGACCGGCACCGCCGCCGCGCGCGACGTCCAGCACGGCTGAGATGGACTGGGCCGGATGGGCGTTGTTCGGGTTGGTCGCCACCGCGGTGCTGACCGCAGCGCTGATCACCGCTCAACTGGCCGGCCTCACCCGCCTCGACTTTCCCCTGGTACTCGGGACATTCGTCACCGAGGACCCCGACCGGGCCCGAGTCGTCGGGTTTTTCATCCACCTCTGCGCCGGTCAGGGCTTCGCTCTCGGCTACGCGGCCACGTTCGCCCTGCTGCACCGCGCCACCTGGTGGATCGGTGCCCTGCTCGGGACCGTCCACGTCGGAATCGCGCTGACGGTCCTCCTGCCGCTGCTTCCGGGGGTCCACCCGCGCATGGCCTCCCAACGGGCAGGTCCGGCCAGCACGGCCGTGCTGGAGCCGCCCGGCCTGTTCGGCGTCAACTACGGCATCCAGACTCCAGCGGTCGTGGCTGTCGTGCACGTCTTCTACGGGGTGGTCCTCGGGCTGCTCCTTCGGGCCCACTGACCCGCGTCCCGCCACTCGTCAGGAAGCGATCACCATGACCGGTGGATACGACAGGACGCGTCCCCGGCCCCCGGCGCCGATCAGCGACTACGGGCTGCTGAGTGACACCCGCACCGCGGCTCTCGTCGACGGTGACGGCGGGATCGACTGGCTCTGCGTACCCCGCTTCGACGGCGAGCCCCTGTTCGGCCGGCTGGTCGGTGGCCCCGATGCGGGGACGTTCCGGCTCGGCCCGGCCCGACCGGCCACGGTCGTCGAACGGCGCTACCGGCGGCACACCGCCACCCTGGAGACGACGTGGGAGGTACGCGGCGGACGGCTCACCCTCACCGAGGGGATGGTGGCCGAGGTCAGCGGTCGCCTGCTGCCCACGACACTGATCGTGCGGCGCCTGTCGACCGATGATTCGGCGGTCGACGCCGTCGTCGAGTTCGACCCCCGCTTCGGTGTGCGGCACCGCCGGCCACGGGTCCAGCACCGCCGCCAGGCGCTGGTGTGTCAGTGGGGGTCGCTGGCGGTCTCCCTGGGCAGCGCGCCGCGGCTCTCCATCGAGCCAGGCCGCCCCACCTCGATCACGGTCAGCCCGGGCCGTCCGGTCACCCTCGTGCTTGCCGTGGCGCACCGGGAACCGCTGATCCACGTCGACCCGGCAGCGGCCTGGGACCTCCTGACCGAGGACGAGGACCGCTGGCGGGACTGGACTGCGGAGATCGACCTGTCACTGCCTTTCCGGGAACACGTCGTTCGAAGCCTGCTGACCCTGCGGCTACTGACCTACTCGCCCTCACGAGCCCCGGTGGCCGCACCCACCACGTCTCTGCCGGAGGATCCCGGTGGGGTACGGAACTGGGACTACCGCTATGTCTGGCCCCGCGACGCCAGCATCGGCGTCAGCGCCTTCCTCAGCGTCGGCAAGCCCGAGGAGGCACAGGGTTTCCTCGCCTGGCTGCTGCACGCCAGCCGGCTACAGCGGCCACGCCTACCGGCGCTGCTCACCCTTCACGGCCGCCGGGTGCCCGCCGAACGTGACCTGCCCGGCTGGCCGGGCTATCTCGGCAGCGTCCCGGTACGGGTCGGCAACGGCGCCGCCGGGCAACACCAACTCGACGGCTACGGCTGGGTGATCGACGCCGCCTGGGCGTTCGTGCGGGCCGGGCACCGTCTCTACACCGAGACATGGCGGGCGATGCGCGGCTTCGCCGACATCGTCGCCCGTTACTGGCAGGAGCCCGACGCCGGCATCTGGGAGGTACGCGAACCCGCCCAACACGTGCATTCCAAGCTCATGGGGTGGCTCGCCCTGGATCGAGCCCTGCGCATCGCCGACACCCACCCCCTGTCCGGCCGCCGACGTCGACGTTGGCAGGAAGCACGAGATGCCATCGCCGACGAGGTACGGACATCCGGCTTCAACCCGACGGCGGGCAGTTACGTCCGCAGCTACGGCTCCGATGCCTTCGACGCGGCTCTGCTCGTCCTGCCGCTGCTGGACATGGACAGCGTCGAGTCGCCCCGGGTACAGGGCACCATCAACGCCATTCGGGACCGGCTCTCCGCCGGCGGTCCGCTGCTCTACCGCTATCCGCCGGGAAGTGACGGCTTCCACGGCACTGAGGGCGCATTCCTGCCGTGCTCGTTCTGGCTGGTGCAGGCCCTCGCCCGCACCGGGCGCCGCACCGAGGCGGTCGAACTGTTCCAGTCCATGCTCGACCACGCCAGCCCACTCGGGCTCTACGCCGAAGAGTTGGACCCGGCGACCGGCGCTCACCTCGGCAACTACCCCCAGACACTGACCCACGCGGCACTCGTTCAGGCCGCGCTCGCCATTCGCGACGCCTCCGCTGGCTAGGTTGGCAGACCCCGCCACCGCTGGACCTTTGTGACCACTCAGGGCGCGCGTCATCCGCTCACTGACGGCTCTCCCTTATCTTCGGCAACAGCGTGCCGTCGTCACACCGCGCCTTGATCTCGCTCTTGTTGTCTGCGGACAGCAGCACCACCTGGATCTCCTTGATGGGCCCGGCGTTGTAATCCTTGAGGCGGTAGCCGGGGGCAGGAGCGACGTCTACGACGCGAGCCTGATCGCCGGTGCAGAGCACAGTCACCACGCCACCGAGTGCCCGAAGGGGTGTACCTGGCTTCGAGGAGGTCGGCGCCGACGCGGCACTGGACGGCCGCGTCGGCTGTTCGGCACTGGGTGGGGTTGCAGGGCCAGGGCCGGCCGTCGGACCGGCTCTGGCGGTCGGTTCAGCCGGCCCAACCGGAACGGTCACCGTGCGGCTTGGTCGCGAGACTGGTGCGGGCTCCGCGGACGTCTGCCAGGGAGCGGGTGCCTCAGTGGCAGACACATCGAAGGCGGCGCCGGGCGGGGTGGCACCGTCACGTGTGGCGACCCCGCCCGATCTGCCATCGACAGGTACGAACTGGGGGAGCAAGAGCGAAATGGTCCCTGCCGTCACCACGAGAACGGGTATCAACACGGCGTTTGGGATGCGGCGACGCCGACCGGCGGCGGTCGGGGCCGACACGGGCGAGACGGGTGGTCGCTGCGTCGCCTGTTTCACCCGCCGTTCGGCGTCATCGGTCAGACCGTGCAGGGCCGTGGCCACCTCCGCGGCGTCCGGCCGATCCGCGGGATCCCTGGCGAGGCAACGGTCGAGGAGGCGATGAACCTCGGGTGACACTCCCTCGATGTCAGGCAGCGGTGCCGGATCGACGTACACGTGAGCGGTCAACATCTGCGTGGGGGTCTCCGCCGACCAAGGCAGCTCATTGGTCAGCGTTCGGTACAGCAACAGTCCGAGCGCGTAGACGTCGGAGGCAGGCAGGACATTGCCACCGGCGAGCCGTTCGGGCGCGAGGTATGCCGCGGTGCCCAACAGCTGTCCGTCCGCCTCCAGCTCCGGCCGACCGACAGTGGTGGCGATACCGAAATCGACCACCTTCACCCCGGCCGGTGTCAGCATCACGTTGGACGGCTTGATGTCCCGGTGCACCAGCTGACGTTCGTGCGCGGCGGCGAGCGCCTCGGCGACCTGCGCGCACGTCCGCATCGCGGCGGCCGGCGGCAGTGGACCGGCGGCAAGTCGCTGGGACAGGGTCTGGCCGGGCAGCAGTTCCATCACCACATACGAGACCTGGCGGCCTGCGGCATCGGTGTGCTCGCCATAGTCGTACACACTCGTCACGTGCGGGTGCCAGAGGCCGGCTGCGGCCCGGGCCTCTGCATGGATGCGTTGTTGTGCGCCCCGGGCGGTAGCTTGCGCGCCGGCCAGGACCTTGACGGCCACCGCGCGTTCGAGGACCCGGTCCCACGCCCGCCAAACGGCCGACATGCCACCAGTTCCGAGAGGGCTCTCGACCTGATACCTGTCGTCCAATAGATCACCGACCATCACTGGGACAGCTTGCCAGATTGGACCCGCAGCGGCATGGCGGTCTAATCCGATGCTGGTCACCGGCCCATCCCCTCGGCTCTACCCGCCTCATCGCCCGGCGCACCTGACCGGACCGATGAGAGCGGCGGTAAGGGCCGGCCGTGCTCGGCCGGCACTTCGGTGTGCGGTGGGGGAGAATCGGTTCATGTTTGTCATCAAGGAGCGGTTCTTCTCGATCGGCGACGACTTCGACGTGCTCGACGAGCACGGGGCCAAGGTCTTCCATGTCGACGGCAAGGTGTTCAGCGTCCGCAACAAGGTCGTCATCGAGGACGCGTCCGGCCACGAGGTCGCCACGCTGCACCGGCACCTGGTGGCGCTGCGTCCCACGTACGAGATCCGGATCGGCGGCGAGAAGGCCGCAGAGGTCCGCAAGAAGATGCTCACGCCGTTCCGCGACAAGTTCACCATCGACGTGCCAGGGCCCGACGACCTGGAGATGAAGGGTGACCTGCTCGACCACGAGTACGTGATCGAACGCGGCGGCACCGAGGTGGCCTCGGTCTCCAAGCGGTGGCTGACGATCCGGGACACCTACGCCGTGCAGGTCACCGCCGGCGTCGACCCGCTGCTCATCATCGGCAGCGTCCTCGCCCTCGACCTGGCCATGAACCGCGACAAGAAGAAGGGCGACGACAACTGATCCCCTGAGCGGCAGCCGCATTGCTCGGGCTCGTGGCCAGGATGGTCTGACCCGTTCCTACGCCGCGAACAGTCCGTAACCAGGCTGGGGCAGGAGTAGCCGGCTGCGTTACTGGCTGTGGGGCCGGATGTTGTGGTTGAGGTGGAACACGTTGCGTGGGTCCCAGATCGTCTTGAGCGCGGTGAGCCTGGCGAGCTTGGCGGTCGGGTATGCGCGGCGTACCCCGCGTTGCCCCTCGTCGGCGGCGAGCGAGTTGACGTAGACGCCGTCGGCGTACGGGTCGAGCGCGGCTGCGGCACTGCGAGCCGCCGCCATCCGGATGTCGTCTTCGGATGGCGCGGTCCAGCGAGAGCCGGCGCCGAACTCGAACATGGTGCCGCGGTGGCTGAACGCGGCGTCGGCGTCCGCGACGTCGGCGATGGCGCCGCCGTGCGCCTGTAGGCCGACGTTGGCCAGGTGGGCGCCGGTGTGCAGGTCCGACGCGCCGCGCAGCAGGAACGCCTCGATCGCGGCGGTGGGGAACTGCCGCAGGTAGTGCGCACTGGAGTACCGGCGGTAGGCGTGGCCGCCGACGGTGTCGTCGCGTTGCTGCAGTTCCAGGTACGACGGCGTGCTGACCCGTTCGGCGACCGGGCGGCCGAGCGCGCGCAGTGCCGGTAGCAACCGGTGACCCTGTGCCGGGTCGCCGACCCATACGAAGCCGACGGTGGCGAGAGGGCCCCTGGCCGTGCTGTGGACGTCGGCGGTGAAGGTCGCCTGCCGGGGTGCGACGGCGTTGAGGTCCCGCCAGCCTTCGAGCACCGGTACGGCGTCCTCGGCGCGGAAGTCGAACTCGGCGACCAGGGTCCGCGTTCCGGTGTGGTGCAGTCGAAAATCGAAGTCGGTGACGATGCCGAAGTTGCCGCCCCCACCGCGCAGGCCCCAGTAGAGGTCGGGGTTCTCGGTTCGGCTCGCGGTCACCACCTCCCCGTCCGCGGTGACCATCGTGTAGGAGATGACGTTGTCACAGGCCAACCCGTGTTGGCGGGCGAGCCAGCCCATACCGCCGCCGAGGGTCAGGCCGCCGACCCCGGTGTGCGAGACGTTGCCGGCGGTCGTGGCGAGGCCGTACGGCTGCGACGCCCGGTCGAGTGCGCCGAGCAGCGCGCCGCCCTGGACCCGGGCCCGTCGCCGGATCGGGTCGACCCGAACGCCGTTCAACGGGGTCAGGTCGATCATCAGGCCGTTCGCGGGGACGGCGAGGCCGGCCACGTTGTGCCCGCCGCAGCGTACCCCGATCTCCAGGTCGAGTTCGCGGGCCAGGCGCACCGCGGCCACCACGTCGGCGACGCTCGCGACCTGCACGATCATCCGCGGGCGCCGGTCGATCATGGCGTTCCAGACGGTGCGGGCCGCGTCGTAACCCGGATCACCCGGGGTGAGGAGGCGGCCGTCGAAGCGGGGACTGGTCGTCGTCATACGTCTGAGCCTGACGGAAATCGGTACACCCGGTAAGGTCCGATTTCATGGGCCGTACCAGGACCAATTCGAGTACGGCGGAGGACCTGCTCATCCATGTCGACCGGTCCGCGGCCGAACCGCTGCACCGGCAGATTGCCGCCTCGATCCGGGACATCATCCGGGCCGGCCGGTTGCGTCTCGGGACGTCCCTGCCGCCCACCCGCACCATCGCAGCCGATCTGGGAGTCTCACGCGGCGTCGTGGTCGAGGCCTACCAGCAACTCGTCGCCGAGGGCTACCTCACCAGTCGGGCGGGCGGCTACACCCAGGTCGCGGTCGAGTCGGCTCCTCCGTCGGCGGGTCGGCGCGGCGGGGATCGGCCGGCGGCCCGGATCGACTTCGGGTACGGCCGCACCGACGTGTCGTCATTCCCCCGGGCCGCCTGGCTGCGTTCGGTGCGAACGGTCCTCACGACCACGCCGAACGAACGCTTCGCCTACCTCGACGGCCGTGGCGTACCCGAACTGCACGCAGCCCTGATCGACTACCTCAGCCGGGTCCGCGGCACATCGGCCCGCCCGGAGAACGTCGTGATCTGCAGTGGCTACGGTCAAGGCGTCGCGCTGATACTCCAGGTGCTCGCGGCGCGCGGCGCCCGCAGGGTGGCCGTCGAGGACCCATCCGCGGACGACGACGCCCGCCTCGTCGCGGCCGCCCTCGGCCTTGACGTGATCGGCGTCCCGGTCGGGCCGGACGGCATCCTCGTCGAGAAGCTCGAGCGGGCCGACGCGGACGCCGTCGTGCTGACGCCCTCGCACCAGTGGCCCACCGGCGGCGTCCTGTCGGCCACGGCGCGGGCCCGGATCATCGGCTGGGCGCAGCATCGCGGCGCCGTGGTGATCGAGGACGACTACGACGCGGAGTACCGTTACGACCGCTCGCCGGTCGGCGCCATGCAGGGGCTGGCACCCGACTCCGTCGTCTACTGCGGCACAGCCAGCAAGACCCTGGCGCCAGGGCTGCGTCTCGGGTGGCTGCTTGCGCCGTCACACCTGGTCGACGACATCACGGCCGCCAAGGTACGGGCCGACCGCGGGTCTGCCGTCATCGACCAGCTGACCTTCGCCGACTTCCTCACCCGCGGCGAATTCGACCGACACCTACGGCGCATGCGCCCGGTCTACCGCCGCCGCCGCGACGCACTCCTGGCCGCGCTGCGTGCACGCCTGCCCGACCTGGAACCGGTCGGTGTCGCGGCGGGCCAACACGTCGTCACCTGGCTCCCGCACGACCTCGACGAGGCCCTGGTCGTGGCTGCCGCCGCCCGGCGCGGACTGGGCGTGCAAGGCGTCTCCCGGTACCGACTCAGCCCCGCCGGACCCGGCGGGCTGATCTTCGGCTACGCGACCCTCACCGAACGCTTGATCACCGAGGGAGTGGAAGCCCTTGCCGACGCGGTCGCAGAGGTCCGAGCGCAGATCTGCCGCTGATGGCACCCGAGCACGCCACGGGTCTGGCCCGGAGGGCTGCTCGAGGCCGGAGGGGGCCGGGGTGCCGCTGCGCCCCGGCCCCCTCCGGCCTACTCCGTCGGTACGGAGTAGGGATCTCTCAGGTCACCCGCAGCGTTGACCGTTGAGGTTGAAGGCGGTTGGCGCCGGATTGGTGCCGCTCCACGTGCCGTTGAAGCCGGTGCTGGTCGACGCGCCGGGGGCGAGTTTGCCGTTCCAACTCATGTTGTCTGCGGTGACGCTCGTTCCGTTCTGTTTCCAGGTGGCCGACCAGCCCTGACCGACCTTCTGGCCGGTGGTGGGGAAGTCGAAGGCGAGTTTCCAGCCGTCGATCGCGGTGGTGCCGGTGTTCTTGACCGTCACGGTCGCGGTGAAGCCGCCCGGCCAACTGTTCGCCGTGTAGCCGACCGTGCAGCCGACGGTCGGGGCGGTGGGCGCGGTCCGTACGGTCAGGCCGGGGGAGGCCGCCGAGACGTTGCCCGCCGCGTCGCGGGCGGTGACCACGAAGGTGTACGGGGTGTCCGGCGTCAACCCGTTCACGGTGTACGTGGTGACGGTGGCGCTGCCCACTTTCACGGTGCCGGTGGTGTCGACCCGGTGCACGTCGTAGCCGGTGACGGCGGTGTCGTCGGTGGACGGCGTCCAGGCCAGCGCGACGCTGTCGCCGGTGATCGTGCTGGCGGTCGGCTTGCCCGGGGCGGTCGGGGCCTGGGTGTCGCCGGGCGTGGTGTCGCGCGGCAGCACCAGGTGGGTGATCGAGTTGGCCGGGAAGGTGGCCGTGAGGCCGCTGGCGGTCACCGGCTGGTCGGCCTCCCGGACGACGCCGGCGAGGTCTGCCCCGCTGTAACGGTAGACCTGAGCGGTGCTGGCGGAGGCTCCGGTGAGGGCGATCGGGCTGGTCAGGTCGTCGCCGGTCTTGTTGACGACGACCAGGGTGAGTGCCTTGTCGGCGCTCCGCTCGGCGGCGTACACGGCCAGCTTGCCCTGGTCGGCGCTTGTCGCCTGGACGGAGGTCTCGCCGAACGCGCCGCCCTTGCCGTCGTAGTTGCGGTAGACGCGGAAGGCGTTGGCCACCGGTTGGTCGGCCGTGGGTGCGGTCCAGAGGGTGGCCAGGTCGAGCCCTTCGCGGCCGAAGATGCCGAGTACGTCAGCCTGGGCGAGCGCGCCGTTGAGCGACCCGAAGCCGCCCCAGTTGTACTCGGTCATCGCGACCTTCGTGCCCGGGTAGTGCTGGTCGACCAGCTCGCGCAGGCGCGGGATGAAGCGGACCGGACTGTTGATCCAGCTCTCGTCCACGTAGGTCGGGTCCCAGAGCTGGCGGGTCGAGCGCAGCCGCAGCGCCTGGGTGTCGGCGTCGCCGGCCGCGTCGCCGAGCACGCCGGACTGCTGCGGGTAGAGGTGGACGTCGAAGTAGTCGAGGATGCGGGTGCCGTGCTGCTGCTCGTACTCGCGCATCCGGTCCAGGTACCACGGGCCGAGGTCCTGGCCGCCGTGCGCGGCCTTGTCCGGTGGGTTCGACCAGCAGCCGGTGCGCGAGCAGGTGTCCTGGTCGAGGCCCGAATAGAGGATCGAGTTCAGGCCCCAGCCGACGGGACCGAGCGTCTTCGCGCCGGGGTCGGCAGCCTTGATCGCGGCGGCGTACCCGTAGGTGCGGTCGCGTAGCTCGTCGTAGCCCATCCCGGTGGGGCGGACGTCGCGGTGGGTGGATTGCCAGAGGTCCGGCTCGTTGTCCAGGTTGTAGAACTGGACCCCGCCGTTGGCGGCGGCGCCGAACTGCCCCTTGAGGTGGTTGACGAAATCGGTGACGTACTCCGGACCGACGGCGACGCTGGTGTCCTTCGGATCGTTGCCGGTGACCAGTGAACCGTCCGGCTTCTTACCGTTGCCGCAGTCCGGTGCCCAGGTGTCGGTGGACTCCTGCGGGCCGTACTTGGCGACGCTGAAGCCACACGCCCGCGACCGGTCCCTGGCGATCCAGCCGAGCATCGGCACGGTCATGACCGTGGCGGCGCCGGTGGCCTTGTTCTGCTGCACGAACCGGTCGGTCTCCGAACCGCTGGGAAGGTCGCCCGGACTCGGGTTGTCGTTGGGGATGTTCTCGAAGTACCAGTCCGACGCACGGTTGGTGGTGTCGGCACGGAAGTTGTAGCGGGTGGTGGCGTTGCCGCCGTAGCGGTGCACCGGCAGCCGCAGGTCGCGGGCGAGGGCCTGGTCGGCGAAGTTCATGCCGTAGACGTACGGGCTGATCTGGTGCCGGGCGGCAGTGGTGTCCACGGCCAGCGCCGGGCCGGTCGCGGCCAGGGCGGGCTCCGGCAGGGCCAGACCGCCGAGGGCCGTGGCGAGCACGACGGGGAGTAGAGCTGTGGTGGGTCGCACGAGCATTCCTTTCGCATAGGAGCTCGACGATGGGAGCGCTTCCACAGCGTTGCGCTTTCCTGGCTCCGAGTCAACGCCGGAAGGCCCATTGTTGATCATGTAGATCCACTCGGCCTGTGCAGGGAGTTGGCACGTCGGGCCGTACCGATGCTCGTGGTTGCACCCGCCCGGCTTCAGGCCCGACCTCCTCTGGCCCGCCGAAGTCAACCTCTTCACATATGATGACGTTCATCGATGTGGTCGTAGCTGAAGCGGCATGCCGGAATAGCTCGGATCGCCGCAGCGCGGAGGCAACCGCGCCGCAACGGTGCAGGCGGGAGCACCTCAGCGTCGCACGGCCGGAAGTTCCTGCTGGCCCAGCCCTGGTGGCTGGCGACCAGCCGTCTTGGAGGATGACAATGCGCAGATTTCTCGCGGTGTTCAGCGCCGCCCTGATCCTCGGCGCCGCAGTCGGGAGCGTTCCGGCCGGCGCGTCGGGGGCCTCCCCGCCCTCGTGCCCCCGCGGCCTGCTCTTCTGTGAGGACTTCGAGCGACTGCCTCCCGGGGGGCCCAGCACGTTGAACTGGGGCGTCGACACCCGCCACGGCACGCTCACCGTCGAACGTGCCCGCCGTGGCAACCAGGTGCTGCACATCCACACGGTTGACAACGGACGCGCCTTCCTGCGCGTCGACGACTTCGCCGCGCCGGGCAACCGCTTCTACGGCCGGATGCGTCTGCGCGTCGACGCCTTCCCCACGGCCCCGGACTGGGCGCATTTCACGCTGGTGGAAGCGACCGGCACCGGCAGTGCGGAGGTCGTCCGTCCGGTTGGTGGGCAGTACGCGCCCACGGTCCCCGGAACCTTCTGGGGGGTCGGCGCCGACGGCGGTCCGACCGGCGACTGGACCAACTGGCGGGAGTCCGCCCCGGTCACTGAGGACACCTGGCAGTGCTTCGAGTGGAAGATGGACGCGGCGGACAACCGCGTCGCGGTGTGGATCGATGGCGTGGCGAACCCGGAGCTGACAGCCTCCACCAGCGACCACGGTGGCAACGACGTTCCCTTCGTCCTGCCGACGGTCGACACGGTGAAGATCGGCTGGCAGCTTTACCAGGGCGGCACGACACCGGGCGAGTTCGACCTCTGGATTGACGACATCGCCCTCTCGAGCAAGCGGCTCGGCTGCTGACCTGGAGCCCGGGTGGCTCGGCGGCTCTCGACACATGTGGTCGTGATGTCAGTCCCGATTGGTGTCCCTGCCGGGGTGCGGCCTTGCTGCCGCACCCCGGCGGCGGCGTGCGACCTGCGCCAGGTCTCTGCAACCGAGGCGCGTTGCCGAAGATTTCCGACTGGTCGAAGTCGCGACGACCGACACGGGGGAATGGCTGGTCGTCGAGGACGAGACCTCGCGAGCGGTTCGCCACGAGAACGCTTTCGCGTACGGATGCGGAACCAACCTCCATGGCGATCATCGACATCTCTCGCTACGATCCGACATCGACGGATTACTGAGCGTTGATGTGTGCTGTCCGCAAGCCCTGGACGCTGGCAATCCGGCGCCGCCACGAACGTGGTGCCGGCCTGAGGATCACGCCGTCTCGACGAAGGGAATCCGGATGACGGAGAGCGCGCAGACCACCGAGAGCCGAAGCGTTCCGCCCGCGCGGCCGTACCCGTTCAGTGTGCCCGACCGCCTCGTCGTCGACCCGACCTATGGCGAGCTGCGCGAGAACGAGCCGATGACCCGGGTGAAGCTCCCCTACGGCGAGGAGGCGTGGCTCGCCACCCGTTACGAGGACGTCCGTACGGTCCTCGGCGACGTGCGGTTCGGCCGCGCCCCGGCCGTCCAGCGCGACGAGCCCCGGCTCACCCCGCGCCAGCAGTACAGCGGTATGCTGACCATGGACCCGCCCGATCACACCCGGCTGCGCCGGCTGGTGGCGAAGGCGTTCACGGCACGTCGGGTAGAGGCGCTGCGACCCCGCACCCAGGAGATCGCCGACGGGTTGGTCGACAACATGGTCCGGCTCGGTCCTCCGGCCGACCTGGTGGAGCACGTCGCCACGCCGCTGCCGATCCAGGTGATCTGCGAGCTGCTCGGGGTCCCGTACGCCGACCGCGACCGCTTCCACATCTGGTCCGAGGCGATCGTCTCGACCACATCCCTGCCCATGGAAACGATCCAGGAGTACCTGAACAATCTCTGGGGCTACATCGGTGCTCTGGTCGCCGAGCGCCGCCGCGAGCCGGGAATCGACGACCTGCTCGGCGCGTTGGTGCGGGCCCGCGACGAGAATCAGGATCGGCTCAGCGAGACCGAGCTGGTGGAGCTGGCCGGAGGGCTGCTCGCGGCCGGCCACGAGACCACGGTGACCCAGATCCCCAACTTCGTCTACGTCCTGCTGCACAATCCGGACCAGCTCGCTCGGCTACGGACCGACCCGTCGCTGGTGCCGGCCGCGGTCGAGGAACTGCTGCGGTACGTGCCGCTCGGCGTCGGCTCCTCCTTCGCCCGGTACGCCAAGGAGGACGTCGAGGTCGGCGGGGTGCTGGTCCGGGCAGGTGAGCCGGTCCTCGGCTCCCTGTCGTCGGCGAATCGGGACGGTACCGTCTTCGCCGACCCGGACCGGCTGGATCTCGAGCGCGAGCAGAACCCGCACATGGGCTTCGGGCACGGCGTACACCACTGCGTCGGCGCGCAGCTGGCCCGCATGGAGTTGCAGGTCGCCGTCGCCACCCTCGTGACTCGCCTGCCCGGATTGCGGCTCGCCGTACCGGAAGCCGAACTGCAGTGGAAGCGGGGCATGTTGGTGCGGGGCCTGCTCGGGATGCCGGTGGCCTGGTGAGTACCGCCTGGCGGATCGGGGTGGACACGAGCCGCTGCATCGGCACGAGCATCTGCGCTGGTACCGCGCCCGAGCACTTCCGCCTGGTCGGCGGCCTGTCCGCGCCGCTGGCGGACGTGGTCGCCCCGGCCGATGTCATCCTCGACGCCGCCGACTCGTGCCCGGTGGAGGCGATCACGGTCCACGACGCCAGCGACGACCGGCTGATCGCGCCGCAGGAGTGACCTTAAATTCGGCAGGGCAACACGGGCGTCGGCACCACGCGCTCGTGGTGGAACGCGGTAGACACACACGGCTCAGGCCCGTGTGCCGAGAGGCGTGGGGGTTCGACACTTGCGGGGTAGAGGCGTGTCAGCGGGCCCGCTGAAGTTCCCGATCGCGTCGGTCGGCGACGCTGGAACCGGACTCGCGGCGGGCCATCTGGCGCAGCACCACCGGGGCGATCAGCAGCCCCGCTACTGCCCAGGCGCCCAGCACGGCGACCGTCTCCAGGTGCCGCCAGGAGTGACCGATTTCGACGACGACCGCCGAGGGTGGGAGCAGCGCTGAACGCATGCCCAGGCCCAGCCAGTAGATCGGGAACACCTGTGCCGCGGTCTGGAGCCACTGCGGCAGCACGGTGATCGGGTAGAAGATGCCGGAGATGGCGATCACCGCGAGAATCGGTAGGGTCAATATGCCCTGGCTGCGTGCGCTGGTGAAGATGGAGCCGAGCGCGGCACCGGCCGGCAAGGTGGCGATCAGGCCCAGCATGAGCACTGCGACCAGGGTCATCCAGGCGGTGGGCCGGGCCGTGCTCAGCCCATCCACCAGCAGCAGTGCGGGTAGCAGGAAAATTGCGAGTTCGATGAGCAGGCCACCGGAGACCGATATCAGTTTGCCGGTCAGGTAGCCGAGCATGCCGTTCGGTATGGCCTTCGCGCGAAGCAGCGTGCCGTCTTCGCGGTCGGCGGTCAGCTGCTGACTCATGCTCACCATGGCCATGGCCGTGTTCATGCCGAGGATGCTCGGCAGGGCCAGGGCGCCGAGCGGGAACCCGCTCGGCCCGAACTGTCGGTCCCGCAGGAACCACAGCGTGATCAGCATGAGTACCGGCCAGAAGACGTGGTTGAACAGGTCGCCGCCGTTGGTGACCGACTGCCGTAACTCGACCAGGCCGCGGGAGCGGCCGGCTCGCAGGGCGATCCGTACCGGGTTCATCGCAGTTCTCTGTCCGCCGGCGCGCCCTGGTGTGCCTGTTCCGCCCGGCGCATGAGGGTCAGGTACGTGTTCTCGAGCGACGCCCGGCGCACGTCGAGGTCGTGCAGGTCGTCGCCGTGCTCGCGGTACAGCTCGTAGACCAGCCGCGCCGGGTGGTCGGTGGGTTGGCTAAATCGTTCGCCGTCAAGGGACCAGTGCACTTCGTCCCGGCCTGCGATCCGGCGGGACAGTTGCTTGGCGGTGCCGTCGCCGATGATCCGGCCGTTGTCGAGCACCAGGATGCGTGCGGCGAGCCGCTCGGCCTCGTCCAGGTCGTGCGTGGTGAGCAGGATGGTGGTGCGGTGCTCGGTGGCGAGAGCGCGAATGAGGTCGTGAAAATCGTGGCGGGCCGCCGGGTCAAAGCCCACGGTCGGCTCGTCGAGGAAGAGCACCTCCGGGCGGCCCACGATGCCGATGGCCACGTCGAGGCGGCGGCGCTGGCCACCGGAGAGCGTGCGGATCTTTTGGTCAGCCTGCCTATCGAGACCGACCGCGGCGACCAGGTCGGCGGGATCCCAGGGCGTCGTGTAGCCGGTGTAGTAGGCGGCGATCTGCGTCAGCAGTTCGCGGACCCGCCACTTGCCATGGTCGCGCCAGGACTGCAGGACGACGCCTACCCGGGCGCGCCAGTCCTCGCCCGCCCGCGCCGGGTCGGTGCCCAGCACGTGGACGTGTCCGGCCGACCGGGTGCGGAAGCCCTCCAGGATCTCGATCGTGGAGGTCTTGCCGGCCCCGTTCGGCCCGAGCAGCGCCAGCACCTCGCCGCGGCGGGCCTGGAAGGTGACGTCGTGCAGTACCTCGGTCGTCCCGTACCGCATCCGGAGGGCGGCCACGTCGACCACGAGGGTGTCGTCAGCGGTCATCGCCGCCGCCGGCGATCTCACGGCGTACGTCCTCGGCAAGTCCGTCCCGGTCGGCCGCCGCCAGCTCGAGCGCCCGGGGCACCGTGCCGACCGGGGTGAGCAGGACTCCGAGCAGTACGTGCCCGGGTCGGCAGTCGCGCTTGCGGCGGGCCGCCGCGAAGCCCCGCTCCAGCACGGCCTTGGCCGTGGCACCCAACTGCGGCGAGCCCTCTGCCAACGGGGTCGCCAGCGGGAGCCCGCCGTCGACGCGCACGCCGGCGGCGGCCAGGCTCCGCTCGAACTCGCGGTCCAGCGCTCCGCGAACTGCCGCGTGATCGAGGCCAGCCGAGGCCAGCACGGGCGAGCCGTCCCGGGCGATCGCGAGCAGCAGATGGTGGGCCTCGATCACGGTAGAGCCCTCGGCGCGAGCCTCGGACCCGGCCGCGACGAGGATCCTGTTGAGGTAGTGGTCGAAACTGCTCATCCCGCACGCCTCCTCAGCGCGACGCCGGCGGCGATGAGCCGCTTGGCATGCTTCTTGTAAACCGCCTGGCGGGTCACGCCCAGCGCCTCGGCCACCTGCGGCCAGCCCCAGCCGGACCGCATCGCTTCCTCGACGGCGGCATCCTCGACCCGGTCAGCCAACCGCCGAAGCGCGCCGACTGACGCGAGGCGGTCGGCGACTTCTCCAGAGGCGGAAATCTCCACGGGCATATAAGCAACCGTAGTTGCTTATATGTGGATAGTCAACCTGGGTTGCTTCAGGCTTGTGGGGTCTCACAGACTCAGGCCCCGCGAGCGTCCATGCTGGTGATCCCGCATCCGCGGATGTGCAACGCCGGACAGCCGTTGAGCTCGACATGCCCGTCCGTCCGTCCGGGCAGGCGAGCCGCAGCGTCCAATTCCGCGTCGAAGTCGTCCAGCGTCCGCCAGGTGTCGCGTAGCCAGGTGTGCTCCTCGACGTTCCGCTCGGGGCTCCTGCGGACCAGGCTGGCTCCGTACGCGTGATGGTCGACATCCAGCGAGAGGTCTCAGCTGTCACGGTCGCTCGCGACTGACGCAGCCAACTCGGCCCCAGGGGTTCGCCAATGTGCTCTTCGAGGCGTACGCCGCCGCGGTGCAGGCCGCCCTCGAATTGGCGGCGCTCCTCCGTCTGAAGACGGAGGAGAAAGGTCCTGAAGCGCCGGCTCAGGAACCGCTGGAAGCCGGAGCGCTCCTCGGGTCGCAGTTCACGTCCCGTCTCGCGCAACGCAGGATTGGCCTGCTCGCGCACGGCGGAGTCGCCGCCTCAGGAAGTCCAGACTCAGCAGCTTGAGGCGTTCATGCCTGCTGCCCTGCTGCATTCGCCCGCGGCGTTCAACGGTCAATACTGTCCGTAGTGCACCCGCCACGGCAAGATGGAAACACGGTACGTGAATGACCAAGATCCGTGGGACCCCGGGCGTTTGCCTGAACCCTCTCGGTTGGCTTGAGTCGGGTATTCGACTGTCCGTCCAAATGTCATCTCGGGCCACCGCGCCTGGCTCTGCGTCGGGAGTTGCGTCTCTCGGGCTTGGACAGTACTGGCGTAGCCGAGGCCCCTCCGCGGCACCGCCAGCTGGGAATTCTTTTGTACGCTTGGAGGGCATACGCTTTCGTGAATAGACGGTGCGGTGCTACGCACGTCGGGAAGGGAAGACCGTGGCAGACCTGACATCCCCTGCGGAGTCCGACAGCACCTCCGGCGCCCTGGTGGTCTCCTTCCGACTGGAGTTGGCCGGCACGGATCAGCCCGGCATACCCGCTCGTGATCCAGAACCCGACGACCTGCGATCGTTGCGGTCATGGCTGCGCGACGACTCGCACGTCGGCCGGCACGCGATCGCACAGCCGGTAGACGAGGTGCCAGACCCTGGCCAGATGGGGATCGTCGGTGATGTCGTGCAGTTTGTCGCCGACACGGGCTTGGACGCGGCGGCACTCGTGATCGCGATTCTCGCCTGGCGGGACAGCCGTCCTGCCAACCTGCAGCAGAAGGTCACGATCATCCGAAACGGAAAGAGGTTGGAGATCACCGGCGACCCCGCAACGATCGACCGGATCGTGCGGCTATTCGAGGACGAGGAAGAGTAGACGTGCCGGTTCCTGACCCTGCCGAATCTCGAGTGCTACTCGTCGGGACAGCCTCCTATCAGGACGAAAGCTACAGGGCTTTGCCTGCGGTCGAGAACAATCTGATCGACCTGAAGGTGGCCATCATCGACCCCAGCATCTGGGGGCTCCCTCCCGATAATGTGAAGGCCGTGCTCGACCCGTGGGACCCCAAGAGGATCATCGCTCCGCTTCAGAAGGCAGCCCGAGAGGCAACCGACACGCTGCTCTTTTACTACGCGGGACATGGTTATCTGAGCCCAAAAGACTCGGCTCTCTACCTGACGTGCAACGACTCCTCCGGGGACAATCACTCGAGCGCCCTGGAGTACAAGCACATAAGGGAGGTGGTGCTGGACAGCCGCGCGAGACGAAAGGTTGTCATCCTCGACTGTTGTTTCTCGGGGAATGTGCACGCGCAGATGGGCGTCGAGAGCAACCTGCAGAGTATTGAGGGTGCCTACGTGTTGACCTCCACGGGACGGAACCAGGCCAGCACCGCGCCTCCGGGACTACGAAACACTGCATTCACCGATGCTCTGCTGATTTTGCTGAAGGGCGGGATCAGTAGTCTGTCCAACCAGGGTTTCTTGACTCTCGACAACATCTACCGCGAGCTGCACGCCGGGTTGCCCAGAAAGTCGTACCCGAGACCGGATCGCCGTGACCACGGCAACCTCAGTGACCTGCCCCTGGTCCGCAATCGCGCCTATCAGCCATCGGATCGGCACGCCGCCGAAGGTCCCTCGCACCCGCTGGCGCCTGAGGTATCGGCGGCAACGGCCGAGACGGTGCCTGCGCCTCAACTAGTCGTCACCAGAGACAAGACGCGTCGCCTCCGATTTTGGCGGTCCGGACCGGCGGTGGTGTCCGGTCTGCTCGGCACCCTCGGTGGGGGTGTTGTGACGGCAGTGGCCGGCGGAGTGGCCGGTGTGATCGCTGGTACAACCGCGGCCCTGCTCTGCTACGTGACCACCGTGATCGCTGAGGGTCAGGACGACGGCTTCCGTTCCCGCTGATTAGAAGTTGCTGATCACCTCAAGCAGGACCTCCCGAATTGTCGAACGGTCCACTGCGGGGTAGCTCCCCCCGCCACTGACCGAAGCGATGGTACCTAGTTGTTCCAACATTTCCCCCTTCGCGTCGACACCGTAGGCGATCGGGAAGACCCGCACCGGGTCCCTGGCGGCGCCCGAGGCGCTGATCGCCTGCGTGAGCTGGCTCTGCTTGTAGGCACCGCCCTTATAGGCGTCAGCGCCATCGGTTAGTACGATGACGGCCTTGATGTACGACCCGGTGGTGGACTTCTCCAGCCAGTCGTGGGCGGCTGCGATCGTGACGTACAGCGCGGTCGCACCGCTGGGTTGCATCCGGTTGATTCCGCTGGCAAGTTCCTCTCCTTTTGTGTCGATCAACCCTGGTGCCACCACCTCCCGATACGGCTTGTCGGAACTGGAACTGTCGCCGGAGAACGTCCACAGCCCCACCTCATCACGCCGGCTGAAGTCCGCTAGGGAACTGGTCAACGCGTCCTTGGCGCGATCGAGCCGGCTCTCCTCACCCGTCTCGGCTGGGACGTTGTCGATCATGCTGTACTTCATCGACAGCGACGTGTCGACGACCAGCAGAACCCGGGCGGGCTTTCGGATGTTCTCCCAGGAGTTCAGCACTGCGTCGATGACCAGGCCGTCCGGCAGCTGCGTGAACTTGGTGAGAGGCGTCTTCGTCACTCCGAGTTCCTTGGCCACAGCCTCGTCCAGGGTGCCGTCGAGATGGCGGAAACCAGCCTCCGTGAATGTCTTTTGCTGATCTTGCTCGCCAAGCCAGGCGTGGAACTGGTGAGCCAGGGCGACCTGGTCGGGTGTCGCACCGGCTAGCACTGCGAACGGCGAGTCGGACATGATCGTCCCGTCAGCCAGAGCCACCGGCACAAGCGGAACCTTCGGCTCAAGTTTGTGTTCGCACCAGTCCCGGTTGCCACTGTTGTAGTCGTAGACCGACTTCTCCTCGACCGGGACGGCACTCACATACCTGAGCGCGTTTGCGGCACTGTCCTTGTCCGCGGCCGCCAACTTGCACAGATAGTCCAGGGTGGTCTTGCCGTAGTGGATGGTGGCGAGCTCCAGCGTCTTGAGCTTCTCCTGCAGGACGCCGTCGCGGGTGTCGGGCTCGCTAATGGCACCCGGGTTGGCGGTGGAAAGTGCCGCGTACTCGGTCAGGAGCGAAGTCAACCCGGCCGTGGAGAAATTGGGGTTGGTCTTGCCTAGGGTGAAAGGCCCCCATTGGTCCTTGCTCAGCTCCTTCCATGCGGCGGGGTCGTTCGCCAGCCCCAAAATCCGGTCCCAGGTGAGTGGCTCCGTCTTTGTCAACTCCTCGGCGATTGGCTTAGGGAGGGCGATGACCAGCGGAGTCTGGGTGATCGGAGCGAGGACCTCGTCGAACAGCGCCTTCCCGCTCTTGTCCGTGCGTCTCTCAAGCAGCCGGTACCAGACGCTCGATGCGGGGCTCCACACCTCTGGAAGGTCCGCCGCGGAGCCAGTGCCCGCCCGCAGCCCTCCTGCCAGAGCAGTCAGCGCGGCACCGGAACCTGTCGCTGTGATCTCCACCTGGTAACAGCCGGCAGGCGTCTGTACAAATTCTTGGGCCAGAGCCTTCAGCAGCACGGCCTTCTCGGTCGACGACATCACGGTGATCTTCGTGCCGCATGCGGCCTCCTTCGGCGGAGGCGGTGGCTCCGGTGAACCGTCGGGCCACAGAAGAAGGCACGCGATGATGATCGGCGCCAGACCGGCTCCGATGCCGATCGCGTAGGCACGCTGCCTTCGGCGGACGTGCGGCAATGGGACCGCGCCGGCCTTTTTTGAGCGGAACACGCGTCACCACACTTCCACGCGGGAGCAGACGATTAGCTCGGGTGAATGCGATCGTCACGGCAACTACCGAAGCGGTAATCGTGCCACGCTCGCCGCGACTCCAACAGCAGCAGCGTTGTCAGCATCACGTCCAGCCAGGGCTCCACCCCGTTCGGATCGCGCTGACTCGGGTCTACCGGGTCGGCTGACACCTCGATACCCGGATCGGTCCGCGAATCCGGCACCGGCCGTGCTCGTCGGCCGGGCGCAGCTACCAGGCGCCGGGCGGTACGCACTTGACGTACCAGCAGTTGTGGGACCTGACCGCCAAGTGCGCTTCCTGCCGGCGCTGGTGTGGCTGGTAGCCGGGCTGGTGGCAGCCGCTGGTTGCGGCAGTGTTGAGGGCGAGTGCAGGAGCGGGTGGATTTCTGCCGGGTGGCGCGTCTATCTCGGCGTCGTGAGGCGACGGTTGAGTTCCGCCCGGACGGCGGGCCACTCGCTTGCGATGATCGAGTAGACGACGGTGTCGCGCACCGTTCCATCGGACATGATCGTGTGGCTGCGCAGGATTCCGTCTTGTTTGGCTCCGAGACGTTCGATCGCCTTCCGCGAGCGGTGGTTGAGCCAGTGTGTGCGGAATTCGACCGCAATACAGCCCATGTCGTCGAAGGCGCGTGGCAGCAACAGGAGCTTGCAGGCTGCGTTGATGCCGGTTCCTTGCTGGGAGGCTGCGTACCAGGTGTAGCCGATCTCGGCGCGGCGGTTGGCCGCGTCGATGTGGCACAAGCTGGTCACCCCTACCGCTTGGCCGGTGCCGGAGAGGCACACGGCGAAGGGCTGCATCGTGCCCGCGGACCGCTCGACGATGAATCGCCCAACGGTCTCGCCCATGGTGTCGGGGGTGGGAACGCTCGTGAAGAACAATTCCCAGAGGTTTCCGTCGCTGGCCGCGTCGACCAGGCTGTGCACGTGAGACTCATCCAGTGGCTGTAGCTCCACCCCGTGGCCGCGCAGTCCTGCCTCAGCAAGCGCCACGACACGCCTCCCACATCGCGCGCGTCATTTCGTACTCGACCTCCACTCCCGACAGCGGATCATCTCAGAGTGGCGGTAGGTGCGCACGTACCGCATGCCGGTCGCTTCCATCACGGACACCGACCGGCCGACTCCTGTCGGGAGTCAGCACGGAGTTCGATCGAGATCAGTCACCTATCGGGCTTGTTCCGGGGACGGCTGGTCTCGTTCGGGAGAGACCCGGCTCCACCACCGGCCGTAGCGGCAGTGCCCGCTGCCGATCAGCCAGACGGGAAGGCGGATCTTGGACAGTGCGATGCTGGCCGGCTCCTCTGATCCGCAGGATGCCAGGTAGCTCCCGGTCGCACCGGCGTCAGACAGCCGCCGTCGCCGGCTGTCGGACGATCGGAGATGCTCATGACCACCCCGATGGGCTCGCGCCGGCACCGCCCCAGCGATGACGTCCGGCGGCTGCACACCGCGCTGCTGCGGATGCCCGCCGACATTGCCACCGACGAACTGGTCGACGCCCGGTACGGGCCGACCACCCGTCGTGGGGTGGCTGAGTTCCAACGGGCGCACAAGCTCCCGGTGACCGGCACGGTGGACGGGGCGACCCGGGACGCGGTGCAGATGGTGCTGGCCGAGCCGCCGTCCCGGTTCGTTGTGGTGGGTCGGGTGCGTTGGGTCGACGGGCAGCCGGCGAACGCTCTGACGGTCGGCGCGTTCGACCGGGACCTGCGCGACGCCGAGCAGCTCGGCGAGGCGACCACCGGGGACGACGGGCTGTATCGCGTCGACTATTCGCGGGACCGGTTCACCCGCTCCGAGAAGCAGTCCGCTGACCTGTTCGTCCGGGTGTCCGCTGGTGATCGCCTCCTGTCCGACCCGCCGCTGAGCGCGGTGCTGTTCAACGCCCCCGAGCTGGCCGTGCTCACCGTGGATCTGTCCGGTGGCGGGGACCGGGAACGCAGTGAGTACGAGCGGATCCTCGCCACGATTGTCCCGCTGCTCGGCCAGGTCCCGCTGTACGAGCTGCGGCAGGACGACGAGGCCGAGGACGTGACGTTCCTGGCCGCCGAGACCGGACTGCCCGCGACGGCGTTGGCGCACTTCGGTGTGGCGCAGAAACTGGCCGCGTCCTACAAGTTGCCAGCGGTGTTCGGTTACGCGCTGTTCGCCGAGCGGACGCTGTTGACCACGAGCCGCACCGGCGCCGCGCTCGCCCGGTTCGACGTCGATCTGAACACCGAGCTGCGGCCGCTGTACTACGACATCGCCCTGCTCGACGAGCAGACCGTCCGGAACGCCGTCGCCGACGCAGTGCGCCACCGGTACGTTCCCGAGGACCTGCTCGGCGAGCTGGACCGGATCCTCGACATGCTGGCCCGGGTACGGCCGGAGGCCAAGGAGTACGTCGCGCAGGAACGGCCGAAGGTGTTGTACGCGCGGGTGGAGCGGTTCCTCGCCGACGGCGCGCACGAGCGGGTCCAGAATCTCCTCGCCGTCGACGCTGCCGGTGACCTGCCCGGGCTGATCGCCCGGCTGGCCGACGCGGCGGCGTTTCCCGACCGGTCGGCCGCCGAGGCGGCCGGTGCGGCGAGCGTGCTGGCCGACGTGCTGGGCTACGACGAGACGATTGTCGACCGGGTCCGCGACCGCGAGGGGATCGAGGGGGCCGCCGACGTACGCCGGCTGGCCCGGCTGGCCCCGGCGGACTGGCGGCGCGTGTTGCGGGACAGCACCACGGATGTCCGGGTCGCCGGTCAGCCGGTCCGGCCGGAGCTGATCGACCTGCACGCCGGCGCTCTGGCCCGCAAGCTGGAGAGGCGCTATCCCACCACGGCCTTCACCGCGCAGCTCGAACGAGACGCGAACGCCGCAGCGAACGCCGCAGCGAACGCCGCAGCCGACGCCGACACCGCAGGCGAACGATCCGACGGCAGCGGCGATCGGCCCGGCCACGGTCGACGGGCTGATCCCGACGAACAGCCCGGCAACGACGAGCGGGCCAGCGCCGCCGAGCGCGCCTTCGGTGGGCACCGGGACGCGGTGCTCGAACTGCTCACCGTGAATCCGGACTTCGACCTCGCGACCGGCAACGTGGAGCGGCTGCTGCGGGACCACCCGGAGCGGCTGCGGACCGGGCGGCCGGCGCTCAAGGCCGCGCAGCGGATCTTCAAGCTGGCGCCGACCTATCGGCAGACGACTGCGTTGCTGGCGGCCGAAGTGCCGTCGGCGGCACGGATCCACGCCCTCGGCGAGACGAGGTTCGTGGCCACCGCCGTGAACACCGGCCGGTTCACCGACGAGCAGGCCCGGTCGGTGTATCGCCGGGCCGTGGACGTGCACGTCGCGAGCGGACTGCTGGCCGGCGAACTCCAGAGCGCGGCGCGGGCGTTGCCGGTCCGGGCCCTGGGCGGCTCGGCGGCCCCGGACCTCACCCCCGTCAGCGCCGACTTTCCCAACCTGAGCAGCCTGTTCCAGCTCGCCGACTCCAGCTACTGCGAGCCGTGCCGCAGCGTGCACAGCGCCGCCGCGTACCTGGTGGACGTCCTTCAGTTCCTCGGCAACCGGCTGGTCACCGACGCCGACACGCCGGGTCCGGCCACAAAGGTCGCCCGGGACGTCCTGTACGGGCGCCGGCCGGACCTCGGTGACCTGGATCTGAGCTGCGAGAACACCGACCTTCCGTTGCCCTACCTGGACCTGGTGTGCGAGCTGCTGGAGGAGGCGGTGGCGCCGGACGTGGGCCTCGCGTTCGGTGGCCCGCTGAGCGGCGGCGTCGATCCGGTGGAGGCGCCGTCGGCCGGGCTGTTGGGCCTGTTGCAGGGCCAGGGATGGCCGTTCACCGACCGTTCCCTCGTGTATGAACCGGACCTGGCTGGGGCCCGGGTGGTCCGGGACATCGGCGTGGTGGCCAAGGCGACCCCGGACGGGGCCGGCGGGTGGTTCGTACGCCGACTGCGCCAGACCACCGGCACCGCGCTGGAGTTGGCGGCCGCGCCGCAGTACGTGAATGCCGCCGCCTACACCCTGCTGGCGGGCAGCCGGTACGCGTTCGCCCTGCCGTTCGACCTGGCGCACGAGGAGACCCGCAGCTACTTCGCCCAGTTCGGCATCGCCCGGGCCGACGTGATGCGGGCGCTGCGCCGGTCGGCGGGCCCGAGCGGCGAGGCCATCGCGGCCGAGGAACTGGGGATCAGCGACGCGCAGCGGCAGTTGGTGGTCACAGCCGACCCGGCCGCTCAGGACGACATCTGGAACACCGCGCCGCTCGGTGCTCTGGGCGGCATCGCCCGGGTGGACAACTTCCTCGCTCGGGCGCGCCTGGACTATCGGGAGTTGACCGAACTGCTGGCGCTGGCCTGGGTCAATCCCGGGAACGCCATGTTCGTCAAGCACCTGGACACCGGGTCCGACCTCAGCGCAAAGCGGATCCAGCAGCTCACCGACGCTCGCCTGGACCGGATCCACCGGTTCCTGCGCCTGCTACGCGCGCCGGCCTGCACCGGTTGGACGCCGCCGTTGCTGGACCGGGCGATCCGGGCCGACGCGCTGGGCGGCGGCGCCCTGGACGACGACCTCCTGGTCACGGTGGCGGCGCTGCACCGGCTGGCCGCGCGGCTCGGGCTGCCGTTGCCGGAGGTGGTCGACCTGTTCGCCCCGCTGGACGTGTCGCGGTACGCCGAGGTGTTCCGCAACTCGGCGAACGGCCCGGTCCTCGAAGCGTTCGAGCCGGCCAACGTGCTCGCCAACGAGCAGGCGGAGCTGACCACACCCGGCTCGGGTGCTCCGCTGTCGGCGCACGAGGCGTACCTGGCGACCTGCCTGGGGGCCACGACGGCGGACACCGCCCTGCTGGTGGCCGACCTCCCGGCCCCGGCGATCGTCAGCAACGTCGGCCTGCACGCGGTGTACGCCGGGACGCTGCTGGCCCGGGCGCTCGGGCTCACCGCCACCGAGTACCTGATCATGAAGGGTCTGATCGGGTCGGATCCGCTCACGGCACCGGCCACCGCGCTGGCCTTCGTCGAGCGGTTCGACGCCGCCCGGTCCGGCACCGGCATCCGCCCGGCCGACCTGCGCTACCTGCTCCGACACGAAGCCGACGACCTGGCCGCGCGGGACCTGCCGGACGAGACGCTGACCGCGGTGCTCACCGGGTTGCAGGCCGGCTACCAGAGCGGGTACGCGGCGACCCGACCCGCTGTCGATCCGGCGGCACCCCCCGAGGAGAACCTGCCGGGCATGCGTGCCCTGCTGGCCACCGTGCCCGGGATGACCGAGGCGGACCTGGCCGGCTTCGCCTCGATCGTGGACGGTGGTTGGACCGACGCGGTGACCACCCCGGCGCAGTTCGTCGACGCGAAGCTCGCCGCCCTGGTGGACACCACACCGATAACGGCCGCGATCGTGGCCAGCCCCACCGAGGCCCAGCAGACCACGCTGCTGCTGGCCATCACCACGGCCCTGTCCAGCTACGCGTACACCCGTACCAAGCAGGAGCTGGCGGTGGCGGCGGTGGCCGACACCTTCGGGTTCTCGGCGGACGCCGCCGCCACCGTGCTGGCCGGCGCGGAGCTGACCCGGCCGCTGCTCGCGGTGCTCACCGACGACGCGCTGGTGGACCTGGTGAACGAGCCACCGGCGCCGCCGGCGGTCACCCCGGCCGGGTTCGACGAGCAGTACCGGGCGCTGCGCCTGCTGCACGTGCTGAGCCGGCTCGTCGAGCACCTGACGGTGCCCGACGCGGACCTCGGCTGGCTGCTGGCGAACGCCGGGTCACTCGGCTGGCTGGCCCCGGACCGGGTGCCCTACCAGACCGGCCGCCCTCCGGCCCCGTTGGCCGACTGGATCCGGTTGGCCGCCGGGGTCGAGCTGGCCCGCACCTACCCGCCGGTGGCGAACCCGCTGGACGCGGCCGCGCCGTGGACGGTGTACGGACTGTTCGACCTGGTCCTGGCAGCCGGCACGACCGCCACGCAGGTCCACACCCATCTGGCGCAGCTCGGTGGCTGGGACGCCACAGTGCTGGCCGACCTGGACACCCACCTCGAACTGTCGGCGGTGGACCTCACCGCGTACCGGTCGCCGGTCACGATCCAGCGGCTGGTCGATGCGCTCACCCTGCTGCGCCGGCTGGGCCTACCGGTGGCGGCGGCGGTGCCGCTGGGCCAGCCGGTCACCACGGCGGCGGGGGCGGCCACCATGCGGCAGGCCCTGAAGGCGCGCTACGCCGAGGCCGAGTGGTTCGGGGTGCTCCAAGGGGTGCAGGACCGGCTGCGGGTGGCCAAGCGGGACGCGCTGGTCGCGTACCTGTTGGCCGAGAACCCGGGGCTGCGCGACACCAACGACCTGTACGACCACTTCCTCATCGATGTCGAGATGGGCGCCTGCATGGCGACGTCGCGCATCGTGCAGGCACACGCCACCGTCCAGTTGTTCGTGCAGCGCTGCCTGCTGGGCCTGGAGCCGGACAGCGTCGCGGCGGTCACCGAGGATCCGGGTTGGGACCAGTGGAACTGGATGGCCAACTACCGGGTGTGGGAGGCCAACCGGAAGATCTTCCTGTATCCGGAGAACTGGATCCTGCCGGAGTTGCGGGACGACAAGTCGGAGCTGTTCACCGAGCTGGACGACCAGTTGCAGCAGGACGAACTGACCGACCTGGCGGTGGAGAACGCCACCATCACGTACCTGGAGAAGCTGGACGACCTGGCGCACCTGGACGTGATGGCCTGCTACTACCAGCACGACCGGCATCTCATGCACGTGTTCGCCCGCACCCGGGGCGGCGACCCGACGGTGTACTACCACCGGCAGTTCGAGCGGGAGCGGTACTGGACGCCGTGGCGGCGGGTGCCGCTGGACATCGCGGGCGACCACCTGCTCGCCTTCGACCGCAACAGCCGGCTCACGCTGGCCTGGCCGGTCTTCACGCAGGAGACCGACACGGCGCAGACCTCCCAGATTCCGGACCCGGACGGCATCCCGCCGGGCGGCACGGAGACGGAGCGGCCGCGCCGACGGTGGCGGATCCAACTGGCCATCGGCGAGCGGACGCAGGACCGCTGGCAGCCAAAGAAGATCTCCAAGGACGCGCTGTACTACCCGGCCAGCGGCTACCGGGAGGACCTCCCCGCGGCGGACGAGTTCACCTGCTTCGCGTACGCGGCCGGAGCGGCCGGCCAGGCGATCAGCGTGCTCACCGGCACCGAGTTCGTCGGCTCGTTCGCGTTGACCGGCTGCCGGGGCTATCCGGAGCCGGTGCCGGGCGGCGGTTCCGGCAGCCTGCTGCTGTCGCCGGTATTCAAGGACACCGAGCTGCTGGCCGAACGGTTCACCGAACTGGTCTCCCGGACGCAGAACGACCTGGCGATCAGCACCCCGCTGATGGGCGCGTTCCAGACGCTGGTGGCGCAGACGCCCGGCCGGTTCCGGGTGACGTACCCCATGCAGATGTCGTTGCTCGACTGGATCATCATGCTGCTGGGGCTGGCGCAGAGCGTCCGAGGCACCCACGACCGCCGGCCGGTGCTGCCACTGGGCACCCTGATGCCGTACTTCTACGGCGACTACGACCGTGGTTACGTGATCATCCCGGGCTTCTACGACCGGCGTGCCGAGGACCCGGCGGACCGGATCGAGAAGACGTACAGCGACGTGGACGAGTTCGCCCACGACGTGCTGGCGCTGTTCACCGAGTACCTACGTCGATACGCCGAGGATCCGGCGCACGACCTCGCGGCCGCCGTGCAGGCGATGACCGAGGACGCGGAGTACCACCGGCTGGTCGCCGAGTTCGAGGTCTACGGCACCCTGTCGTACGGGGTGAGGTTCGCGAACTTCTACCACCCGCTGCTGTGTTTCCTACGGGCCACTGTCTACCGGTCTGGCGTGCCGGCGTTGCTGAGTCGGACCACCCAGCTCACCAACACGGGGTTCGACTTCGCCGCCACCTACCAGCCGGCGCCGGTGGTCGTGTCGCCGTACCCGGTGGAGGACCTGGACTTCGCCGCGGACGGCGCGTACGCGGGCTACAACTGGGAGCTGTTCTACCACCTTCCGTTCGACATCGCGCTGCGACTCAACCGGGACCAGCGGTTCGCCGAGGCGCGGACCTGGTTCCACCACATCTTCAACCCGGTCGGCACCGCCGACGGTGCTGCCGCCCCGCAGAAGTACTGGGTCACCAAGCCGTTTTTCCAGACCGGAGTGCCCGAGCTGCTCAACCAGCGGATCGGCGACATTCTCACGGCGATCGCGGCCGACCCGTCCGGGGCCAGTATCACCGACCTGAAGTTCGCTGTGGAGCAGTGGCGGGCGAAGCCGTTCAACCCGCACGTGGTGGCCCGCAGCCGGCCGGTCGCCTACCAGCTCGCCGTGGTGGTCAGCTACATCAAGAACCTGGTCGACTGGGGTGACCAGTTGTTCCGGCAGTTCACCCGGGAGTCCGTGACCCAGGCCACCCAGCTCTACATCCTGGCCGACAAACTCCTCGGGCCGAAGCCGAGCGTGGTGCCGCCGCTGGTCAGCCCGGCTCCGGCCACCGTCAACCAACTCCAGGCCAAGGTGGACCTGTTCGGCAACGCGCTGCTGGACCTGGAGAACCTGATCCCCGACCTGGACCTGCTGCCGCACGGCGGGGCGGAACTGCCCAGCCCGCTGAGCTACTCGGCGCTGTACTTCTGCGTCCCGCCCAACGAGGAGATGCTCCGGCTGTGGGACCTGATCGCCGATCGGCTGTTCAAGATCCGCAACTGCCAGAACATCGACGGGGTGGAGAGCATGCTCGCCCTGTTCTCACCGCCGATCGACCCGGGGGCACTGGTCCGGGCCGCCGCCGCCGGCATGTCCGTCTCGTCGTTCCTGGCCGGGCTCGGCGCACCGCTGCCGAACTACCGGTTCCGGGTGCTGGCCCAGAAGGCCACCGAACTCGTCGGGTACGTCGGTGAGCTGGGCGGCGGGCTGCTCGCGGCCATGGAGAAGCGGGACGCCGAGCAACTCACCCGGCTGCGCGCCGGCCAGGAGATCGCCCTGCTCGACGCGGTACGGGCGGTGAAGGTCGCCACCATCGCGGAGGCCGAGGGCAACGTCGCGGCGCTGGAACTGAGCCGCAAGGTGGTGGAGGAGCGGCAACGCTACTACGCCGGCCGGCCGTACATGAACGCCTGGGAGATCACCGCCACCGCGTTGTCCGGGGTGTCGCTGCTCGGCGAGACCGCGATCGCGGTGGGCTACATCCTGTCCGGCGGGCTGAAGCTGATTCCCAACTTCACCGCCGGCGGCGCCGGCTTCGGTGGCTCACCCACGGTGACCCTCACCCTCGGCGGGGACAAGGCCGGTGCCGCCGCCGACTCGGCGGTGATGACCCTGGAGGCGATCGCCCGGGCCCTCGACAAGGCCGCCGGGATGGCCGCCAACCAGGGCGGCTACCGCCGCCGGATGGACGACTGGGAACACCAGGCGGCGCTGGCCGGTCTCGAACTGACCCAGCTCGACCAGCAGCTCCTCACCGGGCGGCTGCACGTGGCCATGCTCACCGACGAGTTGGCGGCGCACGACCGGGAAGCCGACAACGCCCGGGCCACCGAGGAGTACCTGCGCGGCAAGTACACCAACACCGAGCTGTACCAGTGGATGGTGAGCCGGGCCAGCTCCGTCTACTTCGGGGCCTACCAGCTCGCCTTCGACGTGGCGAAGAAGGCCGAGCGGTGCTTCGCCCACGAGCTGGGCAGCGAGGCCACGTTCCTGCAACCCGGCTACTGGGACAGCCTGCGCAAGGGGCTGACCGTGGCGGACGCGCTGCGCCACGACCTGAAGCGGATGGAGGTGGCCTACCTCGATCAGCACAGCCGCGAGCGCGAGCTGACCCGGCACGTCTCGCTGGCACAGCTCGACCCGGCGGCGTTGATCGAGCTGCGGGCCACCGGCAGTTGCGTGGTCAACGTGCCGGAGGCGCTGTTCGACCTGGACCACCCCGGGCACTACTTCCGCCGGCTCCGCACGGTCAGCCTGTCCATCCCGTGCGTGGCTGGCCCGTACACCCCGGTCACGGCGAAGCTGTCCCTGATCGGCAACCGGTACCGGACCGCCACCGCGGCCCGGCAGGGCGCCACCAGCGCCAAGGACAAGTACGCCGAGGTGCCCGGCGACGAGCGGTTCGCGTACAACGTGGGCGGGATCGAGTCGATCTCGACCAGCAGCGGCCTCAGCGACAGCGGCATGTTCGAGTTGAACTTCGCCGACGACCGCTACCTGCCGTTCGAGGGCAAGGGCGCGATCGGCACCTGGCGGCTGGAACTGCCGACGGCAGTCCGCCAATTCGACTACGACAGCATCAGCGACGTCATCCTGCACCTGCGGTACACGGCCCGCGACGGCGGCTCGACGCTGCGCGGCCTGGTCGAGGACTCCCTGCGGGAGGTGCTCAACGAGATGCTGGTCGACGCCGGCCGGACGGGGCTGTACCAGGCATACAGCCTGCGCCATCACTTCCCGGACGAGTGGTGGCAGCTCACCCAGCAGCAGAGCACCGAGCTGGCCATCGGGCCGGAGCACCTGCCGTACCTCGCCCGCGACCACCAGCCGGTGGTGGACCAGGTGACCTGGTACGCCCGGGTGGACGGTGATCCCGGGACGTACGACCTCACGGTGGCCGGTGACCCCGTGATGTTGAACCGGGACGCCGACCTGCGCCAGTGCGTGGGTCAGTCCGATCCGCTGGTTCTCGGCACCTCGGTCACGCTGGCGGCCGACCCGGACGGCCTGACCGACCTGGTCGTCCTGCTGCACTACCGGCTCGACGGCTGAGGGGGCGCGGTGACGACCAGCTACCCGGTCGGCGGCGGATCGTGGGGGCCGGGGCCTGGCTCCCGGTGGCGCGGCTCCGCCGACCCGACCGGCGCCGGCGCTCCCGGCGGAGCGGGTGGGGCATTCGGACCGGGCGGGCCGCCGACCGACGCGACCGCCGCCGCGCCGCCGTCGGCGGGTCGGGGCACGACCGGGCCGGGACTCGGCGGACCGGCAATCAGCCTGCCCACCGGCGGCGGCGCGATCCGGGCCATCGGCGAGACCTTCGCCGCCCACCCGGTCACCGGGACCGGCGGCATGTCCGTTCCCATCCCGGTCAGCGGCGGCCGGTCCGGGTTCCAACCCGACCTGACGCTCGGCTACGACTCGGGAGCCGGGAACGGCCCGTTCGGCCTCGGCTGGCAGCTGCCCGTGCCGGCCATCAGCCGGCGCACCGACCGTGGCCTGCCCCGCTACGACAACACCGACACCTTCCTGCTGTCCGGGGAGGACGACCTGATCCCGGTGCCCGGCGGCGTTCCGGTCGCCGGGCACACGGTGCAGCGGTTCCGGCCACGGATCGAGGGGGCGTTCGCCCGCATCGAGCGGTGGACCCGGGACTCCGACGGTGACGTGCACTGGCGCACCCTGTCCGGGTCGAACCTGCTGGCCGTGTACGGCCGCGACGGCAGCTCCCGCATCGGCCTGGGCGGGCGGGTGCACACCTGGCTGCTCTGCGAGACCCGCGACGATCGGGGCAACGCGGTCACCTACACCTACAAGGCCGAGGACGCCACCGGCCTGGACCTGGACCGGCCACACGAACGACACCGCACCGACCGGAACGCCAACCGCTACCTCAAGTCGGTGCGTTACGGGAACACGGTGCCGTTGCTCGACTCCGACGGCCGACGCCCGGTGGACCTGACGCCGGCCCAGCTCGCCGACGCCGGTTGGCTGTTCGAGGTGGTGCTCGACTACGGCGAGCACCACCCGGACAACCCGTTACCTGCTGACACCGGAAACTGGGCCTGCCGGCCGGACCCGTTCTCCACCTACCGCGCGGGATTCGAGGTCCGCACCTACCGGCTGTGCCGCCGGATCCTGATGTTCCACCACTTCCCGGACGAGCCAGAGGTGGGCGCGGACTGCCTGGTCCGCGCGGTGGAGCTGGAATACGCCGCCGGGCCGGTGCTGTCCACCCTGGTCGAGGTGACCCAGCGCGGCTACGCCCCGGCCGCCGGTGGCGGGCACACCAGCGCCGCGCTGCCCCCGGTGACCTTCGAATACACACCGGCCACCATCGCGGCGACCACCCGGGAACTGGAGCGGGGCAGCCTGGAGAACCTGCCGGCCGGCGTGGACGGGCGGACCGAGCTGTGGGTGGACCTGGACGGGGAAGGGCTCGCCGGGGTGCTGACCGGGCACGAGGGCGCCCTCTACTACCGGCCGAACCTCGGCGCCGGCCGGATCGGCCCGGTCGCCGCGCTGCCCACCGTGCCGTCGCTGACCGACCTGGCCGGCGGACGCCAGCAACTGGTCGACGTGAACGGTGACGGGCGGATCGAGCTGGTCCAGCTCGGCACCGTACCGGCGGGTTTCGTCCGCCGCACCGACGACGCCGGCTGGTCCGGCTTCCAGCCGTTCCGCGAGCTGCCCGCCGTCGACTGGGCCAGCCCCGACCTGCTGCTGCTGGATCTCACCGGGGACGGCCGGGCCGACCTGCTGATCACTGGTGACACCGTGCTGGCCTGGCACGAGTCGCTGGCCGAGGCGGGGTACGGCCCGGCGCGACCCGCGCTCTGGCCCGCGGACGAGGACCGTGGGCCGCGGCTGCTGCGCTCCGATGACCGGCAGAGCATCTTCCTCGCCGACATGTCCGGCGACGGGCTCACCGACCTGGTTCGGGTCCGCGACGGTTCCGTCTGCTACTGGCCCAACGTCGGTTACGGACGATTCGGCGCCAAGGTCGAGATGGACGACGCGCCGTGGTTCACCGGGCTGGACGAGTTCGACCCGGCCCGGGTGCTCCTCACCGACGTGGACGGCACCGGCGTGATGGACCTGTGCTACCTGGGCCGGCGGGAGATCCGGCTCTGGTACAACCAGTCCGGCAACGGCTGGTCGGCCCCCGTCGAGCTGCCCGACCTGCCGCATGTCACGCCCGATTCGACGGTGACAGTGACCGACCTGCTGGGTGCCGGCACCGGCTGCCTGGTGTGGTCGTCACCGCTGCCCGGCGACGCCGCCGGCCCGGTGCGCTACCTGAATCTGGCCGCCGACGGCAAGCCGCACCTGCTCACCCGGGTGGTGAACAACCTGGGCGGCGAGACCATCATCCGGTACGCCGCGTCCACCGCCTTCCAGTTGGCCGACCGGCGAGCCGGCCAGCCGTGGGTGACCAGGCTGCCGTTCCCGGTGCAGGTCGTCGAGCGGGTGGAACAGGTGGACCGGATCACCGGGACCCGGCTGGTCACCGCCTACCGCTACCACCACGGGCACTATGACGGCGTCGAGCGGGAGTTCGCCGGCTTCGGCATGGTCGAGCAGATCGACGGCGAGTCGTTCGTGGACCACGTGTTGGGTGTCGAGGCGGTCGACGGAAACCAGGACACCTCGCCTGAGCTGTTCCAGCCACCGGTCACCACGAAGACCTGGTACCACACCGGCGCCCCGGTCGACCTGTCCGCCGAGTGGTACGCCGGCCGGCACCTGCCCACCCCGGAGCTGCCGGCCGGAATCTCCGCCACGGAGCTGCGGGAGAGCCGGCGGGCGTTGCGCGGCCTGCCGTTGCGGCAGGAGGTGTACTCGTACGACGGCAGCGCCGCGCAGGAGCACCCGTACGGGGTGGTCGAGCAGGCGTACCAGGTGCAGCGGCTGGACACGCGGGTGTTCGTCGCCGTCGAGCGGGAGGCGGTCAGCCTCTCCTACGACCGGGAGCCGGACGAGCCCCGGATCAGCCACCGGCTCAACCTGGTCCTCGGCCCGTACGGCACCGTCGTCCAGGCCGCCGCGGTGGTCTACGGCCGCACCACGCCCGACCCGGAGCTTCCCGCCGAGGTGACCGCCGAACAGCGGCGCCGTCACGTCACGTACGGCGAGCAGCGGTACACCCCGGACATCGACGAGACGCTCCCGGTGCCGGCGTACCGGATCCGCGCCGCGTACGAGGCGGTCGGGCACGAACTGACCGGGCTGGCCCCGGCCGGCCCGCTGTTCACCCGCGCCGAACTGCTCGCCGGGTTCACCGCGGCCACCCCGATCGGGTACGAGGTGGTGGCCGACGAGGTCGGCGCGCAGCGGCGGTTGCTGTCCCGGTCACAGGTGCGGTTCCGGGACAACGCGCTGACGCCGCTGCCGGCCGGTCAGTGGGACAGCCTGGGGCTGGGGTACCAGACGTACCAGCTTGCCTTCACCCCGGCCGCGCTGGCCGCCGGCTACGGCACGGCGGTGACCGACGCGGACCTGGCCGACGCCGGCTACGTGCACCTCGACGGCGGCCCGGCCTGGTGGATACCGTCGGGCGAACTGCGCTATCCCGCCGGTCCGGCCGCGCACTTCTACCTGTCCAACGGGGCACGGGACGCGCTGGGCATGGCGACGGCGGTCACCTTCGACGGCTACCACCTGCTCACCGAACGGGTGACCATCGACCAGGCGGCCTGGTCGGTCACCACCGCGGTCAACGACTACCGGGTGCTCGGCCCGAGCCTCGTCACCGACCCGAACGGGCAGCGCCGCGCGGTGCGCTACGACGAGTTGGGCCGGGTGGTGGCCTCGGCGCTGCTCGGCCGGCCCGGCGCCGGGGACGGCGACACGCTCGACGATCCGACGTTGACGTTCACCTACGACCCGTTCAACTGGCTGGTCAACGGCCAGCCCGCGTACAGCCGGGGCCGGCACCGGGAACGACACGGCCCGGCCAACCCGCGCTGGCTGGAGAGCTACGAGTACAGCACCGGCACCGGTGGTGTGGCGATCACCAAGTCGCGGGTGCATCCGGGCCGGGCCCTGGAGGTGGGTGAGGACGGGGTGGCCGTCGAGGTGGACGCCGACCCGCGCTGGGTCGGCACCGGCCGCACGGTGGTCAACAACAAGGGCAACCCGGTGAAGCGGTACCAGCCCTACTTCAGCACCACCCACGAGTACGAGGACGCGGCGGCGCTGCGCGAGATCGGCTCCACCGCGATCCGCTACTACGACCCGCTGGGCCGGGCCGTGCTGACCCGGTATCCGGACGGCACCCTCAGCCGGGTCGAGTCCACGGCCTGGTCGCACCGGTTGTTCGACGCCAACGACACGGTGCTCGACAGCCAGTGGTACGCCGAGCGGGGCAGCCCCGCGGTGTCCGATCCGGAACCGGCCGACCCGGCCACCCGCGCCGCGTGGCTCGCCGCCGGGCACGCCGACACGCCCTCCGTGATCCACTTCGACAGCCTGGGCCGGGCCGTCTACACGGTGGCCGACCGGGGCGCCGGCCAGCGGTTCGGCGTACGCACCAGGGGAGACCTCACCGGCCGGTCCTCGGACGGGTACGACGCGCTGGGCCGGCACATCGCCAACGCGGTTACCGCCATGCACGGCGCGGGAGTGCGGTCGTGGAGCGCGGAGAAGGGCGAGCGGTGGGTGTTCCAGGACGTTCTCGGCGGGGTGCGCCGGATCTGGGACGAACACGGCCGGACCTTCCGCACCACGTACGACGCCCTGCACCGGCCCGTCGGCCTGTACGTCAGCGAGTCCGCCGGCGCGGAGCGCTGCGTGCAGTACGTGGTCTTCGGCGACCGCCATCCGGATGCGGCGACGCTGGGCCTGCACGGCGTGCCGTACCTGGTGTTCGACCCGGCGGGCCAGGTGCGGGTGCCCGAGGTGGACTTCAAGGGCAACCCGCGCCGCGCCGAACGGAGACTCGCCACCGATCACGTCGACGGCCCGGACTGGTCGCCGGTGGCCGCCGCGCCCGACCACGCCGCGCTGCTGGACGCCGCGGCGCCACTGCTGGAGAGCGAGGTCTTCGGCACCGCCGCCGAGTACGACGCGGTGAACCGCCCGACAGTGGTCACCCTGCCCGACGCCACCGAGCTACGACCGACCTACCTCGAGGGCGGCATGCTGGGCCGGCTCACCGCGCGGCTACGCGGCCAGGGCGCGGAGGTGGAGTTCCTGTCCGAGCAGGACTACGACGCGCTGGGTCGGCGGCGGTTCGCCCGGCACGGCAACGGGCTGGTCACCGAGTACTTCTACGACCCGATGACGTTCCGGTTGGAACGTCTGCTCACCGCCGGCGTGCGCGACCTGCGCTACACGTACGACCCGGTGGGCAACCTCACCCGGGTGGCCGAGCCGGGGGCGCCCACCTTCTTCGGCAATGCGGCGGTGCCGGCCGCCAGCGACTATGCGTACGACCCGCTCTACCAGTTGATCCGGGCGAGTGGGCGGGAGTTGGCCGGGGCGCCGAACGACGCGATCCGCGACCAGACCGACGTGCCGCCGGCCGGAAGCCTCACCGATGCCGGCGCGGTCCGTGCCTACACCGAGGAGTACGAGTACGACCCGCTGGGCAACCTGACCGTGCTCCGGCACCGGTTCCGGACGCAGGCCGGGGTGGGTGCCGGCTGGACCCGGCACCACCGGTACGCGTACCAGGACGACCCGGCCGACGCCACGAACCGGCTGGCCGCCACCAGCCTGCCCGGCGACGCCGACGGCGGCCCCTACTCGGCCCTGTACGCGCACGACGTCGTCGGCAACCTGACCGTCATGCCGCACCTGCCGGCCCTGGAATGGAACGTCCACGACCAACTCCGCCGGGTCGACCTCGGCGGCGGTGGCGAAGCCCGGTTCGTCTACGCCGCGAGCGGGCAGCGGCTGCGCAAGGTCGTGGACCGGCCGGGCAGCGTCCAACTGGAATGGATCTTCCTGGGTGCGGTCACCGTGTTCCGCCGTCGCAACCGGGTCACCGGCACCCTCCAGCACGAACGGTGGACCACCACGATCGCCGACGACACCGGCCCGGTCGCCCAGGTGGACGTCAAGACCGTCGACGTCGGCGGCTTCGACCCGGCCAACCCGCTCGGCGTTCCGCTGATCCGTTACCAGCTCACCAACCACCTCGGCTCGGCCACGCTGGAGACCGACGCGGCCGGGCTCCTCATCTCCTACGAGGAGTACCACCCGTACGGCACGACCGCGTACCGGTACGGCCGGCCGGGCGCCGACCTCAGCCTGAAGCGGTACCGCTTCGGCGGACACGAGGTGGACGACGAAACCGGCTTCCGCTACGCCGGGGCCCGGTACTACGTGCCGTGGCTGGGCAGGTGGGCGAGCAGCGATCCGGGCGGCTTCGCCGACGGGGGCAACCTGTTCCGGTACTGCCGCAACAATCCGGTGGGAATGGTCGATCCGGCCGGGTTCAAGCCCACCACGGTCAAGGGGCCGGAGACCCACAACATCTCCATCACGGAGTCCCACTTCACCGGGTCCGAAAACCCCACAGTGGAGGACTTCCGCCGCTATCTCAGCAGCCACGGCGCGACCCTCGATCCACGGATCAACAACAAGAACTCGGTCATCTACTACCAGGCCAACGTCACCCTCAACCTGGAGGGAGGCAACTGGTCCGAGCATCCGGGTGCCGCCCGGATGCTCGGACCAGTTGCCTCCCTCCAGGTTGAGGGTGACGTTGGCCTGGTAGTAGATGACCGAGTTCTTGTTGTTGATCCGTGGATCGAGGGTCG
>NZ_QGSY01000245.1 GCF_003857035.1 Micromonospora arida
CCCTCGGTTCCGCCGACGGCTCCCGAGCAGCCTCTCGTACCGATGGAAGCCCTCACCGCCCACCTGAGCGAGCTTGGCCACGGCCTGGTCACGACGGTCGAACTGACCGTCGTGACCACCGTCGGCGCGATGCTGCTGGGCATCGTCGTGGCCACCCTGCGCATCGCCCCCGTCCCGCTGCTGCGCGCCATCGGCACCGCGTACGTGGAGGTGTTCCAGAACCTGCCGTTGCTGGCGCTGCTGGTGCTCTTCGTGTTCGCGCTGCCGACCATCGGCATCACGTTCCCGCTGTTCACCTCCGCCGCGATCGTCATCGCGGTGTACGAGGGGGCGTACCTGGCCGAGGCGATCCGCGCCGGGATCAACACGGTCGGTGTGGGCCAGGCTGAGGCAGCCCGAGCCATCGGGCTCACCTTCGGCCAGTCCCTGCGGCACGTGATCCTGCCGCAGGGACTCCGGGCGGTGATCCAGCCAATCGGCAACATCTGCATCGCTCTGCTGATGAACACCTCGCTGGCCGCCGCCGTCGGCGTGGTCGAGCTGACCCAGGCGGCCAACACCGTGAACCTGGTCGAGGCTCAACCGATCGCCGTGTTCACCGGCGCGGGCCTCGCCTACATGCTGCTGGCGCTGATCATCGGTCAGGTCACCGGCCTGCTCGAACGAAGGCTGGCGATCGTCCGATGAACAAGACGCAACAGATCCTCTTCGACGAACCCGGCCCGCGCGCCCAACGGCGGATCCGGATCGCCACAGTGCTGGGCGCCGTCGTCCTGGCCGGTGCCCTGGTCGCGGCGGTCTACCAGTTCGCCAGCCACGGCGAGTTGGCCGCCGCCCGGTGGGAGCCGTTCACCACCTGGCCCATCTGGCGGTACCTGCTCAACGGCCTGTGGGCCACGCTGCGCGCCGCCGCCGCGACCGCCGTGCTGAGCGCCGCGCTCGGGCTGTTGCTGGCGCTCGGCCGGCTGTCGACGCATCGACCGCTGCGCTGGCTGGCCGGCGCGTACGTGGAGATCTTCCGGACCGTCCCCACCCTGCTGCTGATCTACGTGACGCTGTTCGCACTGCCGCAGTACGGGCTGAACTTCCCGCTGTTCTGGAAGCTCGTGGTGCCGCTGGTGGTCTCCAACTCGGCGGCGTTCGCGGAGATCTTCCGGTCCGGCATCCTGGCACTGGACCGCGGGCAGACCGAGGCGGGCCTCGCGGTCGGGCTGCGCCGCGGGCAGGTGATGGCGTTGGTGGTCCTGCCGCAGGCGCTGCTCCAACTCGCCCCGTCCCTGGTCAGCCAGCTGGTCGGGCTGCTCAAGGACACCTCGCTCGGCTTCGTGGTCAGCTACACCGAGCTGCTCTACAGCGGGCAGGTGCTCTCCTCGTACACCCACCTGCTGATCCAGACGTTCCTGGTGGTGGCGCTGATCTACCTGGTGGTCAACGCCTCGCTGTCGAAGTTCGCCCGCGTACTCCAGGCCCGCAACGGCCGCTTCGGAGGCCGGCGCGGACGGCGGACCGCCGAGCTGCCCCCACCACTCCTCGAAGGGAACACCCCCCGGTGACCATCTTCCGCTACGCCGAACTGGCCCGGGTCGTGCGCAACGGCTTCGTGGAGAGCCGGCACTACGGCAGCGTCGTGGTGCTCGCCCCGGACGGAACTGTCGCCCTCGCCGCCGGCGTACCCGACGAGCCGGTGCTGCCCCGCTCCACCCTCAAGCCGGTGCAGGCACTGGCCTGCCGGATCGCGGCGGGCGACGAGCTGACCGGCCCGGCGCTGGCCCTCGCCGCCGGCAGCCACACCGGCGACGACCGGCACGTCGAGGTGGTTCGGACGATGCTGACCGGGGCCGGCCTGACCGAGGACGCGCTCGGCTGTCCGGTGGACTGGCCGGAGGACGAACCGACCCGGGACCGGCTGATCCGCGCCGGCGGACAGCGCGACCGGATCCGGATGAACTGCTCCGGCAAGCACGCCGCGATGCTCGTCGCCTGCGTCGCCCGGTCCTGGAGCACCCACGACTACCTCGACCCCGACCACCCGCTCCAGCGGGAAACCGCCGCCGCCGTCGCCCGGCTGGCCGGGACGCCGATCGCGCACCACGCGGTCGACGGCTGCGGGGCACCGCTGTTCGGCCTGTCGCTGACCGGCCTGGCCCGCACCTTCCAGGCGTTGGTCACCGCTCCCGCCGGCAGCGACGAGGCGCTGGTCGCGCAGGCCATGCGCCAGCACCCGGAGTACGTCGGCGGCTGGAACGGGCACCCGAACACCAACCTGATGCGGGCGCTGCCCGGCGTTCTCGCCAAGGGCGGGGCCGAAGGCGTGCTCGCGGTGGCCGCACCGGACGGTCACGCGGTGGCGGTGAAGGCGATCGACGGTTCGCCCCGAGCCACCACCGCCATCGCCCTCGCCGCCCTCGACGCCGTGGGCGTACCGGTGGGTGGGGCCGACGCGCTGCGCCAGGTGCCGGTGCTCGGCGGCGGCGTACCCGTTGGTGCCGTCACGGCCGTCATCGACTGGACCCCAGCATCGTCTCGGACCGAAGCGGCATCGCCTCGCACGGAAAAGGAAGAATCATGAACACATTCGAGATCTGCATCGACAGCGTCGAGGGAGCGGTCGCCGCCGAGGAGGCCGGCGCCGACCGGGTGGAGTTGTGCTCCGCGCTCTTCGACGGCGGGCTGACCCCCAGCCTGGGCACCATCGAGACGACAATGCGCGCGGTCAGCCGGATCCGGGTACACGTGATCGTCCGCCCTCGGGCCGGCGACTTCATCTACTCGCCCTTCGAGATCGAGGCCATGGAGCGGGACGTGCGGGCCGCGGTGGCGGCCGGAGCGCACGGCATCGTGATCGGCGCGTTGACCGCCGAGGGTGACGTCGACGTGCCGACCACCCGCCGGCTGATCGCCGCCGCGGGCGACGTCAGCATCACCTTCCACCGGGCGTTCGACATGACCCGCGACCCGCACGCGGCGCTGGAGCAGCTGATCGAGCTGGGCGTGCACCGGGTGCTCACCTCGGGTCAGGAGGTCAGCGTGCTGGAGGGTGCTCCGCTCATCGCCGACCTGGTGCGCCGGGCCGCCGACCGGATCGTCATCATGCCGGGCGGTGGCATCACCCCGCGCAACATCGCCCGGATCGTCGAGGCGACCGGTGCCGACGAGTACCACTTCGCGGCCCTGGTCAGCTCGGACAGCCCGGCCGTGCACCGCAACCCCGCGCCGCTGATGGGTGGCAGCCTGAACCGGCCCGAGTACGAGCGTTCGGGCACCTCGGGCACCCTGGTCGGCCAGGTGCTCGCCGCCGCCCGCGCCTGACCGACAACACGTCCTGACCAGCGGCGGGCCTGGAGGAAGACCTTCGGGCCCGCCGCTCACGGGTGTCCACCGACGGGCCGGCACCGCGATGTCACCCCGGTGTGACGGCGACCGGCCTCAGTAGCCCAACAGGGCGATGAGCAGCGAGGACACCGCGGCGACCAGGAGCACACCGCCGGTGCCGAGCCCGACCACCGCGCTCACCGTCACGGCGCGGGCCCGGGCCACCGGCACCGCCGCGACGGCCACCACGGTGACGAGTGCGGCGACCACGTAGATCAACGGATAGTCGATCAGCGCCGCAACCGGGAAGAGGTGCACGCCCACAACGAGGGCGACCCAGGGGGCGGCCAGCTCATTGCGCCGCAGCAGAGCGAGCACCCCCGCACCGACCGCGGCGACGCCGAACTCGATGCCGACGACGATGCCGAAGGTGGGGCTGGTGTCGGCGTCGAACGCCGTACCGTCCGACCAGTGACGCCAGGCGAGCAAGGCCCCGGCGGCAGCCGTGAGCAGGGCAAGAACCGAACCGGCGATGAGCACCGGCCGCCACGGCTTCGGGGGCGCCTCCTGCGCCCAACCGAACCAGCTGGTGGCGAAGAAGCCGAAAACGAACGCCGTCGCCGCCGCGTCCCGGACATGTTCGGTGATCATTGCGCTCCCCGCGATACCGCTGATTCGACGTCGGACTTCGCCGTTGTCGGCGGCGCTGTTGACGCCGGCCACGACGCGGTAATAGTGCCCTGACAGACCTACCGCTCAGTCGACGGGTACGACCGTCGGGTGGCCCACCGTGGAGAGCGCGACCACGCGGGCGTACCGGATCGCGGCCGGGGTGTCCGGGAAGACCAGCCCTTTGCGACGCAGGTCGTCAGCGACTCCGAGGGTGGCGAGGACCTGGTCGTGGGCGGGGGTGATGCCGGAGAGCAGGACGGTGATCCCGCGTCCGCGTAGCCGCCGGATCGCATCGCCGAGAACGTGCGCACCGGTGGCGTCCATGGTGGTCACCCGGGACATCCGCAGGATGACGACCCGGACGTCGGTGACCTCGGAGAGTTCGAGGAGGAAGGTGTGGGCCGCAGCGAAGAAGAGCGGCCCGTCCAGCCGGTACGCGACGATGTGCTCGGTGAGCAGCGCATACTCCTCGGCGCTGTGTTCCCCTTGCTCGAGGGGCACCTGTTCCAACCGGGCGCTGCGGGCCACCGCGCGCAGGGCGAGCACCACGGCGACGCCGACGCCGACCGCGACGGCGGCGACGAGGTCCCAGATCACGGTGACGGCGAAGGTGAGTACCAGCACGACCGCGTCACCCCGGGTGGCCCGGGCCAGCGCCCACAGCGAGCCGGCCTCCACCATGCGGACGGTGGTGGCCAGCAGCACCCCGGCCAGGGCGGCGAGCGGGATCCGGCCGACCAACGGCGCGGCGGCCAGCACGATCGCCGCGAGGGCGACGGCGTGGGTGAGGGCCGCCAGCTTCGAGGCCGCCCCGGCGCGGACGTTGACCGCTGTCCGGGCGATGGCGGCGGTCGCCGGGATGCCGCCGAAGAGCGGGGCGGCGAGGTTCGCCAGCCCCTGACCGAACAGCTCCCGGTCCGGGTCATGCCGCTCACCGACGGTCATGCCGTCGGCGACGGTGGCGGAGAGCAGGCTCTCCAGGGCGGCGAGCGCGGCGACGGCGAGGGCGCTGGGCAGCAGCACGCCGAGCGCGTCGAGGTCGAGGAAGTCGAGCGACGGCGCGGGCAGGCCCTGCGGTAGAGCGCCGATCCGGACCAGATCGACCGGGATGACCTCGGCGAAGACGGTGGCGGCGCCCACGCCGAGCAGCGAGAACGGCAGGCCGGGTCGCCACCGGGCGCCCAGCAGCATCAGCGCCGCGACGGCGAGGGCCACCGCGAGCGCGGCCGGCTTCGGGTGTACGACGAAACGGGCGACCGCGTCGAAGGCGACGGCCCAGACCTTCTCCCCGTGCGCGTCGCTGACGCCGAGTGCGGCGGGCACCTGTTGCAGTGCGATGACCACGGCGATGCCGGCGGTGAAACCCTCCAGTACCGGGGTGGGTAGGTAGCGGACGTACCGGCCCAGGCGGGCCACGGCGAGCGCGATCAGCACCAGACCGGCCATCGCCCCGACCATGAGTACGCCGGTGGTGCCGAACTGCTGCACCACCGGCACCAGCACCACGGTCATCGCGCCGGTCGGCCCGGAGACCTGGAGGTTGGAGCCCCCGAAGACAGCGGCCACCGCACCGGCGATCACGGCGGTGATCAACCCGGCCTGGGCGCCCAGCCCGGAGGTGACGCCGAACGCCAGGGCCAGTGGCAGCGCCACCACCGCCACGGTGAGCCCGGCCAGCAGGTCTCGGCGCGGTGAGCGACGGACGGCCGCCCAGTCGGCTCGGCCGGGCAGCAGCCCGAGGAGCCGCTCGCGGACGACAGGGATGGCGCCGCTCACCTGTCCGCGCCGGTGGCGCGCAGCTCGCCGAGGAGGTCGTCCCGGTCGGTGAGGACCGCACCGAGGATCCGCCGCCCGGCGGCCAGCAGGTCGGCCACGTCCGGGGTGCTGAGCGCGTACATGACGAGGGGGCCGTCGCGGTGTGAGGTGACCATCCCGGCGCGGCGCAGCACGGCGAGTTGCTGGGAGAGGTTGGATGCCTCGACCTCGATGACGGCGAGCAGGTCGCGGACCGGCTTCGGGCCGTCCTGGAGCAGTTCGAGGACCCGGATGCGCACCGGGTGCCCGAGGGTGCGGAAGAGTTCCGCCTTCGCCTGGTACAGCGGGACCGACATGAGCACCTCTCCCGATCGATACGAAGACTTTAGCAGTTGAAGAAGTCTTCAATCGCTGACCCGTAAGGGAGCAACCCGCCGTGGCAGCACTAGTCCGCAACGGGCTTTGCATCGCCTTCCCGTGGTTTACTCGCAGGGATGCGCTTGTAACACCCCACGAACTAGGGGCACACGGCTAATGCTGCTGAGTTTCCGCTTCGCCAACCACCGATCGTTCCGCGACGAGCACCAGCTCAACCTGACGCCCGTCTACGGGAACGGGGCCTCGGCCGACGAGCCGGCCCCACAGGCAGTCCAGGTCGTCGGCATCTTCGGGGCCAACGCCTCTGGCAAGTCAAACTGCCTCGGCGCGTTGGCGTTCATGCGGCAGACCGTCGTGGAATCCGACCGCGCGGTCGAGCCTGGTCTAGGTCTGCACCGAGAGCCGTTCGGGTTGGATCCGGAACTCGCCACCCAGCCGTCACGCTATGTCGTCGACCTTCTGCTCGGCGGAGCCCGGCACACCTACGGCTTCACGATCGATGACGACCAGGTGCTGGAGGAATGGCTCTACCACTATCCGGTCGGGCGCAGGCGGCGCGTGTTCGAGCGGGACGGCGACACCTTCTCTTGGGGCGAGGAGACGGGCCGACGTAACGACCTGGAGCAGATCGCCGGCATCACCGCTCCGACAGCGCTTTTCCTCAGCACGGTCGCCCGCTTTGGTCACAGCCGCCCCCAGTCGGACCCGGCAGACCCCCAGCCGCTGCACGACACCTACCGGTGGTTCTACCTGATGGGTCAAGGCACTGACCCCACCCCTGTGCTGTCCACCCTCATCCGCATCGGTCAATCGGACGCCGACGAGGTACGCCGGCTCGCTGTGGATCTGTTGCAGGCCGCTGATGTCGGGATTGTCGACGTCGTAGTTCTTTCGGATCCGGCCGACGACCATTCCGCCTGGGCCGAGTCGTCGGCCCAGGGCATGAGGGCCCGGGTGAAAAAGGCAATGGCGGGAGCCCGGCGCCCACCGGTCATCCTGTTCAAGCATCAGGGACCGCACGGTCTCGCGCTGCTCGACCTACAGAACCAGTCGACCGGCACACAGCGACTACTGACCCTGGGCCTGCACGCCGCCACGATGCTGCGCACCGGTGCCACGATGCTGATCGACGAGATCGACGCCAGCCTGCATCCGGTGCTCACCGCGAAGCTCGTCAGCCTGTTCCGTAGCCCGCAGGCGAACCCCCTGGGCAGCCAACTCATCTTCACCAGTCACGACGCCGCCCTACTCGGCACCCTCGACGGGGAGGAGATCCTGCGCCGCGACGAGATCTGGTTCGTGGAGAAAGACGACGAGGGCGCGTCCTCGCTGTACCCGCTGACCGATTTCAGGCCCCGTAAGGAAGGCGAGAACCGTCAGCGTCGTTACTTAAACGGCAACTACGGCGCGGTTCCCAACCTGTCCACCGACCTGTTCGAACAGGCCCTTGCCAACCGTGGAGGCCCGAATGACGCCACGGCAGGGTAATCGGCAAGCCGCCGGCTCGCGGTCCGGCCGTGGCCGGGAGACCGACCTGCGACGACGCGCGTCGAACCGGGAACAACGGACAACCATCCTGATCGCCACGAACGGTGAATTGACGGAACGGGCCTACTTCACCGGCCTCAAGCAGGAGGCGTGGGTACGGCCCCGGGTGGTCGTCGTGGCAGAACGCGGCTCGCCGGTCAACGTGGTACGAGGTGCGGCACGACGCCGTCAACGCGACGACTTCGACGAGGCATGGGCCGTCTGCGACGTCGATGAATTCGCCACGGAGCAGGCGGCCCGCGAAGCTGGCGCCACCGATGTCAAAGCTGGCCTGGTCCAATCCCTGCTTCGAGGTGTGGCTGCTGCTCCACTACAGCAACCACACCAGGTTCGTGGAGAACGCCAAGCGGGCCCGCGACCTGTTGCGCGAACACAACCCTGCCTGGGACAAGACCGCGCTCGACTTCGCCAACTTCCGCGACCGAATTGAGGACGCCTGCCGACGGGCTGATCGGCTTGACCCGCCCCCGGAGGGCAACCCGTCCACTTCCGTCGGCCAGATCATCGCCGCGCTACGCGATGATCGTGCCCGAACAGGGACGTGATCGGCTCGCCCCATGAGCCTCTGCTCGTAAGCGGGGTCGGCTTAGCGTTGGCGGATGTCGTTGACGCAGCGCAGCACCGGGCGGCTGGTCAGTGCCGCCGGGTCCAGCGCGGTGTGCGCGCGCACGGTGAAGATGGTCGACTCGCCCGGCAACAGGGTGACCAGGGCTTTGTCCACCTCCGCGGAGGCGTCGAGGCGGTCCGCGAACAGCGTCAGGTCGCGCAGCACCGTGCGGGCCGTGACCCGGACCCGCTGCCCGCCGTCGACCGGCTCGACCGTGGCGTCCCAGGCCGCCGCCGGCCAGTCCACCTCCCGGTCCTCGGCGAAGAACCACAGGGCACGCTCCGCGGTGCCACCGGCGTCCGCGACCAGCAACTCGCGCCGGGCATCCTCCGGCCGCGCCAGGTCCGCCGGCAGCGCCAGCACCACCGAGGAGTACGCCGGGACGTCGAGGTCGACCGAGGTCTTCGCCCTCGGCTCCCCGGTGAGCGTGAACCGGGTGACCGCGGCCGTCGCGGTCCATGCCTCGGCGGTCTCGTTGACAGCGACCAGGGCCAGGCCTCCGTCGCGCGGTTGAACGGTGAGCAGCCGGTCGACGTACGCGTGGCGCAGCGCGTACCACAGGGGTTTGCGGCGGCCGTCGCCGTCGACGGCCGACCAGGAGGTCACCGGCCAGCAGTCGTTGAGCTGCCAGACGATGGTGCCGGCGCAGACGTCCCGGTGGGAGCGGAAGTGCTCGACGCCGAGCTGGATCGCCCGGGCCTGGTTGAGCTGCGTCAGGTAGTGCCAGTCGTCGAAGTCCGCAGGGGCGGGCAGGTGCGCGTCGAGGCCCCGCTGGAGTTTGGCGTCACCGCCGGCCGCCTTCTGGTGGTGCGCCATGCCCGGTGAGTCGTGGGCGAGGGGTGCGTCGCTCAACGCGCGGCGCAGCGTCGCGTACGCCGGTGGGGCCTGGTAGCCGAACTCGGCGACGAAGCGCGGGACGTACTCCCGGTACTTGGTGTAGTCGTCGGTGTTCCACACGTCCCAGATGTGGGTGGTGCCGTACGCCGGGTCGTTGGGGTGGATCGCCTCGCTGCCCGACCAGGGGCTGCCCGGCCAGTACGGGCGGGTCGGGTCCAGCTCGCCGACGATCCGGGGCAGCACGTCGAGGTAGTAGCCGCGCCCCCAGGTGCGCCCCGCGAGGGCCTGCTGCCAGTCCCAGTCGTGCCAGCCCCAGATGTTCTCGTTGTTGCCGGTCCAGAGCACCAGCGACGGGTACGGCGCGAGCCGGGTCACCTGCTCGGCGGCCTCGGCGGCCACCTCGGTGCCGAACGGCTCCTCCTCGGGGTACGCGGCGCAGGCGAAGAGGAAGTCCTGCTGGACGAGGAGACCACGCTCGTCGGCGAGGTCGTAGAAGTCCGCCGACTCGTACCGGCCGCCGCCCCAGACCCGCAGCAGGTTGACGTTGGCCGCGACCGCCTGGTCGAAGCGCTCGGCCAGGCGGGCCCGGGTGATCCGGGTGGGGAACACGTCGTCCGGGATCCAGTTGACCCCGCGGACGAAGACCGGGACGTCGTTGACCGACAACGCGAACGGGGTGCCGTGTTCGTCGGGTGTGGTGTCCAGCCGAACGGAGCGGAAGCCGATCCGGTGCGACCAGGTGTCCAGGGTGTCTCCGTCCGGTGCGTGCAGGGTCACCTCGATCGGGTGGCGGGCCTGCTCGCCGTACCCCCGGGGCCACCACAGCGCGGGCTCGCGGACGGTGAGGGTGAGCACGGCCGTGCGCTGCCCGGCCGGGACGACCACCTCGGCGCGGGCGCCGGCCACGGCGGCGCGGACGGTCAGCGGGACGTCCGCGACCCGCTCGACCTCGACGTGCACCTCGACCCGGCCGTCGCGACCGTCCATGGTCACCAGTGGACGGACGGTGGCCAGTCTGGCGGTCGACCAGGCGTGCAGGCTGATCTCCTGCCAGATACCGGCGGTGACCAGCGTCGGCCCCCAGTCCCAGCCGAAGTTGCAGGCCATCTTTCGGATGAAGTGGAACGGCTCCGGGTAGGCGTTCGGCCGGTCGCCGAGCCGCTCCTGCTGTGCCTCGGCGTAGCGGTACGCGGAGTCGAACGTGACCACCAGGTCGTTGTTCCCGTCGCGCAGCAGCGGTCGGACGTCGAACCGGTAGCCGCGGTGCATGTTCGCGGTGCGGCTGACCTCCACACCGTTGAGGGTGAGCGTGGCGACGGTGTCCAGGCCGGCGCAGACCAGGTCGACACGCTCGTCGTCGCCCGCCCGGTGGACGACTGTGGACTGGTAGACCCAGTCGGTGCGCCCGATCCAGGCCACCGCCCGCTCGTTGTCGTCGAGGTACGGGTCGGGGATCAGCCCGGCGTCGAGCAGGTCGGTGTGCACGCAGCCCGGCACTGTCGCCGGCACGGACCGGCCGGCGATCTCCTCGGGCACCTGCGCTCCGGGGGCCGCTCGCACTGTCCAACCGTCGTAGAGTGCCTGTCGGCTCACGATTCCACCGCACCTTCCCGCATCGAGAGATGCCGTACTGAACCGGATAAGCTGAGCTACGGTACGGTCCGGAATCCGGGCTGTCAACGGCCAGAGAGCGAAGGAGCACGCCGGTGAAGCGGCCGACCATCGCCGACGTCGCCCAACGCGCCGGGGTGTCCAAGGGCGCCGTGTCGTACGCGCTGAACGGGCAGCCCGGCGTCTCCGAGGCCACCCGGCAGCGCATCCTGGCCATCGCCACGGAGATCGGCTTCAGCCGCAGCAGCGCCGCCCGCGCCCTCTCCGCCGCCACCGCCGGGGCGATCGGCCTGGCCCTGTGCCGACCGGCACGGACCCTCGGCGTCGAGCCGTTCTTCATGGCGCTGATCAGTGGCGTCGAGGCCGAACTCTCCTCCCGCTCGTACGCGCTCACTCTCCAGGTGGTGGCCGACCCGGACGCCGAGATCGCTGTCTACCGGCGCTGGTGGGGCGAACGACGGGTGGACGGGGTGCTCGTCTGCGACCTGCGCACCGACGACAGTCGCATCCCCGCACTCGAACAACTGCAACTGCCGGCGGTGGTGATCGGCGGCCCCGGCGGCACCGGTGAGCTGGCGAGCCTCTGGTCCGACGACGCCGCCGCGCTGACCGAGACGGTGGAGTACCTGGTCGCGCTCGGGCACCGGCGGATCGCCCGGGTCGCCGGCCTGCCCGACCTGCGGCACACCGAGATCCGCACCGAAGCCTTCGCGGCGGTCTGCCGGCGGCTCGGTCTGGTCGACGCGGTCACGGTCTGGTCCGACTACACCGGCGAGGAGGGCGGCCGGGCCACCCGCCGGTTGCTCAGCTCGGCCAACCGGCCCACCGCGGTCGTCTACGACAACGACGTGATGGCCATCGCCGGGCTCTCCGTCGCCCAGGAGATGGGCCTGACCGTGCCCGGCGATCTGTCCATCGTGGCCTGGGACGACTCACCGCTGTGTCGCCTGGTGCACCCGCCGCTGACCGCGCTGGGCCGGGACATCCCGGCGTACGGCGCGCACGCCGCCCGGCAACTGCTCGCCGTCGTCGCCGGGCAACCGGCCGGGCGGGTGCAGGACGAGACGCCCCACCTCACGCCACGCGGCAGCACCGCACCGCCCCGGGTGAGATGAACCGGTTCAGCGAGAGGCTGAGGGAAACTCCTCGAAGTACGCCTCGACCCGCTCGGCGGTCGCCGGACGGGCCAACGCGAACCCCTGCCCGTACCGGCACCCACCCCGGCGCGCTCCCTCAACCTGGGTCGACGACTCCAACTCCTCGGCGACGATCTCGACGCCAAGCCGCTCGCCCACGTTGACCACCACGTCGATCAGCGGCGGTTGCCCGTCCGGTCGTGCGCCCACCAACTCCGGGCCCACCTTGAGCAGGTCGATCGGCAGGCGGCGCAGCTGGGCCAGCGAGGCGTGCTCGGCCCGGAAGTCGTCCAACGCGGTGCGTACGCCCAGCGACCGGAGCCCGGCCAGCCGAGCCACCACGGTCGACAGATCACCGGCGACCCTCGGCTCGCTCACCTCCACCACCAGTCGCTCCGGCGGCACCCCGTACGCGGCCAGCACTGCCGCGAGGCGCTGAACGAAGTCGGGAGTGGTCAGCTCCCGGGTTGTCACGTTGACCGCCATCCACAGCTCCCGAACACCCACCGACCAGTCGGACAACTGCCGGCAGGCCCGGTCCAGCACCCACCACTCCAACTCGCCGACCAGATCCAGGTCCTCGGCGACCGGAATCAACTCGGCCGGGAGGACAGTGCCGAGCACCGGGCTGCGCCACCGCAGCAGCGCCTCCGCGCCCACCGGCTGCCCGTCGGCCAGGTCGACCACCGGCTGGTAGACGAGGTCCAGCTCGCCGCGCGCCACCGCACCGGGCAGCTCGCGCTCCAGGTCGAGCCGGCGCACCAGCTGTTCCTCCAGAAACGCGTCGTACCACTCCACCCGGTCCCGGCCCAGCTGCACGGCCCGTCGTCGGGCCAGTTCGGCCTGCCGGAGCACGTCCGCCGGCCCGGCGCCGCTCACCTCGGCCAACCCGATGCTCGTCTGCACGCGCAGCATCGCGCCGGCCAGCCGGTAGGGCGGGCCGAGCGCGCTCAACAGTCGGGTGCCCAGCGCGTACGCCAGCACCGGGCCGGCGGCGGTGACCACCGCGAACCCGGTACCCGTGCACCCGGTGACCAGATCGTCGGGGGCGATGACCGCGCGGGCCCGGTGCACCGCCTCGGCCACCACGTCCTCCCGGGCCGTCGGGCCGAACCCCTCGGTGCCGTGCAGGTCCACCAGCAGCAGCGCGCCGGCCGGCGCCGGAACGTCGCCGATCGCGGCCAGGGCGTCCAGCAGGGCAGCCCGGTCGCCGGGGGTGCCGCTCCCCGCCGCGGGTCGCCGGTTGAGACCCGACCACGCGGAACTGTGATCAGGCGACCAGGTCGAGCCGGCACCCATCGCGGTCGCCGCGCCCTCCGAAACGCCGAGGGCCCGCTCGGGCGGCGGCTCCGGCGTGCCCGGCCAGCGGCCCGGAGCCGCACGGCGGTGCCGCAGCGAACGGCCGGCCGGTCGCCGATGAGCGGCCCGCCGAACGGACGTGGACGTGTCGCCCGCGCGCAGCAGCTCGCGCAGCACCAGGGGCGGCACCGCCGCCAGGGCCAACAGCACGCTCGTCCGATCCGGTGCGCGGCCGGCTCCCAGGTGCAGACCCGATGCCAGCAGCAGCACCGCCGCGGGCAGCACCGACCGGGGCCAGGCAGCGGCGACCGGCTCCACCGACTCCGGGTCGTCCGCCGCATCCGCCGCGCCGACCGCGACGAGCAACATCCCGAACACCAACGGGGGTACGGCCAGCAGGGCCGCCCGGCCGGCCGGCGCGGACGGCAACGCGGCCAGCAGCACCAGCCCGCCCACTGTGAGCAGGACACCGCCCCGGCAGAGCGCCGTACCCGAGCGCCGACGTGGCCCCGCGAACGCGTTCAACGCGGCCATGCCCAACCCGCCGAGCGTCAACGCGGCGACCAGCCGAACCGGGACCGGCAGGCCGTCGGGGGGCAGCAGCAACCAGCCGGCGAGGGCCAGACCGAGGGCCGGGCCGGCCGACTCGACCAGCCACCGCAACCGGACCGAAGCCGCCGGTCGCGATCGGCCGGGGAGCCGGTACAGACCGGCCGTCGAGAGAGCCGCCACGACCAGCGACCCGATCAGCACGGGGAAGGTGTGCCCGATGCCGGCCAGGGGCAGCACGACGGCGGTGAGGCCCGCCGCCACCACCGCCGCGTCGAGCAGCACCCCCGCCGCACGCGGTGTCGGATCGGTGCCGCGTCGGGAGGCCAGCCGGGACAGTCGCAGCCCGGCGAGCGTGGCGCCGGCACCGGCGGCCAGCGCGATCACCACCGAGGGCGGGAGCAGGTCGACGGAACCGGCGAGGAAAAGCAGCGCCACCGCCACGGACGTGGCGGCCTCCGGTGCCGCACGGCGGGGGACGAGGACGCGGAACGGGTACGCGAGGAGCACGGCGGTCGCCTTCGTGAGGGGGCACGGGGGCGGTGCGGCGGTGCGGCGGTGCGGCGGTGCGGGACATCGGACGTTGCGAGTCCGCTACCCACGATTGGCAACGATGGACGGCCGAAATGGTTACTTGCCGGTCACTCAGGGGAGACAACGACCTGTGTCACTGTACGGCGTACCGCACGCTGCCGGCACCGCCCGCCGCGAGCCGAAACAACCCGAAGTGGGATCATCGGAGGGTGAGTAAGCCCGACACGGTCCGCTTCCGGTACAACCAAGCCATCCTGGTGGCCGCGATCATCGCCTTCGTCGGCGCCCTGCCGCTGGCCAACGCCCGGGACTACCTGCTGCCGGTGCTGCTCGTCCCGCTCGCCGTCGCGGTGTGGGCCTGGCGGGCCGGCACCGACGCCGACGCGCGGGAGCTGCGCATCCGGGCGCTGGTCGGGCAGCGTCGGATCGAGTGGGACCAGGTCCTCGAGCTGACCACCGACCAGCGCGGGCGCGCGGTGGCCCGGCTCGACGACGGCCGCCAGGTCACCCTGCCGGCCGTCCGTGGGGCGGATCTGCCCCAACTGGTCGCGGCGACCGGCCAGCCGCTGCCGGACGCTCCGGCCCACACCCCTGATCAGTAGCCGTCGACCACCGTGTTGATCAGCGGTTGCCCGGCGGCGAACCGGCGGACCTGATCGCCCACCAGCCGGTAGGCCCGTGGCAACAACCCGCGCACCGACCCGCCGACGTGCGGGGTGAGCAGCACGTTCGGCATGACCCAGAGCGGAGAGTCGGCGGGCAGCGGCTCCGGGTCGGTGACGTCCAACGCCGCCGAGATCCGACCGGTGCCCAGCTCGGCGACGAGCGCATCGGTGTGCGCCACCGGGCCCCGGGCGGCGTTGACCAGCAGCGCCCCGTCCGGCATCGCGGCCAGGAACGCCTTGTCGATCAGGCCACGGGTCTGGTCGGTGAGCGGCACCAGCACCACCACCACGTCCGCGTCGGGCAGCAGCCGGGGCAGTTCCTCGACGGCGTGCACCCCCTGCTCCGGGCGGGCCGTCCTGGCGACCAGGGTGAAGCTCACGTCGAACGGGGCGAGCCGGTCACGCACCGCGGCACCGATCGAGCCGGCGCCGATGATGAGTACCCGCTTACCGGTCAGCTCGTCGGTCGGGGTGTTCTCCGCGAACGTCCAGCGCCGCTCGGCCTGCGCGCGGACGAACGCCGGGAACGCCCGCAGCTGGGTGAGGATCGCGGTGACGACCCACTCGGCGGTGGACGGGTCGTGCACGCCCCGGGCATCGCAGAGCGTCACACCCGGGGGTGTCCGGCCGGCCCAGGCGTCCGCCCCGGCGGAGAGCAACTGCACCACCGCCAGGTCGGGCAGCTCCCGCAGCACCGCCGTCGCGTCCGAGCCGCCCAGGAACGGCGGCACCCAGAAGCGGACGTCGGCCGCCTCGGACGGCATCCGGTCGGTGTGCTCGAAGACCTCCACTGTGACGTCCGCGGGCAGCTCACCCAGGAGGTTCAGCCCGGCCTGGTGCGGAATCCATACCTTCACGTCCGCCGACGATAGTCCCCGCCGCTCGGGCTGGTGGAGGCACGGCGGCGAACCGACGTCCCGGGGGATGGCGCGCGAGGTCGCGGCGGGCGAGACTCAGCACACCGATGTTCGACTCCGACCCCGACGAGGTATAACGAAGGGTCGGAGGCCGGTCGGCCCCCGCCCGGCAGACAGGTGCTCGATGACCGACGGCTCCCCCGGCCCCGCCCGGCGTTCGATCGCGCCACCTTCGGTGCTCGGCGACCCGGAACGGCTGCGCGCGCTCGCCGACACCGGGCTCGACGCCGTCCCGGACGAGGCATTCGACCGGTTCGCGCGGCTGGTCAGTGACCTGCTGGACGTGCCGGTCGCGCTGGTCTCCCTGGTCTCCACCGACCGGCAGTTCTTCCCGGGCGCAGTCGGGTTGCCGGACCCCTGGTCGGAGCGCCGGCAGACCCCACTGAGCCACTCGTTCTGTCAGCACGTGGTGGGCATCGAGGCGCCGATGGTGCTGCCCGACGCCCGGCTCTACCCCCGCGTCCGGGACAACCTGGCCATCGACGACCTCGGCGTGGTCGCGTACGCCGGGATGCCGCTGACCGACCTCTCCGGCCGGGTGCTCGGCTCGCTCTGCGCCATCGACAACAAGCCCCGCGCCTGGACGGCCGCGCAGCTGCGGACCCTGGCCGACCTGGCCGCCGCCTGCTCGTCGGAGCTGCGGCTGCGGATCGCGCTCGACGGCGCGCAGGAGGCCCGGCGGCGGGTGGTGCAGGCGCACGGGCGGCTGGAACTGCTGGCCGGGGTGAGTGAGACGCTGGCCGGCACCCTGGACGTGGGCACCGCGCTGCGCCGGCTCGCCGCCACCATGGTGCCGCTGCTCGCCGACTGGTGCCTGCTCACCCTGATCGGGCCGACCGGCCTGCCCCGCGAGGTGGTCTCGGTGCACAGGGACCCGGCCCGCGCGGCGGACGTCGACCGCTTCGGCGATCTGCTGCGCACCGGACTGAGCCCGGAGTCGATCATCCGGGCGGTGCTCCGGACCGGCCAGCCCCGGCTCGGCAGCGTGGCGTCCCTGGCCGACGTGACAAGGGGCACCACCCACCCGGAGATGGCCTCCATCGCCAGTCGGTTGGGCATCGCCTCCTACCTGAGCGTGCCGCTGCGGGGCGCCGGCGGCACGGTGCTGGGCGCGATCACCCTCGTCAACGGCGGCCAACGTCAGCAGTTCGACGACCGGGACCTGCTCACCGCCGTCGACATCGGCCGCCGGGCCGGCCAGGCCGTCGGCAACAGCTCGATGTACGGCGAGCAACGGCACGTCGCCGAGGTCCTGCAACACAGCATGCTGCCCCGGCTGCCGATGGTGGCGGAGCTGGAGTTGGCGGCCCGCTACCAGCCGGCGGCCGACCGGGTCGAGGTGGGCGGTGACTGGTACGACGCCTTCGTGCAGCCCGACGGCGACGTGATCGCGGCGATCGGGGACGTGGCCGGGCACGACATCGAGGCGGCGGCGACCATGGGCCAGCTGCGCAACCTGGTGCGGGGCAACGCCTTCGGCCGGCCGGACGCGGTCGGGTCACTGATGGCCGACCTGGATGGCGCCATCCGTGGCCTGCGCCTGCCGATCGCCGCCACCGCGACGCTGGTGCGGATCTGTCCGCAGCGCGCCGGTGTGCACGAGGTGACCTGGTCCAACGCCGGGCACCCGCCGGCCCTGGTGGTCCGGGCCGGCGGGGCGGTGGAGGCCCTGGAGGCGACGCCGGAGCCGCTGCTCGGCCTGGCCCGCCCGTCGCCCCGGAGCAGCCAGTCGACCGTCCTGGCCACCGGCGACACCCTGCTGCTCTACACCGACGGGCTGATCGAACGGCGGGACCGCTCCATCGACGAGGGGTTGGCGGAGCTGGTGGGCCGGCTCACCGGCACCGACACGCTGCCCCTCGACGACCTGTGCGACCTGCTGCTCGCCTCGATCCGACACCGTGAGGACGACACCGCGCTGCTGGCCGTACGGGCTCGGTGAGTGGCCCACCGGGGATCACCGGGCGGGTCGATCGGCACCCGTTGCATCTCGACGGGCCCGGCCGGGCCGCGCGGCGGGCTACCCTGGGCCGGGTGAGCGCCCGTCCCCCGTACCCTCGCATCCACCGCCTCCGGGTGGCCCTCGCGGCGTCCTGCGCGGCGCTGCTGTTCACCGCCGGTTGCAGCTTCGGCGAGCCGGAGCCCGACCCGGCCGGCGAACCGCCCAACCTGCCGACCCCGTCCGCGTCGGCGAGCCCCGGCGGTGCCGGCCAGCAGGCGGTGGCGACAGTGCTCGCCAAGGGTCTGCGGGTGCCGTGGGCGATCGCCTTCCTACCGGACGGCGGCGCGTTGGTCACCGAACGGGACAACGGCCGGATCCTCCAGGTCGGGCCCGAGTCCGGGCCGGACGGGCTGCGGGTCCGCCCGGTGCAGACGATCCCCGACGTGGCGGCGGCCGGCGAGGGTGGCCTGCTCGGCATCGCCGTCTCCCCCGACTACGCCCGGGACCGGACGGTGTTCGTCTACTACACCACCGAGCGGGACAACCGGGTCGCCCGGCTGCAACTCGGCGGGCAGCCCACCCCGATCCTCACCGGCATCCCCAAGGCCAATGTGCACAACGGTGGTGGGCTGGGCTTCGGCCCGGACAAGCAGCTCTACGTCAGCACGGGTGACGCCGGTCAGCGCCCCCTCTCCCAGGACGTGAAGAGCCTCGGCGGCAAGATCCTCCGGATCACCCCGGACGGCAAGCCCGCCGCCGGCAATCCGTACCCCAACTCCCCGGTGTGGTCCCTGGGGCACCGCAACGTCCAGGGTCTCGCCTGGGATGCCGCGAAGCGGATGTACGCCGTCGAGTTCGGCCAGAACACCTGGGACGAGATCAACCAGATCACCAAGGGCGGCAACTACGGGTGGCCGGAGGTCGAGGGCCGGGCCGGCGACAAGCGGTTCACCGACCCGATCGCGCAGTGGGCGACGTCGGACGCGTCCTGCTCCGGTCTGGCCGCCACGGACCGGCTGCTGGTCACCGGCTGTCTGCGCGGCAAGCGCCTCTGGGTGATGGAGCTGACCGACACCGGCACCCTGCTGGGTCAGCCCAGTGAGCTGCTCACCAACCGCTACGGTCGGCTGCGTGCGGTGGCCGCGGCACCGGACGGGTCGCTCTGGGTGAGCACCTCCAACCACGACGGCCGGGGCGACCCGGCGGGCGACGATGACCGGCTCCTGCGGGTGGTCTTCGCGGGTGGTGACGGCGGACGCAGCTGATTGCGTCACCATCCGCTCAGGTTTGCCAAGATCTTTCGACGGGCAGGTCAGACTTTCAGCATGGACGGGCAACGCGACGAGGGGCACGACGACGCCGATGACCGGGACGACCCGGTGACCGGCGACGATCGGCCGCGCCCGACGGGTTGGTGGGTGGGCGCGGCCGGCCCACTGCGCCGCCTCGGGCTGATCGTCGCCGTCCTCGCCGTGGCCCTGGCCGGGGCGGTGCTCGGGGTGCTGGCCGGTGGCCAGGTGAGCACCGACATCGGCCCGTTCCGGGCCAACCTCAGCATCTCCCCCGCCCGCGACGGCGGCACCACCGTCGACATCCCGCCGCTCGGCGCGCTGCTGCTCGACAGCCACGACGGGCCGACCCATCTCACCGTCCGGCTGGGCGCCCTCGACCAGGGGCGCACCGAGGCGCTGATCGACGATCCGGCCAGCATCAGCCGGGCCAGCCAGAGCGCCGTGGAGGACGTCCGCTCCGGGGTGATGCGCCTCGGCCTGCGTACCCTCGGCGCGTCGGTGCTTGTCACGTTGATCCTGGCCGGGCTGATCTTCCGCGACGTCCGGCGCACGGCCTGGGCGGGTGGGCTGGCGCTGCTGGTCACCGCCAGCAGCCTCGGCACGGCGGCGGCGACCCTTCGTCCACAGGCCATCGAGGAACCGCGCTACGAGGGGCTGCTGGTCAACGCGCCGGCCATCGTCGGTGACGCCCGCCGGATCGCCAACGACTACACCAAGTACGCGGAGCAGTTGCAGCGCCTGGTCGGCAACGTCAGCCAGCTCTACACCACCGTCTCGGCGCTTCCGCTGTTGGAGCCGACCCCGGGCACCACCCGGGTGCTGCACGTCTCCGACATGCATCTCAACCCGACCGGCTGGCAGCTGATCCGGACGGTCGTGGAGCAGTTCGGCATCGACGTGGTGATCGACACCGGGGACATCACCGACTGGGGCAGCGAACCGGAAGCCTCCTTCGTCGCCTCGATCGGCCTGCTGAAGAAGCCGTACGTCTTCATCCGGGGCAACCACGACTCCGGCAAGACCGCAGCCGCGGTGGCCCGTCAGCCGAACGCGATCGTGCTGAACAACACGACCACGACGCTCGCCGGGCTGACCATCGCCGGCATCGGCGACCCGCGTTTCACCCCGGACAAGAACACCTCCCCGGCCGGCAGCGGGTTGACCCAGCAGGTGGCCGACCAGGTGATCGGCGCCGGCAACCAGCTCGCCGCGACGGTCCGCAGCTCACCGCGACCGGTCAACATCGCGCTCGTGCACGACCCGGCGTCGGCTGGGCCGCTCGCCGGCACCTGCCCGCTGGTGCTGGCCGGGCACACCCACTCCCGGCAGGTCTCCGAGCTGCCGCAGGCGCCCGGGCAGCAGCGCACCACGCTGATGGTGGAGGGTTCCACCGGTGGCGCCGGGCTGCGCGGCCTGGAGGGTGAGAAGCCCACCCCGCTGTCGATGAGCGTGCTCTACTTCGACCAGCAGAAGCTGCTCCAGGCGTACGACACCATCACCGTCGGCGGCACCGGGCAGGCCCAGGTCAACCTGGAACGACGCCTGGTGGAGAACCCGGCCGCCGGCGTCCCCGCCACACCCACACCCACGCCGAGCGGCGGCGTCCCCGCCACACCCACGCCCACGCCGACCGGCTGAGCAGACGTCGACGCCCGGCAGCGGACCGGCGGGCGGTCGACGGGTCAGCGGAGGGCGATGGCGGCCAGGGCGGCGTTGACGATGCTGCCGGGCAGCAGGTCGTGCAGTTCGTACAGCTCGGCGACGCTGCCGGACTGGCCGAACTCGTCCACGCCGAGCGGCACCGCCGGTGCGCCGACCGCCGAACCGAGCCAGGCCATCGCGTGCGATGCGGCGTCGTGCACGGTCACCACCGGCACCCGATCGGCGAACGCGGACCGCAGCGCGCCCGGCACGCTGGGCACCGTGGCCGTCCGTACGCCCTGGCGAAGGGTGCGCTGCCAGGCCCGGTAGAGCCGGTCCAGCGAGGTCACGTCCACCACGTGCGCGGCGATGCCCTCGTCGGCCAGCTCCGCCGCGGCGGCCAGCACCTCGGGCAGCACCGCGCCGGAGGCGGCCAGCTGCACCACCGGGGCGTCGACCAGGTGCGGGTACGCCTGGTGCGCGTCGACCAGCCGGTACGCCCCGGCGACGACCTGCCGGCGCAGCACCGCGTCGCCGAGCCGCGCCCGGGCTGCCTCAAACGGTGCCTGGTCCAGCGGTCGGGTGCTCAACCGGAAGTAGTACGCGCCGTCCTCGGCGGGTGCGGCGGTCGCGGCCGGGACCGACCCGCCGGCGATCTGACCGAGCGCGTCGCAGAGCAGCCAGTCGAGGGTGGCCGCGTACGCCGGCTCGACGAAGGTCACCCCGGGCAGCTCCAGGCCGACCGACGCGGTGATCGTGGACTGGTGGGCGCCGCCCTCCGGGGCGAGGGTGATGCCGGACGGGGTGCCGGCCACCACGAACCGGGAGCCGGAGTAGGTGCCGTACAGGAACGCGTCGAGGCCGCGCAGCACGAACGGGTCGTAGACGGTGCCCACCGGCAGCAGCGGCTGCCCGGACAGGTCCCAGGACAGCCCGAGCTGGCCGAGCAGCAGGAACAGGTTCATCTCCGAGATGCCCAGCTCGATGTGCTGCCCAGCGGGGCTCTCCGTCCAGCGCAGCATCCGGTCCTCGGTCCAGGAACGCTGCTCGGTGGGGGCGAACACCCCGGTCTTGTTGATGAACCCGGCGAGGTTGGTGGAGGTGGCCACGTCCGGGGCGGTGGTGACCAGGTAGCGGCCCACCTCCCGGTCCCGGGCCAGGTCCACCAGCACCCGACCGAAGGCCTCCTGCGTGGAGATCGGCTTGTTGGCGCGTACTCCAGTGCTTTCCGGGACGGTGACCCCCAGCGCACGCTCGCGCGGCGCGCGGGACAGCGCCTCCCGGCGGGCGCCGGCCTGGATCCCGGCCTGTGACGCCGGGTCGAGGCGGTCCCACTCGGTCTCGGCGGTCAACCCCTGCGCGGTGCGTAGCGTGTCGACCTGCTCCGAGCTGAGCAGCGCGGAATGGTTACGCGGATTGCCGGCGATGGGCAACCCCCAACCCTTCACGGTGTACGCGAAGACGACGCTGGGCCGGTCGGTGACCGCGTCGCACTGGGCGTACGCGTCCAGCATCGCCTGAAGGTCGTGCCCGCCCAGGTCGGTGACGAGCGGGCCGAGCTCCTCGTCGTCGACGTGGGCGATCAGCTTGTCGATGCCGGTCGGGGCGCCGTCCAGGAACTGCTTGCGCAGCGCCGGCCCGGTCAGCCCGAACAGCGACTGGTACTGCTCGTTGGGCATCGCGTCGATCCAGTCGCGCAGCGCCTCGCCGCCCGGTCGGGCGTACGCCTCGGCGAGCCGGCGGCCGTACTTGACCTCCACGACGTGCCAGCCGGCCGCCTCGAACTGGCCCCGCCACTGGTTGATCCGGATGCCGGGGACCACCCGGTCCAGCGACTGGCGGTTGAAGTCGACGAGCCACATGACGTTGCCCAGCCCGGTGGTCGCCGGGTCTGCCACCGCCTCCCAGATGTTGCCCTCGTCCAGCTCGGCGTCGCCGATCAACGCCACGAAGCGGGAGTGCGGGCGAGCCCCGAAGTGCGCGTCGACGTATCGCCGGGTGGCGGCGGCGAAGAGCGGCGCCGCCGCGCCCAGGCCGACCGAACCGGTGGAGAAGTCCACAGAGTCCGGGTCCTTGGTGCGCGACGGGTACGACTGGAGGCCGCCACGGGCCCGCAGCCGGGGCAGGTAGGAGCGGTCCAGGTTGCCGAGCAGGTACTGGATGGCGTGGAACACCGGGGACGCGTGCGGCTTCACGGCGACCCGGTCCTCGGCGTCCAGGTGCGCGAACCAGAGCGCGGTCATCGCCGTGACCAGGGAGGCGCTGGACGCCTGGTGGCCGCCGACCTTCACACCGTCGCCGGTGGCCCGGTCATGGTTGGCGGCGTCCACGATCCGGGTGGCGAGCCAGAGCACCCGCCGCTGGATCTCGTCGAGGACATCGAGGTCGTGCTGGGTCACGGTGGCTCCATCCAGGCGTCGCCGTTGACGCCCTCGCGAGGGGTGCGGTAAATGTTGATCATGAGGTTAACGGCAGTTGTCGATCTTCAAACCGCCGTCAACCTCATGATCGACGCTGGGGCTTCGGGTCAGCCTTCGACGCCGAGGCGCTGCAGGATCAGCTCACGCAGGGTCTTCGCGTCGGCCTGACCACGGGTGGTCTTCATGACCGCGCCGACCAGCGCGCCGACCGCCGCGACCTTGCCGCTGCGGATCTTGTCGGCGATGCCGGGGTTCGCGGCGATCGCCTCGTCCACGGCGGCGGTGAGCGCGCCGGTGTCCGACACGACCTCCAGGCCCCGGCTGGTCATGATCTCGGTGGGCGAGCCCTCACCGTCGACCACGCCCTCCAGCACCGTGCGGGCCATCTTGTCGTTCAGCTTGCCGGCGTCGACCAGACCCTGAAGCTCGGCGACCTGGGCGGGGGTGGCACCGATCTCGGCCAGCTCCACACCGCTCTCGTTGGCCCGGCGGGACAGCTCACCCAGCCACCACTTGCGGGCCGCCGCCGGGGTGGTGCCGGCAGCCACGGTGGCCTCGATCAGCTCGACCGCGCCAGCGTTCAACACCGACTGCATGTCCAGGTCGGAAAGGCCCCACTGCTCCTGGAGCCGACGCCGGTGCACCCGGGGCAGCTCCGGCAGGGCGGCCTTCAGCTCGGCGACCCAGGCCGGGTCCGGGGCGATCGGCACCAGATCCGGCTCGGGGAAGTACCGGTAGTCGGTGGCCGTCTCCTTCGAGCGACCCGGGGTGGTGTCACCGGTGTCCTCGTGGAAGTGGCGCGTCTCCTGGGTGATCCGGCCGCCCGCGTCGAGCACCGACGCCTGCCGCAGCATCTCCGAGCGGACCGCCCGCTCCACCGACCGCAGCGAGTTGACGTTCTTCGTCTCGGTACGGGTGCCCCACTCCGCGCCCGGCAGGTTGAGCGAGGTGTTCACGTCGCAGCGCAGCGAACCCTCCTCCATCCGCACGTCGGAAACGCCCAGGGTGCGGATCACGTCCCGCAGCTCAGCGACGTACGCCTTGGCCACCTCGGGGGCGAGCGCACCGGTGCCCGTGATCGGCTTGGTGACGATCTCGACCAGCGGGATGCCGGCCCGGTTGTAGTCGACGAGCGACTCCGTCGCGCCGTGGATGCGGCCGGTGGCGCCGCCGACGTGCAGCGTCTTGCCGGTGTCCTCCTCGAGGTGCACCCGCTCGATCTCGATCCGCACCGTCTCGCCGCCCACCTCGACGTCCAGGTAACCGTCGACGCAGATCGGCTCGTCGTACTGGCTGATCTGGAAGTTCTTCGGCATGTCCGGGTAGAAGTAGTTCTTCCGGGCGAACCGGCACCACTCGGCGATCGAGCAGTTCAACGCCAGGCCGATCCGGATGATCGCCTCGATGGCCGCCTTGTTGGCCACCGGCAGCGAGCCGGGCAGGCCCAGGCACACCGGGCAGACCCGGGTGTTCGGCTCGCCGCCGAAGTCGGTCGGGCAACCGCACCACATCTTGGTGTTCGTGCCCAGCTCGACGTGGGTCTCCAGGCCGATCACCGGTTCGAAGCGCGCAACGACCTCGTCGTACGCGGGCAGTGTCGTGGTCATGAGACGCTCCAGGCGCGATCCGGACAGAACCTGTCCAGCCTAATGGGGTTGCCCGATCAATCCTCGGCCGGGTTTCGTCAGGGGTGCGTGGCGTCGTCGGCGGCGGGGTACGGAGCGACCATGACGAATACGGGGAGAGCGTCAGAAGTGCGGGCCCGACCGGTGATCCTCGCCGTGGTCGCGGTATGGGTGGTGGCCGTCGTGGTCACCCTGGTGAGCTGGTTCGCCGCCGGAGAGGACCGGAACCCGGACTCGGCCGCCGCGTTGGTGCTCGGCGTGGTGCTGCCCGGGGTGGTGGCGGTGGCCATCGCGTACGCCATGGTGCACCTGCTCAACCGACGACGTGCAAAGCGGGGGCAGCGGTGACCGTCGAGGGACGGGCGCCCGATGAGCAGGTGACGCAGAGGCGGGACCGCAGCACCTACGCCGTCGCCGCGCTCGTCGTGGTCGGCACGGCCGTGATGGCCACCGCCGCGATGACGAACGGCGACACCAGGCCGCCCGACCTCCTCGCGACGTTCGGGCTGATGCTCATCCCGCCGCTGGTCGGCGCGGTCGTCGCCCTTACCTTCGGCCGCCGGCTGCTCAGGCGGATGCCCCGGACGGCCGGCGCCGACCCGACGACCAGGCGGCGGATCGTGCAGGCGCTACGCGACGGGTCCACCGACGACCCTCACCTGGACGCGCTGGCACGCAAGGAGGCTCGCACCCGGGTCAGTCAACGCTGGCTGCTGCTCCTGTTCGCGGTAGGTCTCCTCACCCAGGTAGGGCCCCTGGTGAGCCCGGGCCGCCCGTTCGGCCGCCTGCTGGCCGCGCTGCTGATCCTGCTCTGGGGAGGTGCCGCCTGGTGGCGCTGGCGTGGTCTGCGGGAGGCACGCCGCTACCTCGCCGGGCCGCCGAGTCAGCCCTGATCGACGCCCAACCCGTGCAGATGCGCGATCGGCGCCGGGGAACATCTCCCCGGCGCCGATGCGGTGACGTCCGATCTACAGCGCCGGCGGGGTGAACGTGCCGATCGCCGACTCCAACGCGGCGGCGACCCGGTACATCCGGTCGTCGGCCATCGTCGGGGCCATCACCTGCAAACCGACCGGCAGCCCCTCGGAGAGCCCACAGGGCACCGAGATGCCCGGCCCGCCGTACAGGTTCGTCGGAATCGTGTACAGGTCGGCCAGGTACATCTGGTACGGGTCGGCGGTCCGCGCACCCATCGGGAACGCCACCGACGGGGTGGTCGGCGAGATCAGCGCGTCGACCCGCTCGAACGCGGCGGTGAAGTCCCGGGTGATGAGCGTCCGGACCTTCTGCGCCTGCCCGTAGTACGCGTCGTAGTAACCCGACGACAGCGCGTACGTGCCGATCATGATGCGCCGCTTGACCTCCGGGCCGAAGCCGGCCTCCCGGGTCAGCGACATGACCTCCTCCAGCGACCGGTTGCCGTCGTCGCCGACCCGCAGGCCGAACCGGACACCGTCGAACCGGGCCAGGTTGGAGGAGCACTCACTCGGGGCGATCAGGTAGTACGCCGGCAGGGCGTACGCGAACGTCGGGCAGGACACCTCGACGACCTCGGCACCCATCTTGGTCAGCGCGTCCACCGACTCACGGAACGCGGCCATCACGCCCGGCTCGGCGCCCTCGCCGACGAACTCGCTCACGATGCCCAGCCGCACACCGGTCAGGTCGCCGGTAGCGCCGAGCTTCGCCGCCGCCACCACGTCCGGCACCGGCTGCGGGATGGAGGTGGAGTCACGTGGGTCGTGCCCGCCGATCACCTGGTGCAGCAGTGCCGCGTCGAGCACGTTCCGGGCACACGGGCCCGGGGTGTCCAGCGACGAGGAGAAGGCCACCAGCCCGTAACGGGAGGTGCCGCCGTAGGTGGGCTTCGCGCCCACGGTGCCGGTGACCGCGCCGGGCTGGCGGATCGAGCCGCCGGTGTCCGAGCCGATCGCCAGCGGCGCCTCGTACGCGGCCAGCGCGGCGGCGCTGCCACCACCCGAGCCACCCGGGATCCGGCTCAGGTCCCACGGGTTGTGCGTCGGGCCGTACGCCGAGTATTCGGTGGAGGAGCCCATCGCGAACTCGTCCATGTTGGTCTTGCCGAGCATCACCGTGCCGGCCTCCCGCAGCCGCTGCACGATCGTCGCGTCGTACGGCGGGCGCCAACCCTCCAGGATCTTCGACCCCACCGTGGTCGGAATGCCCCGGGTGGCGAGCACGTCCTTGACCGCGACCGGCACACCCGCGAGCGGGCCCAACTCCTCGCCGGCGGCCCGGCGCTCGTCCACCGCGCGTGCCGCGGCGAGCGCGCCCTCGGTGTCGACGTGCAGGAAGGCGTGCACCCGGTCGTCAACCGCGGCGATCCGATCCAGGTGCGCCTGGGTCACCTCGACTGCGGACGTCTCGCCCCCGGCGACCAGGGCCGCGATCTCCGTCGCGGTCATACCGATGAGATCGCTCATGCCGTCACTCCGCTTCGCTCCGTGACGCCATGAGGCACCACGGCGCTGCACTGCTGATTCGCTCGCTGCCGCTCGCTCATGCCGTCACTCCGCTTCGCTCCGTGACGCCATGAGGCACCACGGCGCTGCACTGCTGATTCGCTCGCTGCCGCTCGCTCATGAGGCCACATCCTCGGTCAGGATCCGCGGTACGCGGAACCGCTGGTCCTCGGCGTCGGGCGCGCCCGACAGCGCTTCCTCCGGGGTCAGGCACGGCGTGACGACGTCCTCGCGGAAGATGTTGGTCAGCGGCACCGAGTGCGAGGTCGGCGGGATGTCCGCGGCGGCGACCTCGCCGACCTGGGCGACCGCCTGGAGGATCACGTCGAGCTGGCCGGCGAACGTGTCCAGCTCCTCCTCGGTGACGGCGAGCCGCGACAGGCGCGCCAGGTGCGCGACCTCCTCGCGGGAGATGGCGGCCATCCGTGCCCCCTTCTGAATTCCTGCTGGTCGGGCGGTGTGCCGGCCGCGCGACAGGTGGAGCGTGACACGCGGTGACCGCAGCGAGTCTATTGTTCCGCTCCGGTGCCGCGTCCCCGACTCCCCCTCCAGCGACCCTCGTGCCGGGTCAGCGGGTGGGGCGGCGAGCGACATCTGGCTGCGGGTGTCCGCCGGTCGGGCGGACCGGCCGGTACCGGGCCAGCCAGGTGACCAACTCCTCGGCCGGCATCGGCCGGGCGTAGAACCAGCCCTGAGCGGCGTCGCAGCCGGCGGCGTGCAGCATCCGCCAGGTCCGTTCGTCCTCGACACCCTCGGCCACCACCCGCAGCCCCAGCGCGCCGGCCAGCTCGATCATCGACCGGACGATCGCCGCGTCGTCGGCGTCTTCGGCCATGCCGAGGACGAACGACCGGTCCACCTTCACCTCGGACAGCGGCAGGCGGCGCAGGTGCTGAAGCGAGGAGTAGCCGGTACCGAAGTCGTCCAGCGCGATGGCCACCCCGATCCGGTGCAGGCGGGAGATGGTGGCCAGCACCCGGCGCGGATCGGCCATCAACGCGCCCTCGGTGATCTCCACCTGAAGCCGCTCGGCCGGAACCCCATAGCGGGCCAGCCGGTCGGCGATCTGGTCGGCGATCTCGCCGGTGTGCAGATCGCGAACGCTCACGTTGAGCGCCGCGCGCAGGCCGATGCCGGCCGCCGACCACTTGGCGAGCTGCTCCACCACGTCGTCGACGACGCGACGGGTGAGCAGTCGCATCACGGCGCTCTGCTCGGCGACCCGGATGAGTTCCTCCGGATCGACCATGCCCCGCCGGGGGTGCCGCCACCGCAGCAGGGCCTCGACGCCGACCACCTCGCCGGTCGCGATGGCGATCTGCGGCTGGTAGTACATGGTGATTTCCCCGGCGTCGTCGGCCGGCTCATCGTCCGCGTGTGCCCACCCGGTCGAATCGAGTGGCTGCCCAGGCGTACCCGGCCCGACGTCCCGCCGAGCCCCGTTGCGCCCCTTGCCCACCGCGCCCCCGTTCGGGGACCGCCGACCGATCCCGCCCCCGGCGCGCCGCTCCCGGACCGGGCCGGAACGGGTGCCAGCGACCGTGGCACGGACGTTGCGGCCCCGGATCGGGTCGGCTCCGGTGGCGATCCGGTTGATCAGCTCATCGGAGTGCACCAGCTCGGCGTCGCTGCGCCGACGGCGTGCCCACCACCGGGCAACTCCCGGCCGTGCTGTGTCGACCGCCGACGCCGGGTCCGCCGCTGGCGCGGACCGGTCCGACGCCGCGGTGGGCAGCGCGCCCTCGGCCGGGGCGCCGGTGGGCAGCGCCGCCCCGTCACCGCCGCGAACCTCCGCCGACGCGACAAGGGGTACGTCGGCAGTCCGCTCGGCGTCGCTCGGCACGCCGTGCCGGCCGTTCCCGTCCAGCTGCGCACCCTCGCCCTGCCCCTGAACCGCCGACTCGGCGTCGGCGTCGAACGGCCCCTCAGCCGAAGGGCTGGTCTCCAGTACGCGGCGCAGGTCGGCGAGGAGGCCGAGTCGCTCGGCGGAGTTGTGGTCGGACTCCGGGGCGTACACGGCCACCGTGTCGTTGCGGTGTTTGGCGTCGTACATCGCGACGTCGGCGTGGCGCATCAGGGTGGCGAAGTCCTCGCCGTGTTCCGGGAAGAGGGCGATCCCGATCGACCCGCCCACGTCCAACGGCAGCCCGTCGAGCGGCACCGGCTCGGCCAGCGCCTGAACCACCCGCTCGGCCAACTCCCGCGCCTGCCCGACGTCGCTCAGCCCGGTCATCACGACGGCGAACTCGTCACCGCCGAGCCTGGCGATCATCTGTGGTCGGGGTTGTATGTCGGTGAGCCGGGCGCTGACCTCGACCAGCAACCGGTCGCCCACGGCGTGCCCGAGGGCGTCGTTGACGTTCTTGAAACGGTCCAGGTCGATCAGCAGGAGCGCGAGCTGCCCGTCGGGTTCACCACGGGCGGTCCGCTCGGCATGCAGGTGCACCTGCTCGGCCACCTCGGTCAGCAGGGCCTTGCGGTTGGGCAGCCCGGTCAGCGGGTCGGCGGCGGCGAGGTGCTGCTGTTCGTTGGTCAACCGCGCCATCCGGTAGACGGCGAAGAGCGGCACCAGCACCAGCGGGATCAGCGCGGCGCTGACCCGCGCCGCCGCGACCAGCACCGGGGCGAGCAGCAGCAGTGAGCCGGTGGAGAGCAACTCGAAGCCGAGGCCCTGGCGGACGGTGGGCCACCAGCGGTCCCCGAACCGCAGGCGCACCGCCCAGCTGACCAGCCCGTAGTTGACGACGAACCAGGCCAGCGCGGCACCGCCGACGGCGGCCACGTCGGTCCAGTGCAACCGCCCACCGGAGAAGATGGTGCCCGAGCCGAGCTGGATCACCCCGTAGGCGGCGGCGAGGGCGCACGCGTACTGGCCGACGTTGAACGCCGTGCGCCACGCGGCGTGCCGCATCCGCCAACCCGAGACGACGACGCCCACCGCCTGCACCACGACCGCCGGGCCGAGACCCCAGCCGAGCAGGATCGCGAAGGTGAAGCAGGTGGACGGGAACACCGCCGACGTCTGCCGGCGCCCCGGTGGCACGAACGGGCGCGCGTCGCAGATCACGGCGAGCGCGGCCATCGTCCAGAACGCCACCGGCAACTCGGACAACTCGCCGGGGAGCGTCGCGAGTGGAACGGCAGCGGTCAGCGCGGCGACCGCCAGGATGCCGGCGACGAAGGCGGCGAACGATGCGACCCGTCCCGCAGGAAGCGAGTTGCGTGGGTCGGCGACCTCCACCACACCTCCCGACCGACCATCGGCGTGCCGGTGCGCCCGCCGTGACCCAATGAAACGCCCTCGGCCCCCAGTTTCCCGGTATGACAGTCACGAATCGGTCGTAGTCGTAATTAAGTTGGTATACGCGGCCAGTCGCCGTGCCCGGCCGCCGGCGGGGTCAGCCGCCCAGCTGAGCGACCTCCCGGGCGGCGTCCGGGCCCGCGTCCAGCAGGAGCCGGAACCCGTCCTCGTCGAGCACCGGCACCTTGAGACTGGCGGCCTTGTCGGCCTTCGACCCGGGGTTGTCCCCCACCACCACGAAGCTCGTCTTCTTGGAGACCGACCCGCTGACCTTGCCGCCCCGGCTCTGCACGGCCTCGGCGGCCTGGTCACGCGAATAACCGGCGAGGGTGCCGGTCACCACCACGGTCAACCCCTCCAACGGGCGCGGCCCCTCGTCGACCGCCTCCTCGGCCATCCGTACGCCGGCCTCGGCCCACTTGCGGACCACCTCGCGGTGCCAGTCCACAGCGAACCACTCCCGGATGCTGGCCGCGATGGTCGGCCCGACCCCGTCGACGGAGGACAGCTCCTCCTCGGTGGCCGCGTCGATGGCGTCCATCGAGCGGAAGTGCCGGGCGAGCGCCTGGGCCGCGGTCGGGCCGACGTGCCGGATGGAGAGCGCCACCAGCACCCGCCACAGGTCCCGTTCCCGGGCGACCGCGAGATTATCCAGCAACTTGGTGGCGTTGCTGCCCAGGCTGCCGTCCTTGTTGACGAAGAACGGCGACCGGGACAGCTGCTCGGCGTCGAGCTGGAAGAGGTCGCCCTCGTCGCTGATGATCTCCGCGTCGAGCAGGGCGGCGGCGCCCTTGTAGCCGAGCACCTCGATGTCGAACCCACCCCGCCCGGCGAGGTGGAACACCCGCTCCCGCAACTGCGCCGGGCAGCTGCGGGTGTTGGGGCAACGGATGTCCACGTCGCCCTCCTTTGACGGTGCGAGCGGGGTGCCGCAGGCCGGGCAACTGGTCGGCATGACGAACGGCCGGGCGTCGGCGGGCCGCAGGTCGACCACCGGGCCGAGCACCTCGGGGATCACGTCGCCGGCCTTGCGCAGCACCACCGTGTCGCCGATCAGCACCCCCTTGCGCTCCACCTCGCGGGCGTTGTGCAGGGTGGCGAGCGCGACAGTGGAACCGGCCACGCGCACCGGCTCGAGCACGGCGAACGGGGTGACCCGGCCGGTGCGCCCCACATTCACGTCGATGTCGAGCAGCTTGGTGGTGACCTCCTCCGGCGGGTACTTGAAGGCGATCGCCCACCGCGGGGCACGACTGGTGGACCCGAGCCGGCCCTGGATGGAGACCGGGTCGACCTTGACCACCACGCCGTCGATCTCGTGCTCGACGTCGTGCCGGTGCTCGGCGTAGTAGGCGATGAACTCCGCCACGCCGGCCAGGTCCGGGACGACCCGCCACCGGTCGCTGGTCGGCAGCCCCCACGACTTGAGTGCCGCGTACGACTCGGACTGCGCCGTGGGCTGGAACCCACGGCGGGCGCCGATGCCGTGCACCACCAGACGCAGCGGCCGGGTGGCGGTGACCCGTGGATCCTTCTGTCGAAGGCTGCCGGCGGCGGCGTTGCGGGGGTTGGCGAAGGGTGCCTTGCCCTGCTCCACCAGACCCGCGTTGAGATCGGCGAACGCGGCGATCGGGAAGTAGATCTCGCCCCGGACCTCCACCAGCTCGGGAACGTCCGGGAATTCGGCGGACGGGACGAGCTGGCCGGGCACGTCCCGAATGCTGCGCACGTTTGCCGTGACGTCCTCACCGGTGCGCCCGTCGCCGCGGGTGGCGGCCCGGACCAGCCGGCCGTTCTCGTAGGTCAGGTTGATCGCCAGCCCGTCGACCTTCAGCTCGCACAGGTAGGGCACCGGGCCGCCCGCGTCCCGTTCGACCCGCTCGGCCCAGGCCGCCAGCTCCTCGTCGGCGAAGGCGTTGTCGAGCGAGAGCATCCGTTCGGCATGGGTGACCGGGGTGAAGTCGGTGGAGAACGTGCCACCCACCCGTTGTGTCGGCGAGTCGGGCGTCCGCAGCGCCGGAAACTCCTCCTCCAGTGCCTCCAGCTCGCGCAACTGCCTGTCGAAATCGGCGTCGGGGATGGTCGGCGCGTCCAGCACGTAGTAGCGGTACTGGTGTTCGGTCAACTCCTGACTGAGCGCGGCATGCCGTTCCCGGGCCTGCGGCGTCGGCTCAGCCCCGGCCGCCGCCTCCTGCGCCGGGCTGACCTGCTGACCGATCTGTTCCTCGGACACACCGCCACCTTCGGACACGCCTGCGACCTCCCTGATCACGCTACTCCGGCACCGTATCGGGCCGGTGGGACAATCCGCCGCCCACCCGCGCCCGAAGCGACCCCGCCCTCAGCCGCATCCGGTGATCACGTGAGGCCCGGTAGCCGTCGACGGGACGACCCAGCTACCGACCATCAGGTGACAGCCGGCATCGCGTCGGCGAGGTGCGCGTGCAGCGCGGCGGTGGGGCGGGCCGCGGTGTGGTTGGCGGGCGGCACGGGCGGCGGCGTGCAAGGATCGCCGGACGGTGCGACCGGCGGGTCGCCGGGACGCGGAGGTACGGATGCGCGAGGCACTGCTCTGGGCGGTGGCGATCCTGCTGGCCGTCACCGCCGGCTGGGCGTGGAACAGTTGGCGGCACCGGGTGGCCAACCGGCGTCCGGGCACCCGGCCGGGTTGGGGCGGCACCGGTGGCCGCCGTTCCACCCCACCGCGGCCCCGTGGCGCCGAACGGCCGTCCACCAAACCCCGCTCGCGCGACACCGACCGGCACGGCGACGCCCCTGCGCCGGGTGAGATCTGGTGGGCCGACGTGCCGTACGCCGACGGCAGCGGGTCGAAGGTGCGCCCGTGCCTGGTGCTGCGCGCCGACTCCCGGGGCGCAGACGTCCTGAAGATCACCAGCCAGGACAAGAGCGACCGGGACGACCACGTGCGGATTCCCACCCGGGACTGGGACCCGGGCGCGGAGCACGACAGCTACCTCAGCCTCACCGAGCCGATCCGACTCAGCTCGGCCGCCTTCGCCGACCACGCCGGCCGTTGCGACGCCGACCTGTGGCGAAAAGTGCGCAGCCTGCGCCACCTCCCCACCTCCTGACCACCGTCGTGGCCGGCCGCCGACCACCCCTCCCCATCCTCGCGACCGGGCGCCGTTCATGATCAACTAGGGTTCCTGAAAGTCGCGGTGTCCCGAGCTCCCGGATGCCCCGATTTACAGAAACCCGAGTTGATCATGGCTGCCCGACCGCGCCGGTCGGGCCGGCCGCGCCCGGATCAGTCCCAGGCCGTGCCGAGCGTGGCCAGTTGGTCCGCGTACTCGATGCGGTTGACCCATTCGTGCGGCCAGGCGGTCATGCCGACGGCCGCGCCCACGAACGCGCCGGCCAGGGCGGCGATCGAGTCAGAGTCGCCGGCGGTGGTCGCGCCCCGGGCCAGCGCCGCGACCGGGTCGTCGGCGTGCCGTACGGCGCAGAGCAGCGCGGTGGCCAGCGCCTCCTCGGCCACCCAGCCCTCCCCGGTGGCCTGGCACGGGTCGCCACCGTCGTCCGGCTGCGCCAGGGTGTCTGTCAGTCGGCCCAGCACCGCCAGGCACTCGTCCCAGCCCCGCGCGATGAACTCCTCCGGTGTGCCGACCCCCGGGCGCTGCCAGAGGTCGCCCAGCCACCGCTCCCGGTAGACCAGGCGCTGGGACAGTGCCCGCTCGGTGAGCAGCGCGGGAAGGTCGGGCAGCGAGGCGCCCGTGCGCAGCGCGAAGACCGCATACGCGGTGAGTTCGCTGGCGGCCAACCCGGTCGGGTGGCCGTGGGTCATCCCGGCCTGCAACTGGGCCAACCCGGCGAGCGTGTCGAGGTCCACGTCGAGCAACCCGACCGGGGTGACCCGCATGTTGGCCCCGCAGCCCTTCGAGCCGACCACCGTCGCCTCCTGCCAGCGCACCCCACGGCTCAGCTCGGCGCAGGCGCGCAGGCAGGTCATGCCCGGCGCACGGTTGTTGTCCGGGCTGACCGCCCAGGCCAGGAAGCGTTGCCGCAGCAGTGGCTCCACCGCCTCAGGCGTGAACGACGGCGCCTCGTGCAGCGCCCAACCCACCGCCAGCGCCATCTGGGTGTCGTCGGTGACCAGTGCCGGCTCGCCGGACAGCTCACGCGGACCGGTCGGGCCGTACCGGCGCTCGATCTCGGCGACGGTCAGGAACTCGGTCGGCTTGCCCAGCGCGTCACCGTAGGCGAGGCCGAAGAGCGAACCGGAGGCGCGAAGCGCAGAGGTGTGGATCACGGCGGCAATGATGCCCCGCCGCCGCAACCCACGGCTCAGTCCCAGCAGAGGCAGAACGGGTGGCCGGCCGGATCGGCATAGACCCGGAAGCCCTCGCCCTCACCTGGCAGCCGCCGCGCACCCAGCGCGAGCGCCGCCTTCTCGGCGGCCTCGATGTCGTCCACCGTCACGTCGAGGTGGAACTGCTGTGGGCGCTCGGGATCCGGCCAGGCCGGTGGGCGCAGGTTGAGCGCCTGTTGGAAGGCGAGGCGCGGCTGGTGACCGGGTGGGCCGCCCAGCACCACCCAGTCGTCATCGGAGTCGCCCTCGGCGAACGGAACGCCGAGCAGTTCGGCGTAGAACGCCGCCAACGCCCGCGGGTCCGGGCAGTCGATCACCACTGAACGCAGCTGTCCAATCATGACCGTCATCCTGCCCACCGGGTACGACAGGAAACCTCAGGCCTCGGCGAGGCGCCGACCGGCGTCGCGGCACGCGGCGAGCACTGCCCGCGCGTACTCCGGAGTGGCGCCGGCGAGGCCGCAGGCCGGGGTGACCACCACCTGCTCGGCGAGTTGGCGACGAGGGAAGCCGAGGCGGTCCCAGACCTGGCGTACCCGGTCGGCGATCTGCGCGGAGGTCGGCGCCCCACCGGCCGACGGCGGCCGGGTCGGCGCGGCCCCGGCCAGCAACCCGAGGCCGGCGTCGATCGCCTCGCCCAGCGGGTCGAGTTTGGTGACCAGGTCCAGGTCGAGGGCGACCGCGACGGCGCCGGCGGAGCGGATCAGCTCCAGCGGTACGTCCGGGGCGCAGCAGTGCACCAGCGTCGGCACGCCGACCGCCTCGACGACCACGCGCAGCAGGGCGGCGGCGTCCACCGACTCGACCGCCCGGTACGCGCCCAGACCGCTCTCGGTCGGCACCCGCCCGGCCAGCACGGTCGGCAGTGACGGCTCGTCCAGTTGCAGCAGCACCGATGCCTGGGGCAGCCTGCGGGCGACCGCCGCGACGTGCGCGCGCAGCCCTTCGGCGAGGGAGCCGGTCAGGTCGCGGACCGCGCCGGGATCGCGCAGCAGTCGGCCACCGATCGGCAACTCCAGGGAGGCGGCCAGCGTGAGCGGGCCGGCGGCCTGCACCTTGATCGGCCCGGCGTACCCCTCGGCCTGCTCGGCGAGCTGGTCCAGGTCGCGTTCCATCAGGTCACGGGCCCGGCGCAGGTCGCGGCCCGGGCGTGGGGCGACCCGCCACCGCCCCGCGTACACCTCGACCGGCAGCTCGACGAGCAGCCCGGCGGACCGGCCGATCATGTCCGCTCCGGGGCCACGGGCCGGCAACTCGGGCAGGTGCGGCAGCTCGGGAAGCTCACCGAGGACCACCCGCTGAGCCTCGCCGATGTCGGTGCCGGGCAGCGAGCCGATTCCGGTTGCCGCGCCGGCCGGCCAGGGCCACGCCTGATCTGTCACGGGCGAAGGCTATCCCGCGAACACCCGGGGTGTGCGGTCAGCCGGTGATGGTCGCGGAGCCGAGGACCACGTCGCCGGCCGGGTCCGGTCGATACGCCACCACGGCCTGACCGGCGGCGACGCCGCGTACCGGTCGGCGCAGCTCGGCGTGCAGCCGGTCACCGTCGAGGGCGACGGTCGCCGGCACCACCTCGCCGTGCGCGCGCAACTGCACCTCGCACTCGACCGGGGCGTCCGGACGGGCGCCGCCGGTCCAGACCGGACGTACGGCGTGCACGTCGGACACGTCCAGGGCCTCGGCCGGGCCGACCGTCACCGTGTTGGTCTTCGGCGTGATGGAGAGCACGTAGCGTGGCCGACCGTCGGGGGCGGGCCGGTCCAGGTGCAGCCCGCGACGTTGCCCCACCGTGTACGCGTACGCACCGCTGTGACTGCCGACGACCGCGCCGGTGGACGCGTCCACCACGTCGCCGGGCGCCTCACCGAGCCGACCGGCCAGGAAGCCGCGGGTGTCCCCGTCGGCGATGAAGCAGATGTCGTGTGAGTCCGGCTTGTCGGCCACGGCCAGGCCACGCTCGGCGGCCTCGGCGCGGACCTGCGCCTTGGTCGAGTCACCGAGCGGGAAGATCGACCGGTCGAGCTGCTCGCGGGTGAGCACGGCGAGCACGTACGACTGGTCCTTGGCCAGGTCGACACTGCGCCGCAGCAGCCCGTCCGCGCCGAGGCGGGCGTGGTGCCCGGTCACCACCGCGTCGAAGCCCAGGGCCACCGCCCGGTCCAGCACCGCCGCGAACTTGATCTTCTCGTTGCAGCGCAGGCAGGGGTTCGGCGTACGACCGGCGGCGTACTCGGCGACGAAGTCGTCGACCACGTCCTCGTGGAAGCGGTCGGCCATGTCCCACACGTAGAACGGGATGCCGATCACGTCGGCCGCCCGCCGGGCGTCCCGGGAGTCCTCCAGGGTGCAGCAGCCGCGCGCCCCGGTCCGATAGGTCTGTGGGTTGCGGGCGAGCGCCAGGTGCACGCCGGTCACATCGTGCCCGGCGGCCACCGCCCGCGCCGCCGCCACGGCCGAGTCAACCCCACCCGACATCGCCGCCAGAACCCTCACCGCCCGCACCG